>JBBQZK010000057.1:0-16341 GCA_038207785.1 Candidatus Limnocylindria bacterium | reverse complement strand
TCGCGGCAGGCTCGCCTAACGCCGACCTCGCCAGCGCGGGCGAACAGCCGCAGACGGTGGCGGAAGATCAGGTCATCATTGGTCACGGCGGACCCTCCTCTTTGGACGTCGAACACCCAAAGAATGGGCCGCCGTTTTCTTGTCTGCTGTTAGGTCAGACCTGTCGGGTCGACTTGGTGGCTGTGCAGCCTAGCGCCCGGAGAGTGACCGAGAGTGTCTTTGCGCAGCGACGCATCCACAATTGGGTGCAGTCAGCGGGCCCGTCGTGCTCCGATCGGGGGCGCCGGGACGGCCCGGATCAGGATCACCAGCGCGACGACGATGGCGCCGGCGAGCAGCACGAACACCCCTCGGTAGCTGAAGTGGGGCAGGAATAGCTGCGCGGCCACGACGACGGACGCGGGGATCGCGACCGATTCGGCCGCCGCCTTCAGGCCGGCGAACACCCCGGTCTTGTCCGGCGGTACGAGCGCGGCGAGGAGCGGCCAGCCGGCCGCCGTCGCGGCCCCGTTCCCGATACCGGCTAGCACGACGACGATAATGGTCTCGGGAAGTCCCCGGATGAGGATGCCGCCCACCGCGGCGACGGCCAGGAGGCTCCAGCCGGCCACCAGAACGGGCTTGGTCCCGAGCCGGTCGGCGACCGTGCCGAAACCGACTGCAGCGACCGCGGTGACAAGCAGGGTCGCCGCCGCGAGCACGAGGGCCACCGACTCGCTCTCGCCGATGTCGACAGTGATGAACAGCGTGAGATAGGGCAGCACCGCGCTGAACCCGACCATGAAGACGAAGATCGCCACCAGGTAGCGCACCGCCTCCCGGTGCTGAGCCAGCTCGGCGACGTAGCGGCGAAAGCCGAGCCGGGCCCCTGTCCGATCCACGAGCGCCGGCTCCCGGACGCCGACGACGGTGATGGCGAACGTGCCGACGAGCAGCCCGCCAACGAGCGGATAGGTCCACGCGGGCACGCCGCCGTCCGAGACGCGTGAGATCAGCAGGAGGAAGGCGACCTGGCTGGCCAGCTGGATGGCGGTCGACAGGCCTTGCAGGATGCCGCGCTCGGCGACGCTCGTGATGTCCGCAAGGAGGGCGACGTAGGGGTCGGCGGCGATGTTGAAGAACACCGAGAACAGCACGATCGCGACGGTCAGGCCGACGACGTCCCGCTGGGTCGCCGCGAACACGAAGAACGCGGCGGACAGCGGGATCCCGGCCGCGATGTACGGCCGCCGCCGGCCCAGCCGGCTCCGCGTCCGATCGGACAGCGCCCCGACCGCCGGCTGGATGATCGCCCCCTCGATGCTTCGCGTGCTCGCAAGCAATCCAGTAAGGAGATCGCTCGCGCCGGCGGCCTTCAGGAGCTGGGGTAGGACGAAGTTGTTGAACGCGAAGAACGCCCCGGCACCGATCGATCCCGCGGAGTACAGAAGGCTCTTCGAGCGCGTGAGTCGACCGGACACGCGCGCACGCTAGGTGATACCAATATAGGATGCGCCGAGGTCGAATGACCGGAATGGAACAGTCGTTCTAGCATGACCGGACGGATACTGGCGCGGGAAGGAGGACCACGTGGAGCTTCTGGCCATCGCGATCACCATCGGCGCCCTGGCCGCGATCGGCGTCACGGTCGTCCTCGTCCGGCGCCGGCCGGCCGATGTCCCGCTCGCCCTCCTGCAGCAGGGCATGCGCGCGGACGTCGCGCTCCTGCAGCAGACGATCGCCGATCTGCGTGGCTCGAACACCCAGGCGCTCACCGAGCTCCGGACAGAGGTCCAGCGCTCGCTCGGCGCGACCGAGCAGCAGGTGCTGCTGCAGTCGGGCTCGACCCAGCGGACGCTCGGCGAGCTGGGCGTGAAGCTCGCGTCGCTCGGCGAGCAGAGCGCCCGGATCGGCGAGCTCGCCAAGGATGTCGGTTCGCTCCACGAGCTCTTCCGAGCGCCGAAGCTCCGCGGTGGCTTCGGGGAGGTGATGCTCGAGCGGGTGCTCGCAGACAATCTGCCGGCCACGGCGTTCGAGCTCCAGTACGGCTATCACGATGGGACGCGCGTGGATGCGATCGTGCGCTTCGGCGGACGGCTCGTGCCGATCGATGCGAAGTTCCCGATCGAATCGTTCAACGCGCTGTCCGCCGCAGCCGACGATGCGGAGCGCGCGTCCCGGCGCCGAGCCTTCGTCCAGCAGGTGAAGCGCCATGTCGACGCGGTCGCGAAGTACATCGCACCCGCGGAAGGGACCATCGATTACGCGTTCTTGTACTTCCCGGCCGAGGGCGTCTACTACGCGGCGGCGATCGCCGAGCCGGACCTGCGCGACTACTGCGCCGAACGCCGCGTCCTGCCGACGTCACCCAACACGCTCGTCGCGTACCTGCAGATGGTCTCGCTCGGCCTGCGGGGCCTCGCCATGGAAGAGCGCTCCCGCGAGCTGCAGGAGGGCCTCCGGCGCGCGGCGCTCGAGCTCGAGAAATTCCGCGCCGGCTACGACACGCTCGGAGACCACCTGCGCAACGCGACGAAGAAACACACCGATTCCCTCCACGGCTTGAACCGCACGGCCGATGCGATCGAGGCAGTGGGCCGTCCCCTCGGGACCGCGGAGCAGGGCACGCTGCCGCTCACGGGCGAAGAGGAGAGCACCGTCCGGCGCCTGCCGTTCGTGGCCCGCGGCGACGACCGCTGACCCGAGCACTCCTCGCGATCGCGGCCACGGGCCTTGCCATCGTCGCCGTCACGATCGCCACACGGGACCCCGACGGGCCCCTCGCCATCGGGATGGTCGCCGCCGGGGCCGCGCTCGCCACGGGGGCCCTCGCGGCGGCCGTCCTGGTGTCCGCCGGAGCGCGGCGCAGCACGCGAGGCGCGCCGCGCCTCCGTGCGATCGCGCGCGGCTTGCGCCGCGGGGCGATGGTCGGCTGCATCGTTGCCCTCGGGATCGTGCTGCGCGCGCTCGATGGGCTGACCCCGCTCACCGTGCTCTTCGTCGTCGCACCGTTCGTCGTCGCAGAAGCCATGCTCTCGACGCGGCGGGTCTAGCTTCTCCGATACGCTCCGTCGGCCGATGGACCAGATGCAGCTGAAGGACCGCGCGGCCGCACGTATCGACGCGGCCGCGCCCGACCTCGACGCGCTCGCGCTCTCGATCCACGACCATCCGGAGCTGGCGTTCGCTGAGCGCTTCGCCGTTGCGGCCATCGGCGACTACCTCGCGGCGCAGGGCCTACCCGTCACGAGGGGCGCCGGGGGGATCGAGACGGCGTTCGTGAGCGAGACGCGGGCCGGTCCCGGCGCGACGGTCGCGATCTGCTCGGAGTACGACGCGCTCCCGGGCATCGGCCACGGGTGTGGCCACAACCTGATCGCGGTGAGCGGGGTCGGGGCCTACCTGGGCGTGGCCGCGGTCGCAACGGATCTCAAGGGCACGGTTCGGCTCATCGGCACCCCGGCCGAGGAGGGCGGGGCGGGGAAGGTGAAGCTCCATGCCGCGGGCGTCTTCCACGGCGTCGACGCCGCGATGATGTTCCATCCGGCCGACGCCGATGTGCTCGATCCGCTGATGGTCTCGTTGCGCGTCCTCGATGTGGAGTTCCGCGGGAGGGCCGCGCACGCGGCCGCGTCCCCGTATGCCGGCGTGAACGCGCTGGACGCGCTGATGCTCGGCTGGAGCGCGATGTCGGCGCTGCGGCAGCTCGTGCGCAGCGACTCGCGGATCCACGGGATCATCACCGACGGCGGCCAAGCCACGAACATCATTCCGGAGCGCGCGGCGGCTCGGATCGTCGTCCGCGCGGCCGATCCGACATATCTCGGCGAGCTGCGGCGGCGCGTGCTGCTGTGCTTCGAGGGCGCCGCGACGGCGACGGGGTGCGAGCTGCGGCACGACTGGGGCGAGGCGATGGACATGGTCACGACGAACGGACCGATCGCCGCGGAGTTCGGCGAGAACGCGCGGGCGCTCGGTCGCGAGCTCGGACCGCGGCGCCCGGGCGAGACGTCCGGCTCGACCGATATGGGGAACATCAGCTCCCTGATCCCATCCATCCATCCGTTCCTCTCGGTCGCGCGCGAGCGCACGCCATGGCACTCGCGCGAGTTCGCGGCCGCCGCCCGCACGCCCTACGCGCTCGAGACCATGCGCCTCGCGGCGAAGGCGCTCGCGTTCACGGCCATCGATCTGCTCGCGCGGCCCGACCTCGTCAAGGCCGCGAAGGCCGCGTTCACGCCCGCCCGCGCGAAGTGACCGATCTCGTCATCCGCGGCGGCCTGGTCATCGACGGGAGCGGGTCGCCGCGCCGTCGCGCGGACGTCGCCGTGCGTGACGGGCGGATCGTCGCGGTGGGCGACGTTGGCCCTGGCTCCGGCGCGCGGACCATCGACGCAGCCGGTCGCGTCGTCAGCCCGGGGTTCATCGACATCCATTCGCACTCGGATGAGTCCGTGCTGATCAACTCGGCGCTCGAGAGCACGGTCCACCAGGGCGTCACCTCCGTCGTCGTGGGGAACTGCGGCGGTGCGTCCGCTCCGGTGATGGGCCTCGCTGCGGAAGAGCTCGACCGCGATCTGCGGCGCTACGACCTCGACCGCACCTGGACCTCGTTCGGCGAGTACGCCGGGGTGGTCCAGCGTTCGGGGAGTGCGATCAACTTCTGTTCCTTCGTGGGGCACGGCACCCTCCGCATGTGTGTCATGGGGGCGGACGATCGCGCGCCGACCGATGGCGAGCTGGCCGCGATGAAGGCCCTGCTCGCGAAGTCGCTCGACGACGGCGCGATCGGGCTGTCCACCGGCCTGATCTACCCGCCGAGCGCGTACGGGACGACGGCTGAGATCAGCGCGCTGGCGACGGTCGTTCGCGAGCGCGATGGCCTGTACGCGAGCCACATCCGCAACGAGGGCGACGAGCTGTTCGAGGCGATCGAGGAGAACCTCGAGATCGGGCGCCGCAGCGGCGTGCGCGTGCAGCTCTCGCATCACAAGGCCTCGCAGAAGCGCAACTGGGGGAAGGTGACGGAATCCACGGCCATGATCGAGCGCGCGCAACGCGAAGGCCTGGACGTCATCGCCGACCAATATCCGTACACCGCCTCGTCGACGGGCCTGTCGGTCACGATCCCGAAGTGGGCACACGCTGGAGGCTCGGTCGCCCTGTGCGAGCGTCTGAAGGATCCGGCCGTCCGGCTGCGGATCCGCGACGAGTACACCGAAACGGAGCGGAACTGGTCGCACATCGTCATCGCGCGCGCCGCGCAGCACCCCGAGTGGTCGGGGAAGAGCGTCGCCCTGCTCGCGGACGCGGCGAGGCGCGACCCGCTCGAGTGGACGTGCGACGCGCTCATCGAGCACGACGGCGCGATCGACATCATCCATCACTCGATGGACGAGGCCGACGTCCGCTACGTCATGGCGAAGCCGTGGGTGTGCGCCGGGAGCGACTCGCGGGCGAACGCGCCGTACGGGCCGCTCTCGTTCGGCAAGCCGCACCCGCGCTCGTACGGGACCTTCCCGCGCATCCTCGGTCACTACGCGCGCGAGCTCGGCGTGCTCACGCTCGAGGATGCGGTGCGGAAGATGACCTCGCTCACCGCATCGCGGCTGAAGCTCCGGGACCGCGGCACGGTCCGTGAGGGCGCCTGGGCCGACCTCGTGGTGTTCGATCCCGAGCGGATCGTCGATATGGCGACCTACGACGATCCGCATCGCTATCCCGCCGGCATCGACCACGTGATCGTGAACGGTGTGGTCGTGACCCACGGCGACGAGACCCTCGCCGACCGGCCTGGCATGTTCCTGCGTCTCGGCCGCGACGCCGGTGCCTGACCAGCCGCACGTCGCGATCCTTGCCGAGGGACTGTTCGCGCCCGCGAGCGCCAAGACCGCCATCGGCGTGCTGCGGTACGCGCCGTACCCCGTGGTCGCGGTGATCGACTCCGTCCGCGCCGGCGCGGACAGCGCCTCGGTCGTGGGCGTCGGGCATGGCGTGCCGGTCGTGGCGACGGTCGGTGCGGCGATCGCCCGTGGTGCGACCGTGCTGCTCATCGGCACCGCAGCGCCAGGCGGGCGCATCCCCGCGTCCTATCGGCCGGTCTTGGCCGAAGCGCTCGGCAAGGGCCTCGAGGTGTGGAATGGCCTGCATGAGCGAGTCCTCGCGGACCCGATGCTGCGGCAGGCCGCGGAGCGTGGTGGCGGGTGGGTCCGCGAGCTGCGCGAGCCGCCGTCGGACCTGCCGATCGGTGGGCACCGCCAGCGTCGAGCGGGCACCCGCGTCGTCCTCACGGTCGGGTCCGACGCCGCGGTGGGGAAGATGACCGTCGCCCTCGAGCTCGTGCGGGTCTTCGACCGGGCCGGCATCCGGTCCGCGTTCGTCGCGACCGGCCAGACCGGCATCGCGATCGCCGGGAGCGGCATCTGCGTCGACGCGGTGGTCGCGGACTTCATCTCCGGCGCGGCCGAACGGATGGTCTGTGATGCCGCGGAGGCCGCGGACGTGATCGTCGTCGAGGGCCAGGGCGCGCTGACCCATCCCGGGTTCTCGGGCGTGACCCTCGGCCTCCTCCACGGCAGCGCGCCCGACGTGCTGGTGCTCTGTCACGATGCCGCGCGCACCGCGGTCAAGGGCTTCCCGAGGCTGCCGCTCACGCGGCTGCGCGATCTCGTGCCGCTCTACGAAGGGGCCGCGACGTGGTGCCGCGAGCGCGGGACGAGCGTGCCCGTGGTGGCGGTCGCGCTGAATACGAGCGCGCTCGATGATGGCGCGGCGGCGCGGGCGATCGAGGAGGCCGCGGCCGAGACGGGCCTGCCCGCGGCCGACCCGGTGCGCGAAGGCCCGGCCGGTGCTGACCGCCTGGCCGCGGCGGTGCCCCGGTGAAGTTCACCGTCCGGACGATCGACGTGCATCTGGCCGTGCCCTTCGCGATCTCTCGCGCGGTACGGACCGAGAAGCGCGTGGTCCTGGTCGAGCTCGATGACGGCGAGCGCATCGCGTACGGCGAGGCGTCGGCGGATCCGTTCTTCGGCGAGACGACCGAGTCGCTGGAGGCCGACGTTCGTGGCGCCCTCGAACTCGTCCCCAACGATCCAACCGAGCTGGCCACACTTCGAGCGCGCCTGGACGAGCGCTTCAGCCATGGGGGCGGCGCCGCGTGCGCGCTCGATATCCTCGCCCACGATCGCGCGGCCCAAGCGGCGGGCCTGCCGCTCCGCGCGTATCTCGGGCTCGCGCCGGCCGAGGCGCCGCCCACGTCGTTCACCATCGGCATCGCGGACCCGGCCGTGATGGCAGAGCGCGCGGGCGCGGCGAAGCTCGCGGGCTTCACCGTGCTCAAGGTGAAGCTTGGGTCCGGCGACGACGTCCCGGTCCTCGAGGGCATCCGCCGGGTCTTCGACGGCGTCATCCGGGTCGACCCGAACGCGGCGTGGACCCCACAGGAGGCGCCGGGCCGCATCGAGCGCATCGCGCGGTTCGGGGTGGAGTTCGTCGAGCAGCCCGTCGCGCCCGATGACATCGACGGATTGCGCTTCGTGCGCGAGCACAGCGTCCTGCCGATCGTGGCCGACGAGGCCGCCGTCCGGCTGGCCGACGTGGACCGACTTGCCGGCGCGTGCGACGGCATCAACGTGAAGCTCCAGAAATGCGGCGGCATCGCGGAGGCGCGCGCGATGATCGAGCGCGCGCATGAGCTTGGGCTCAAGGTGATGCTCGGCTGCCGTGCCGCGGAGACGAGCGTCGCGATCGCGGCCGCCGCGCACCTGGCCCCCGCGGTCGAGTGGGCGGACCTCGATGGCAATCTGCTCATCGTCGACGACCCCTTCGTCGCCGTGCCGGTCGAGCGGGGTCGCTTTGTGTTCAGCGACCGTCCCGGCCTCGGGGTGCTGCGACGCACGTGAGCCGCCGCTGGCAGACCGCCACCGTCGTGGTGGCGCTGCTGGTCGTCGGACTAGTCGGGCTCGCGCTCGTCTTCGCCCAGCCGTTCTTCTACGAGGGGGTCGCTCGCGACTTCGCCCCGGTCGTGTGGCACAGCCCGCTCGGCGATGGCGCGGTCACGGGTCGGGGGTCTCTGGGCGAGCTCGTCGGCCTGCACCGGTCGTGGCTCGCGTTCGTGACCGGGTTCGGGGACGGGCCGGGCGTGCCGCTGTTCACGGCGGATGAGCGGGAGCACATGGCCGACGTCCGGCATCTCTTCATCGCAACGGAGATCGCGGCGGTCTGCGCGCTCGCCGTCCTCGCGACGATGGGGTGGGCGGTGGGTCGCCGGGGCGCCGGCTCGGTTGCCGCGCTCGCGCGCGAGGCGAGCCTCATCGCGGCCGTCGCCGTCGCGCTGCTCGGGATCGCGGCCGCGTTGGCGTTCGACCCGCTCTTCCTCGCGTTCCACGAGCTGTTCTTCCCGCAAGGGAACTTCCTGTTCCCTCCGGACTCCAACCTGATCGCGATGTACCCCGATCAGTACTGGTACGCGACGACCATCCGCATCGGCGTCGCCTTTGTCCTGGCCATGGCCGTCATCGCGCTCGCGTCGGCCGCGACGTTGCGCCGGGCCCGTCGTTAGACTCGCGAACGTGAGACGCGTATTGATCATCGAGGATCTCCCCCAGGTCGCGGAGCACCTCAGGGGCATGCTCGGCCGCGAGAAGGACCTCGAGGTCGCGGGCGTCCAGGCCGAGGCCGAAGCTGGGATCGCGCAGGCGACGACCGAAAAGCCGGACGTGCTGCTGGTCGACGCGCTGCTGCAGGGCAAGGTCAACGGCTTGGAGGTCGCCAAGCGGGTGCGCACGGCGTCTCCCGGCACCCGCATCGTCGTGGTCACCGTGCCCCAGCGTCCGGTCGATCCGCGGCCGGAGCTCGGGATCGACGCCGTGTTCGTCCTCCCGGGCGGCGCGAACGAGCTCGCGGCGGCGCTGGGCGGCTCGAAGGACACCAAGCGCGAAGGCGGCGGCGAGGTCATCGCGGTCTACTCGCCGAAGGGCGGCACCGGAAAGACGACCATCGCGGTGAATCTCGCGTGCGTGCTCCGGCGCAACGGCGCGTCCGTCGCGTTGTTCGACGGGGTCATGCAATTCGGTGCGGTGCGCCACCTGCTCCCGGTGCCGCCGGCGACGAAATCGATCGTCGACCTCCCCGCCGGCCAGGGCATGCGGCCGTCGCTGCCGGACGCCCTGTGGGAAGGCCCGGGCGGCATCGACGTCCTGCTCGCCCCGGCACGCCCGGAGGAGGTGGACCTGGTCGCCGCGTCGGAGCTCACGAACGCGATCGGGCTCCTCGCCGGCAACCACGATTACGTGATCGTCGACACGCCCAGCCGGCTGTCCGAGGACACCCTCGCGATCCTCGACGCCGCGAGCGTGATCCTGATCATCATCACGTACCAGGGGTCGACGATCGCGAACACGCGGGCCGCGATCGACACGTTCGAGGCCCTTGGCTACAAGGGCCAGAAGCCGATCCTGCTCGTCGTGAATCAATCGGACCTCACGGCGGGGCTGTCGAAGGGCGGTATGGAGCACGCGCTCAACCTCCCGGTCGTCGGCGAGATCCCCTCCGACCCGAAGCTCGTCGGTGAGTCGAACAACAAGCAGAACCCGTTCGTCCTCACGAACGCCAACGCCCCGGCATCACAGGCGATCTCGAGCCTCGCCACCGCGCTCGTCAGCCAGCAACGGAAGCGGTGACCGCGGCCGCCGATCTGCCCATCGGGGTCTTCGACTCCGGCGTCGGCGGACTCACCGTGCTGCGAGAGCTGCGGCGCCAGCTCCCCGGCGAATCCACCATCTACCTCGGCGACGAGGCCCGCATGCCATACGGCCCGCGCCCGGCGGAGGAGATCGTCGCGTTCACGCGGCAGGCGCTCGCATGGTTCGGTGCGCACGACTGCAAGCTCATCGTGCTCGCCTGCAACACGGCCACGTCGGTCGCGCTCGACGTGGTGCGCGACGATTCGCGCGTCCCCATCATCGGCGTCGTACGCCCGGGTGCCGCGGCGGCAATCTCGGCCTCTGCGCGTCGCTCGATCGGCGTGCTCGCGACCACCGCGACGGTGCGCTCGGGTGCGTACGCGCGCGCATTGCGCGACCTCGACCCGCTCGCCGACGTGATCCAGCAGGCGTGCCCGGCCCTCGTGCCGCTCGTCGAGGGCGGCCGGGCAGGCTCGCCCGAGGCCGAGGCGGCGGTGCGGGGGTACGTCGAGCCGCTCCTCACCGATGGCGGCGTGGTCCAGCCCGTGGTGGACACCCTCCTGCTCGGATGCACGCACTACCCGCTGCTCCGCTCGGTCATCGAGCGGATCGCGGGGCCCGGCGTCCGCGTCGTCGACTCCGCCGCAACGACCGCCCTCGCGGTGCGCGAGGTGCTCATCTCGCACCGGCTCGTCCGGGCCGGCGGGGTGGCGAGTCATCGGGTCTTCGCGACCGGCCCCACTGACCGGTTCCGCGCCGTCGCGCGGACCATCTTCGGTGAGGATCTCCCCGCGGTCGAAGCAGCGTTGCTGCCGGCCGAAGGGCCCGCCGAGCCGGCGTGAACCTCAGCTCGACGATCACCGGATTGCCGTACGTCGGCAAGACCACGCTGTTCAATCTGCTCACGGGCGGCCATGCCTCGACCGGCGCGTTCGCGGGCGCGGAGGGCGAGACGAACATCGGCGTCGCGAAGGTCCCCGACCACCGGGTCGACGAGCTGTCGGCGCTGTTCAAGCCAAAGAAGACGACGTTCGCGGAGATCACGTACCGCGACCTCGGCCTCGCGAAGAGCGCGACCCCCGGGGAGGGCATCAGTCCCAAGAAGCTTGGCGAGCTCCGCAACTCCGATGCGCTCGTCCACGTGGTGCGCGCGTTCGCCGACCCGTCGGTGCCGCACGCGGAGGGATCCGTCGACCCGCTCCGCGACATGGCGACGCTGGAGCTCGAGCTTCTCTTCTCCGATCACGCGATCGTGGAGAAGCGCCTCGACTCGCTCGAGAAGGAGCTGCGGAGCGCGAAAGGCCCCGACCGCGAAGCCAAGGAGCGCGAGCTCGCGTTCCTGCAGCGCGCGAAGCCGGCCCTCGAGGCCGAGACGCCGCTGCGCGACCTCGATGTCGAGCTCGAGGAGCAGCGGCTCATCCGGGGCTATCGCTTTCTGACGCTCATGCCGCAGCTCGTCATCGTGAACGTCGACGAGGCCGACGTCGCCGCGCCGGATGCGGTGCTCGCGCCGCTCCGGGCCGCCGCGGCGAAGCATCGCGGCGCCGCGGTCGTGGCGGTCTGCGCCAAGATCGAGGCCGAGATCGCGGAGCTGCCGGCCGACGAGGCCGTCGCGTTCCGCGCGGAGCTCGGGCTGGCCGAGGCGCCGCTGGATCGGGTGGTGCACGCCACGTACGACCTCCTCGGTCTCACCTCGTTCTTCACGGCGGGCGAGGACGAGGTCCGCGCGTGGACGGTCTTCAAGGGCTCGACCGCGCAGCAGGCCGCGGGCGCGATCCACTCGGATCTCGAGCGCGGCTTCATCCGGGCCGAGGTGATCCGCTGGGATGCGCTGCTCAAGGCGGGGAGCGAGGCCAACGCGCGCAAGCTCGCCGTGCTCCGCACGGAAGGCAAGGGCTACGTCGTCCAGGACGGCGACACGATGAACGTCCTGTTCAATGTCTAGCGGCGGCATCCCGTTCCTCGCGATCGGACACACCGCGCGCGACGAGTTCCCCGATGGGCGGTGGCGGCTCGGTGGATCCGCGCTGTACGGCGCGGCGACGGCCGCGAAGCTCGGTGCGCAGGTCACGCTCGTCACACGTGCAGGCCCGGACGAGCGCGACGCGCTCGCGACGCTGTGCCAGGAGCTCGGGATCACCCTGCGCGCGCTGCCAAGCGACGTCACGACGACGTTCGAGTTCACCTTCGACCCGGTGGGCCGCCGCACGCTCCGGCTGCGCGCGAGGGCGGCTCCGATCACGCGAGGCGAGGTCGGACGCGCGGTCGAGACGCCGAAGGCGGTCCTCCTGGCGTCCATCGCCGGCGAGCTCGACGCCTCGCTCTTCGCGCCCTGGTCAGGTGCGAAGCGCGTGCTCGCGGCGCAGGGGTTGCTTCGGTCGTTCGGCGCTGACGGCGAGGTGCAGGCGACGCAGTGGATCGAGTACGCGGCGCTGCTGCCGAAGGTCGATGCGGTCGTCGTCAGCGAGGAGGATCACGCGGAGGACAGGGCGTGGCTCCCGTACACGACCGTCGTGGTGACGCAGGCCGAGCAGGGCTCCGTGCTCCACGCCCGTGGTGAGACGGCGCACGTGCCCGCGTTCGCCGTACCGGAGGTGATCGACCAGACCGGCGCGGGCGACGCGTTCGCCGCGAGCCTCGCGCTCGGGCTGGCAGAGGGCCTGCCCATGGCCGCGGCCGCGTTGTTCGCGAGCGCTGCCGCGTCCTTCGCCGTGGAGGGCCTGGGGATGTCGCGGCTCGCGGACCGCGCGCGGGTGCGCGAGCGCATGACGACATGAGCGCCGACTGGGCTGCGCTCGATCGGGCCGCCGTCGCGCTGGATGGCTCCGCCGGTCTGATCGTGGTCGACGCGGCAGGCGCGGTGCTCTACGAACGTGATGCGGACGGCGTGTATCCCTCCGCGTCGGTGATCAAGATCCCACTCCTCATGACCCTGTACGCCGACGCGGCCGCAGGGCGCCTGTCGCTCGACGACCGGATCGCGGTGGGGGAGCGCATGCCCGGGAGTGGCGTGCTCCGCCACCTCCCGGACGTCGCCGATCTCTCCGTGCGGGACCACGCGATGCTCATGTCGATCGTCAGCGACAACACCTCGACCAATCGCCTCATCGAGCGCGTTGGCCTGGACCGGGTGCGCGAACGGCTGGCCGAGTGGGGCTGCGCGCGAACGCAGCTGCGCCGCAAGATGTTCGACTTCGACGCGGCCCAGCGCGGCCTCGACAACGTCGCGAGCCCGCGCGAGATGGCCGGGTTGATGGTGCGCCTCGTGCACGGCGAGCTCGTCGACCGCGCGACGTCGGACGCGGTGCTGGCTGTGCTGGAGCAGACCCAGGATGACGCGCTCATCCGCCGCTACCTGCCCGTGGGCGCGCGCGTGGCGCACAAGACCGGCTCCTTGGAGAAGGTGCGCAACGATGTGGGGGCCATCTGGGGCACGGCTCCGGTGGTCGCCGCGGGCTTCGTCAACGGCGTTCCGGACGTCCGTCCCTCGCGATCGCTGCTCGGGCTCCTCGGATGGCTTGCGTATCAGGCTGCCGGCGGAGATGCGAAAGGCCTTCCAATCGAGTGGCCAAAGGCGCGATGATGGCACCGATGCGGAAGGGTTCGCGGTCTCCGAGTCGGCCGGCGCGTGCGCAGCGGGGCTCGCGCGCCGGACGCGCTGCCGTCGCGACGCTCGGCCGCCCATCGCTCGCGATGCTCGTGTTGATCGCGGGGCTCCTCCTCGCGACCGCGTTCGTGGCGATCGAGATCCAGCGGAACGCCCTCGGCCGCCAGGCTGACGCCTATCGCGCGGCGATCGCGGCTGCGGAGAGATCGCATACGCAGCTCACGGCCGACGTGGCGAGCAAGCGGACCGACGATTACGTGGTGAACAAGGCCCGCGATTACGGATATGTGCTTCCGGGTGAGGCGCTCATCGGCGTGCAGCAGGAGGCGGCGTCGCCTGCGGCGGTCGTTCCCGCTGCGGTGCCGTCACATGTGCAGCGGTGGATCGCGTTGTTCTTCGGAGCACGCTGACCGCGACCGCCGGATCCCGCGAAAGTCGCGTGGCACGATGACTCGGACCACGCTAAAATGAGCCTCGCGGGATGGAGCAGCGGTAGCTCGTCGGGCTCATAACCCGAAGGCCGAAGGTTCGAATCCTTCTCCCGCAACAAGAGCGCCCGGGCCGAGGCCCGGGTGTTTCGTATCCGAGTCCTATTGCACCGACATCCGGCGTTCGGTACCAAGCAAGCGTGCCGTACACGGATCCTGACCAGCGCCGGGCCTACGGGCGGGCATGGATGCTCCGCAATGCCGACAGGGCGCGCGCGGCGATGCGGCGCTGGCGCGAGCGACATCCGGATGAACACCGCGCGGAGCGCCGCGCCTATTACGCCCGGCACCGTGAGCGCCTCACCGCGGCGATCGCGGCCTACCATCGCGCGAATCCCGGTGTCGTCAAGGCGAAAAGCCAGGCGTATCGCGCGCGCAAGCTCGCCTCCGAGGGATCCTTCTCCCTGGACCAGTGGCTCGATCTCGTGGCCGCGTCTGACGGTCGTTGCGGCTACTGCGCTGCGACTGGGCCGTTAGAGGCAGAGCATCGGACGCCGCTGTCGCGCGGCGGCACGAACTTCATCGGCAACATCCTTCCGGCGTGTCGACGGTGCAATGCGCGGAAACATCAACTCACTGACGTTGAATTCCGCACGCGGATCCAGATGGAAGCGCTTCGGGCGCGCCCGCCCGATTGACCGTCGAAGGGGTCCTGTTGCACCGGCATCAGGAGTTCGGTACCAAGCAAGGATGCCTCGCAAGGATCCGGATGAGCGTCGCGCATACCAGCGGGAGTACATCAAACGGACCTGGCAGCAGCACGTCCAGCAATCAAAGGAGGCGATGCGTCGCTGGCGTGCGAACAACCCGGAAGCCCGCGCGGCGCGCGCCCGCGCCTACACGCAACGCCACAAGGATCAGGTCAATGCTGCATCCAAGAGGTACCGGCTCAGGCATCCGGACATTCGACTTGCGATCTCCCGACGGCGGCGAGCCCGCGAGTTCGGTGCGCTGGGCACCTTCACGTTGGGCGAGTGGCGCGATCTCGTCGCGCGGCATGAACGTCGCTGCGCATATTGCGGGGTCGAAGCGCCCCTACAGGCCGACCACCGCGTCCCGCTGAGTCGGGGCGGTACCCATGAGGTCGCCAACATCCTGCCCGCCTGCGGCTCCTGCAATCGGCGGAAAGCCTCGGCCCCCGAAGCCGAGTTCCGCGGTCGACTCGCCACTGAACAGGTGTCGCGTCGTAAAATCGACGATGAGGCTGGGTAGCTCAGTGGTAGAGCAGCGGACTCATAAGCCGTTGGCCGGGGGTCCGAATCCCCCTCCAGCCACCGTTGACGAAGACACGATCGATCCGCGCCGCGGTCCTCGCATTCGTGCGTGCGCACGACCTCCTGCCCCCCGGCCCGCTCCTCGTCGCGGTCTCCGGCGGCGCCGATTCCACCGCGCTCCTGCTGCTCCTTAGCGAGCTTGCACCGAAGCTCGGCCTCGACCTGCACGTCGCGCACTTCGATCACCGCTTGCGCCCGCGCGCCTCCGCGAAGGACGCGCAGCGAGTGGCCGGCCTCGCGCAATCGCGCGGCGCGACCATCCGCATCGGTCGCGCCGACGCCCCACCGAGCGGCGAGGACGCAGCGCGCGAGCTCCGGTACGCGTTCCTGCGCCGTGCAGCGGCCGAGGTCGGCGCGACCCGTATCGCGACGGGTCACACCCGCGACGACCAGGCCGAGACCGTCCTCCTGCACGCAACACGGGGGAGCGGCCTCGCCGGACTAGCCGGGATGCGGCCGAAGCGCGACGGCATCGTCCGTCCGCTCCTTTCGATCGGCCGCGTCGACACCGAGGCGATCTGCGCCGAGGCGGGGCTCACGCCGCTCGAAGACGCAACCAACCGCGACCTGCGGTTCGCCCGCAACCGGATCCGCCACCGTGTGCTGCCGGAGCTCGAGCGCATCAATCCGCAGGCCGCCGCCGCGCTCGCGCGCCTCGCGGACGCCGCCGCTGCCGCCGCCGGTGCGGCACTGCACAACGCCGAGCAGGCGCTTGACGCGGCCACGACGCCCGACGCGCTCGCCCTCGACCGGCTCCACGCCGCGGTGCGCGATGACGCGCTCGCCCTTGCCTGGAGCCGCGCGACCGGGCGGGCGCTCTCTGCCAAACACCGCGCAGCGCTGAGCGAGCTCGCATCGTCGCGCGATGGCAGCGCCGGCCTCGACCTCCCCGGGGGCCGTGCGGTCCGCGAGTACGGCGTGCTGCGGATCGAGCTCCCGGCGAGGCCGCCGGCCGAGCCGGTGACGCAGACGGATCAGCCGCTGCGCGAGGGCTCGCCGGTCGCGTGGGCGGGGTGGACGATCGGCCTCGCCGCCCGTGCGCCCGACGGTGTCGCGCTCCGGGCACCCGCCCCGCCGGGCGGAGGCCTCATCGTCAGATCGCGCCGGCCCGGAGATCGGATGGCGGGAAACCTTCGTATCAAGGTGCAGGACCTGTTCACCGACGCAAGGGTGCCGGCGCGGGCCCGGGACAGGCACCCCCTGGTCGCGACGGCGTCCGGCGAGGTCTGGTGGGTGGTCGGCCTGAAACATGCCGATGGAGAGGCAAACGTGGGTCGATGGCTATTCGCGACCCCACCACCCGCACAGAT
>JBBQZK010000056.1:0-16396 GCA_038207785.1 Candidatus Limnocylindria bacterium | reverse complement strand
CAGGCCGACATCCTCGTGCACTCGATCGCGTTCGCCGCGGTCGAGGACCTGCGCGGCCGCTTCCACGAGATCTCGCGCGACGGCCTGAAGCTGGCCATCGAGGTGTCGGCGTTCTCGCTCATCGCGTTGACCCGCGCGGCGCTGCCGCTCTTCGCCAAGGCCGGCGGCGGCTCGGTCATGTCGCTGACCTACAACGCCGTCGATCGGGTGGTGCCGAGCTATAACTCCATGGCGATGGCCAAGGCCGTCCTCGAGTCGGCGACCCGCTACCTTGCGGCCGACCTCGGTCCACAGAACATCAGGGTGAACACGATCTCCGCCGGTCCGTTGAAGACGCTCGCGGGGAGCGCCGTGAAAGGGATCAGCTCCGCGCGCGACCTGATGGAGGAGAAGTCGCCGCTGCGCCGCAACATCAGCCAGGAGGAAGTGGGGAACGTGGCGGTGTTCCTCGCGAGCGAGATGTCGCGCTGCGTGACGGGGGCGACGATCTTCGCGGATAACGGCTTCAACGTGCTCGGGGTCGCGGATTAGGTCTCGAAGCGGAACCCTTCCAGCCAGCTGAGCTCGGCGCCGATCGTCGTGGCCGGGCCGTGTCCCGGGAAGACGCGCGTGCCCGGCGGGAGGCTCGCGACCCGAGCGAGGCTGGCCTCCATCCGCGCCGCGTCGCCGCCGGGTAGGTCGATGCGGCCGACGTTCCCGGCGAACAGCAGGTCGCCGCTGAACAAGAGGGATTCCTTCGGCAGGTAGAAGCTCACGGAGCCTTCGGTGTGCCCCGGCGTGTGAAGGGCCTGGATCTCGAGGTCGCGGACGTAGGTCAACAAGCCCTCTTCGATGAGATCGTCTGCGACGCTCTTCGGCGGCTCGAGCTGGCTGGCAGGCCGCGTGGCTGGATCGAGGCGGTACGCATCGGCGCGATGGATCGCGATGCGAGCACCGGTCTCCTCCTTCACCGAGGCGTTGTCGTACACGTGATCCTGGTGCCCGTGCGTGTTGAGGATCTCCACGAGCCGCAGGCCGTGCTCGCGGAGCGTCGTCGTGGCCTCGCGCTCGCCGCGGGACGGGTCGATGAGGATCGCGTCGCCCTGGCTGTCGGCCAGGATGTACATCCCGTTATCGAACGGCTCGACCCGGTGCGCGTACAGGTGCATGTGCGAAGCGTAGCGGGCGAGCATCGCGCTATCGTGCTGGTCCAATGCGCGAGATCGCGGTGGAGAACACCGCGCCGCCGATCGCGATCACCGAAGGGCGTCCGGCCCTTCTCGGCGCGAAGCACATGGTGAGCACCTGTCACTACCTTGCATCCATCGCCGGCCTGCGGATGTTCCCGCGCGGCGGCAGCGCGATCGATGCGGGCGTCGCCGCGGGCATCGCGCTCAACGTGGTGGAGCGCCATCTCACCGACTTCGGCGGCGTCGCACCGATCATCGTGTACCGGCCCGGGATGGCCGCACCGGAAAGCATCGACGGCCTGGGCCGCTGGCCGGCGTCGCTGGACCTCGACACGTATCGGGCGACGTACGGCGACGACATGCCCGTAGGCACCCCGCGTTCGGTGACGCCCGCGGCGTGCGACGCCTGGCTCACCGCGCTCGCGCGTCATGGCCGGCTGACGCTCGCCGACGTGCTCACCCCAGCGATCGAGCTGTGCGACGGCTTCCCGGTGTACCCGCGGCTGGCGAGGTCGATCACGCTCCTGCAGGACCGGATCCGGCGGTGGCCGACGAGTGCCGCCGTCTTCCTGCCGAGCGGCCGGCCGCCCCGCGTCGGGGAGCTGCTGGTGCAGCGCGAGCTCGGCGACCTGTTCCGCCGGCTCGTGGGGATCGAAGCGGCCCACGCGTCGCGAGGGCGCGCCGCCGCGATCATGGCCGCACGCGACGCGATCTACACGGGCGACATCGCGCGCGAGATCGTCGCCCACATGAGGCGCGAAGGTGGGGCCCTTTCGGCGGAGGACCTGGCCTCGTACCACGTGACCATCGAGGCTCCGGTCCACACGACCTACCGCGGCATCGACGTCTACGCCTGCGGTCCGTGGTCCCAGGGCCCGCTCGTCCCGATGACGCTCGATCTGCTCGAGGGGTACGACATCGCATCCCTCGGACCTGGCTCGCTTTCCTTCACGCACCGATTCACGGAAGCGATGAAGCTCGCGTGCGCGGACCGCGAGGGGTTCTTCGGCGATCCGGATCTCGTGGACGTGCCGATCCGCGGCATGCTCGACAAGGGCTACGCCGAGGAGCGTCGGAAGCTCATCCATGACGACCGCGCGTGGCCCGAGCTGCCGCTGCCCGGCGATCCATGGCGGTACGAAGGTCGCACCGGCCCACCGGGCTGGGTCCCGCGGGTCGCCGAAGGAGTCGGCGCGCCGGATACGTCGTACGTCGCCGTGATGGACAGCGAAGGCAATGCGTTCTCGGCCACGCCATCCGATCCCGGCCTTGGAGCGCCGCTCATCCCGGGGCTCGGGATGATCGTCTCGACGCGGGGCGCGCAGCTCTGGACGACCCCGGGACATCCGTCGGCGATCGCGCCGCGCAAACGCCCGCGGTTGACCCCGAACCCCGCCTTGCTGATGAAGGACGGTGCGGCGCTGATGCCGTTCGGTTGTCCCGGCGAGGATGCCCAGTCACAGGCGATGGTCCAGGTCGTCTGCAACGTCGTCGACTTCGGCATGAACACCCAGGCGGCCATCGAGGCGCCCCGGGTGATCTCGAGGAGCTTCCCGTGGACGTTCCACCCGCATGCGTACGAGCCGGGCGTCCTGCAGGTCGAAGGGCGGATCGCGCGCGACGTGCGTGATGGGCTCGAACGGCTGGGGCACATCATCCGCGACGTGCCGGACTTCACGCCCGCGAGCGCGAGCGTGTGCGCGGTCCGCCGGCTCGAGAGCGGCGCGCTCGAGGGTGGGGCCGACCCGCGGAAGGAGAGCTATGCCGTCGGCTGGTGACGTCCGCGCGTGGCGCGCGGAGTTCCCGATCACCGAGGCGTGGATCTACCTGAACAACTGCTCCCTGACCCCGTTGCCGAAGCGGGGCGCCGCGGCGCTCGCCGAGTACGCCCGCACATGGACGGAGCTCGGTGGGCGTGCGTGGTACCAGCACTGGGTCGGCGAGCTCGATCTCCTCCGCGCCGACTTCGCGCGGGTCCTACGGGCCGACGTCGATGAGATCGCGCTCGAGCCGGCCGTGTCCGCGGCCCTCGTGACCATCGCGTCGTCGTTCGACTACTCGAAGCGGAACAAGGTCGTCGTCGCCGACATCGACTTCCCGACCGACGGGCATACCTGGCTCGCGCTCGCGCGGATGGGCGTCGAGGTCGAGTTCGTGCACAGCCCCGATGGCGCGACAGTGCCGCTGGAGCTGTTCGAGCGGGCGATCGACGATCGCACCGCGCTCGTCTGCACCGGCCACGTCTACTACACGAGCGGCTACATCCAGGACGTCGCGCGGCTGGCGGAGCTGTGCCACCGCAAGGGAGCGGCGCTCGTCGTGGACGCGTACCAGTCCATCGGCGCGATCCCGTTCGACGTGCACGCATCCGGCGTCGACTTCCTCGTCGGCGGCACGCTGAAGTGGCTCATGGGCGGGCCTGGGATGGCCTTCCTCTACGCGCGGCGCGACCGGATCGCCGCGTCGAGCCCGACCGCGATCGGCTGGTGGGCGATGCGCGACCCGTTCACGTTCGATGTCCAGCACATCGATCTCTCGCCGACGGCGCGGCGCTTCGAATACGGCACGCCGGCCGTCTCCGCCGCATACACCGCTCGCGCTGGGATCGCCCTGTTCGAGGAGATCGGTGTCGCTACCGTGCGCGAGCGGCACATGCTGCTCTCGCAGCGGCTCGTCGAGGGTGCGCTCGCCCAGGGCTGGCGCCTGGGTTGCGTGCGCGAGGCCGACCGGCGCACGCCCATCGTCACGCTGCGTCATCCAGAGCCCGCGCACGTCGTCGATGCGCTACGCGCGAAGGGCTGCATCGTCGACTTCCGGCCGGGGCTCGTTCGATTGTCGCCGCACCACTTCAACACCGAGGACGAGATGGACGCCACGCTCGAGCTCTTGGCGCCGTTGCGGGAGAAGATCCCGGCCTAGACCTCGGCGGCTCGTCGTGCGGTCCGCTCGAGGTGCAGCGTCTGGCCACGCGATGCGAACCAGACCATGTTGGCCAGGGCGATGCACAGCTCGTAGCACCGCAGGCGCTCCATGAAGTGCGGCACGGCCAGGCCGGTCGACGCGTAGTGGCGACGCGCTTCGCCGGCGAAGTCGATGTCGCGCCACGCGGGATACCAGGGTTTCCAGAACTCCAGCCACGCGATGTCGTACACGAAGTCGCCGATCACAGACGCCCCCCAATCGAGCAGTGCGGACACCCGGTCGTCGTCGACGAGGACGTTGAAGTGCAGGAGATCCGAATGCACTAGGTACCGCTCCTCGGGGCAGAACACCGAGAGCAGCCGTACGCGCTCGAGCGTGCGATCGAAGGGCACCGTCCCGATCGGCGACGACGCGATGCGCTCGCGCCAGCCCGCGGCCTCGGCTACGGCGTCGACCGAGTGCCGCCACGTCGGATGCCTGCCATTCCCCTCGGCGTTCCAGAGGTCATACCCGTGGGTGTCGGCCAGGTCGATGTCACGCACGGCATCGAGGGTCCGTAATAGCGACGGCAGCACACGGCGCAGGCCATCAGCGTCCAGCCCATCGATCATCCGCCCGCGGGCCTGCTCGGTGATCGCGTAGTGCCCGTCCAACGCCAGCCCGCGCTCGACCATGTCCGGGACCGCGAGCGCCGCCGGGGCGCGGCGCGCAACGAAGGCGTCCTTGTCGAAGGTCTCGGGATCGGGCGCGAAGCGGATGACGAGATCGCGGCCGCGTTCGCGGAAGCGGAACGCTCGGGACCACATGCCCTGCTGCTCGACCGGCGCGATGTCAGTCACGGCTCCGCGGGCCTGGAGGAACGCACGCGCGTCGTCGAGGGTGGCCCCGGAGGGTCTCACGCCATCCGGTCGCGGAGCCGGCCCACGAGCGCCATGAGGTCGCTGCCGTCATCCGCGACCGTGCGGCCCGCGACCCTGGCCTCTCCAGCGAGCACGTGCGCGCGCAGGTCAGCCGCGGGGATGAGCGGCTCCGCCAGGTTGGCCGCGTCGCGGTCAACGCCGAACCGGTCTCGCACGGCGCACCGGATGGCGGCCCACCGCACGATCGCGTCACGGTCGGTTCGGGGCAGCGCCGCGTACGCGCTCACGTCGTTGAGCGCCGCGCGATGCGGCCCGAGCACGCGTTGCTCCGTCCCGCGCGGGTGCTCTCGGGCGAGCGTCAGCTCCTTGTCCGTCAGCACCCTGTCATCGTAGGCACCATGCCACCGCGCGGATTCTCAGCGGCCACCGTCCTGGACGAGGTGAAGGCCGGCGCGACCCTGCAGTCCGTCGCGGACGCGCATTCGATGGACGAGATCGTGGCCGCGGTGGGTGACGCCTTGACGGGGCTACGGCTCGGCGTGTCGTCGCTCGATGAGACCGCCCTCCACCGGGTCGCCGGCCTTGAGCTATGGTCGATCGCCGAGATCGCCGGACACGCGCTCGCGTGGGCCGAAGCGGCGCACGCGATCGCGCGATCACTGGCCGTCGGTCGCGAGCCGGCGGCGGTCCAGCTCCCGTACGGCGAGCCGGGTGATGCGGCGGCCCGACGAGACGATCTGCTTGCCCTGATCCAGATCGCCGAGGAGCGGCTCGCGACGGCGCGCATCCTGGCGGCCGGTGGACCGACCTTCGCCCACGTGGAACTGGGCCCCCTCACCGCGCGCGCGTGGATCCTGTTCATCGGCCTACACGCCGCGGCGCATCTCCATCAGGCGGCGGCGGTGGTTCGCGCGCGCTGAAAGGCGGAGGCCGCGATCCAGCCGAGGCCCACCGCGAGCGCGTCGGTCAGCCCCGAGACGTAGACGGAGACCGGCTGCGAGCCCGCTCCATCTCGAAGCACCGCGGCGATGGACGGCGCCGAGAACGCGGCCCAACCCAACGCCATCGTTGCCGCGACCAGCGCTGCCGGAACCAGGCGTGGGGAGCGGGCACGAAGCGCCGCTCCCGCGACGAAGGCGGCGCTCCCACCGGCGACAAGGTGCATGGCGCTGGCCGCGACCACATCGGCGGGACGCACCACCAGGTACACGAGCACGATCAGACTTGAGGCGAGGCTGAACACGCCTGCCCCGTTGAGGAACACGTTCCGGCCCGGGGCCCCCGAGCGGATCATCAGGACCGCCGCCGGGCTGAGCGCGAGGCCCACGACGAGATACACGTATTGGCCGACGAACTGCACGACAGAGCAGGCTGCGCCGCCGCTCCGGTCACAGAAGAGCAGGTATCCCGGAAGCGCTGTCGCGATGTTGATCCCAATGCCCACGGCGAGCAGGGCGGCGTACCAGGCCAGGCCGCGCCGACCACCGGCTCGGAGGGCGATCGCGGCTGCGATCGCGTAGCCGACGATCGCGAAGGCGCCCGAGAGCCACGACGCCGGATCGCGGGCTCCTGCCAAGCGGAATCCGCCCGCGAGTGCCGCGGCGATCGCGCTCACCATCCACGCAGCGCCGAAGGCGGAGATCGCGGCCCAGAGGGGTGCCTCGCGCGAAACCCGGCCGCCGCGGATCGCGGCGATGACCCGATCGGCAGCGCGCTTCGCGAACGGGAACTCGGCCGCGAGGCCTTCGCGCAGCATCGCCTCCTATTGTGAGGACGTGACGATGGAAGACTCCAACGACCAGCGAGACATGCTGGTGCTCGCCAAGACCGTCGCCGCGGATTCGTTCCCAGTGGAGCGGCCCGCGGTCATCGGCGTCGATCGCGAGACCGGACGGCTCGAGCGGCTCAGCCCCTTCCCATGGAAGGGCGCGGACACCGATCCGCCGATCCTCCGCTGGTCGTGGATCCACGTCCGCACGACGCCCGCTGACCGCGATCCCCGGCCCGAATCGCGGAACGTGAAGGGCGAGATCGTCGCGACCGCGTATATCGACCCGAAGGACGGCTGGCGGCTGCGCTGGCCGTTCGTGCGGCCGCATCTGCGCGGCTCGCTCGAGTCGCTGCAGGCACTTGCTCGTGACGGCGCCGCGACGGCGGGATTCATCCGGCCGGCGATCCACGGGTCGGACATCCTGCAGCTCCCGCTGCGCATCCGCTTCAGCTGCGAGAGCGACGATTGCACTGGGCCGCACGAGCTACCCGTGCTCGATTGGGAGCTGCACGAGATGGCGCGCGCGTCACGCGAACGGCACGGCCAGCAGTGGGCGACGAAGTTCCGCGAGACGTGGGGCCGGCCACTGTTCGAGAAGTACGACGTCCACATCCTGGTCTCGGCGTACGCGCAGTCGCCGGCGAAGTTCTACGTCGCCGGGCTCTTCTACCCGCCGCGCGCGCCCGAAGACGCGCATGAGCACATGCACCACGTCGCGCACCGCGATCACGCGCATGCGGAGCCCGCGGGGTCCTAGGCGGGCACGAGCCTCTTCGGGTCGACGTCGCTCCGCTTGCTGCCGATCTCCTCGGTCTTCCCGTGATAGCCGTGCGGGAACAGCTTGAGCAGCAGGTAGGTCCCGGTCGTCGGGTCGTCGGTGCGCTCGATCACGAGCGCGGGACCCCATCGCGACTCGAACGGGTCACCGGCCGCGGGCTTGGGGCGGTCGGACTCGAATCCCTCTCGATCCCACTGCAGGACGGCGAATCCACGCACGACGCGCTCCTCGTCGCCCCCCTCGTCCGGACGCCACGCGTGCACACCGTCATGCTGCCGCTGGCACGCGGCGGGCGATCCCGAGAACAGCGTGACCCACTTGTAGACGTCGGCGTCCTTTGATTGGGCGCCTTGCGGGTACGCCTGCCGGTGGAGGGCCTCGCCCTTGGTGCAGAGGTAATAGAAGAGCACGAGCGCATTATGGAGAAATGCGCACCTCCACGATCACCGCCGCGGGCGCGGGGATCCGCGTCATCGAGGACGGGGCGGGCGATCAGGCGGTCCTGTTCGTCCACGGCGTGGGGGGGTGGGCCGAGAACTGGTCCGAAACGATCACACGCGTCGCGGCGTCGGGTCGGCGCGCCATCGCCTTCGACCTCCCGGGCTTCGGCGAGAGCACCGCCGTCAAGGGCGCCGCGTACTTCGATCCGCGCGCGCCGTTCTATCCCGCCGTCGTGGATGGGGTGCGGCGGGCGCTTGGTCTGGAGCGGCCGCACCTGGTCGGCCATTCCCTGGGCGGCGGCATCGCCGCCGTGAGCGCCGTGATGCACCCGGAGACGTGGCGCTCGATGACGCTCGTCGCGCCGGGCGGCTTCGGTCCCGACATCGCCCTATTCCTGCGCATTTTTTCACTGCCCATCCTCCGCGTGACGACGTGGCTGCCCCGACCGGCGTCGGCGGGACGCAAGGTCCTCGAGTCCTGCTTCAACGACCGGTCGCGGATCCCGGCGCACCTTTATGCCGAGAGCGCGCGCTACGACCGGACGTACCCGGAGACGCTTCGGGTCATGCGTGCCGTCGCCACGTTCCGCGGCGTACGGCCATCTCTGCGCGACGCCTGGCTCGCGCGCGCGGGGGAATATCGCGGCCCGGTGCAGGTCGTGTGGGGCCGGCAAGACGGCGTGATCCCCGCATCGTGCGTGCAGGCCGTGCGCGACGCCTATCCCGACGCACAGCTGGAGCTCATCGACCAGGCCGGCCACCTCGTCATGTCGGAGCAGCCCGATGCGTTCGTGGCCACGCTGCTCCCGTTCCTCGACCGCGTCGAACGTGGCCCCCTGTCCGCTCGTACCATGACATCCGGAGTGGCACATCAAGAGCGGTAGCCGGGCCACTGCCGCTCGGGCGGACCCGGCACCCGCTACCCGATCCCGCACCGAGCAGAGCCCCGCCGAGATCGTCTCCGATTACCGGCTCGCCTTCCGCTCGCGGGTCGCGAGCGTGTCCGGCCGCCGGGAGGTCCTCACCGGCAAGGCTCCGTTCGGCATCTTCGGCGATGGCAAGGAGATCGCCCAGCTGGCCATGGCCAGGGCCTTCCGGACCGGCGACTGGCGCTCCGGCTACTACCGCGACCAGACGTTCATGTTCGCCACGGGCATGTCGGACCTCGCGCGGTTCTTCGCGCAGCTCTACACGGACACCGATCGCGAGGCCGAGCCCGCGTCCGCCGGTCGCCAGATGGTCAGCCACTTCGCGACCCGCACCCTGGGCGCCGACGGCGGGTGGGGCCGGCTCGCCGAGGCGATGCAGTCGGCGGCCGATCTCTCGCCGGTGGCCGCGCACATTCCGCGGACGCTCGGTCTGGCATACGCCTCGAAGCTGTACCGCGCCGACCCGACCCTCCGGGCGGCCGCGGCCGGCTTCACGGTGAACGGGGACGAGGTGACGTTCGCCACGATCGGGAACGCCGGGACGAGCGAGGGCCTGTTCTGGGAGACGATGAACGCCGCGGGCGTGCTGCAGATCCCGCTCCTCGTGTCGGTGTGGGACGACGGCTACGGGATCTCCGTCCCGAATGCGTTCCAGACGATCAAGGGGTCGATCTCGGCCGCGCTCGCCGGGTTCGCGCGCGGGCCGGAGGTCCCGGGATTCGAGATGCGCGTGGTCAAGGGCTGGGACTACCCGACACTCGTACGCACGTACGCCGAGGTCGCGGACATCGTGCGTCGCGAGCAGATCCCCGCATTGATCCACGTGACCGAGATGACCCAACCTCAGGGTCATTCCACGAGTGGATCGCACGAGCGGTACAAGACCAAGGAGCGTCTGGCCTTCGAGACCTCCGGCGACCCGATCGCGAAGATGCGCGAATGGATGATCGCGGAGAAGATCTCGACCGCGGCGGATCTGGACGCGTTCCAGGACGAAGACCGGAAGACCGTCGAGTCGGCGCGCGTCGCCGCGTGGGAGGCGTACCAGGCGCCGATCAAGACCGAGCTCGACCGGGCCCGCGGGCTCATCGAGCGCGCGCAGCAGGAAGCACCCGACGTGCGCCTCGCGGACGTCATCGCGGAGCTCGCCGATCCCCTCGAGGTCAGCCGGCGGGTCGTGCAGTCGGCCGTGCGCCGGGCCGGCTACGCGCTGCGGGGCCGCGAGGGCGCCGCGTCGGGGGCGTTGCGGGCCTTCGCCACGGAGTACGCGGAACGGAACGCGCAGCGCTACACGGGCTACCTCTACAGCCGGTCGGCCGACTCGCCGCTCAGCGTGACGCCGGTCGCCGCCGAGTACTCCGACCGGTCCGAAAGCGTCGACGGCCGCCTCGTCCTGCTGCGCAACTTCGACATCGCGTTCGGCCGCGATCCCCGTCTGTTCGTGATGGGCGAGGACGTGGGCAAGCTCGGCGACGTGAACCTCGTGTTCGAGGGCCTCCAGGCGAAGTACGGGGACCGCCGATTCACCGATACCGGGATCCGCGAGGCGACGATCCTCGGCCAGGGCATCGGTGCCGCGCTCCGCGGCCTCCGGCCGATCGTCGACATCCAGTACCTGGACTACCTGCTCTACGCGCTCGAGCTCGCGAGCGACGACCTCGCGACCCTCCATTACCGCACCGCCGGTGGGCAGAAGGCCCCGGTCATCATCCGCACGAAGGGCCACCGCCTGCAGGGGATCTGGCACACCGGCTCGCCGATGTCCGTTGTCCTGAACGCGCTGCGCGGGATCTACGTCGCGGTGCCGCGCAACATGGTCCAGGCGGCCGGCTTCTACAACACGCTGTTCCGCGGCGACAACCCCGCGCTCGTGATCGAGGTGCTGAACGGCTACCGGTTGAAAGAGCGCGTGCCCGACAACCTGGGTGACTTCCGCCTCCCGCTCGGCATCGCGGAGATCGTCCGCGCGGGCAGCGACGTGACGATCGTCACGTACGGGGCTCTTGTGCGCATCGCTCTGGAGGCGTCGGCGACGTTGAGCGCGCTGGGGGTCGACGCGGAGATCGTCGACGTGCAGACCCTCAACCCGTTCGACCTCCAGGGGGTCATCGCCGCGTCGCTCAAAAAGACGAATGCGCTCCTCATCGTCGACGAAGACGTACCGGGCGGCGCATCCGGATTCATCCTGCGCGAGGTGCTCGAGGTCCAGCACGGGTTCGACCATCTCGACGCCGCGCCGCGGACCCTCACCGCCGCGGAGAACCGCTCGCCGGTCGGGGTCGACGGCGACTACTTCACCAAGCCGAACCGTGAGCAGATCGTCGAGGCCGCGTACGCGCTCATGCGCGAGCGCAGGCCGGGCGAGTTCCCCGATCTCCGCCTGGAGCGTTGAGGTGACGGAGAAGAACAACGTCCAGGCCGTGCACGACACCTTGCAGGAGGAGTTCCGGCGCGATGAGCGGGTGATCATTCTCGGCGAGGACGTCGGGGTCCGCGGCGGGGTCTTCCGGGCGACGGACGGCTTCATCGAGGAGTTCGGCCCGGATCGCGTCATCGACATGCCGCTCGCGGAGTCGAACATCGTGGGTGTCGCCATCGGTGCGGCCATCGCGGGGCTCATCCCGATCGCCGAGATGCAGTTCGCCGACTTCAGCACGCCGGCGTTCGAGCAGATCGTGGATGAGGCGGCGCGGATCCGGTACCGCTCCAACGGCCAATGGAACGTCCCGATCGTCATCCGGATGCCGTGGGGCGCCGGCGTCCACGGTGCGCTGTACCACTCGCAATCGCTCGAGGCGTTCTACGCGCACGTGCCCGGATTGAAGGTCGTGGTGCCCAGCACGCCGAAGGACATCACCGGCATGCTGCGATCGGCGATCCGCGACCCCGATCCGGTGATCTTCCTCGAGCACAAGGCGACGTACCGCGCGGTGAAGGGCGACGTACCGGCCGGCGACTTCACCATCCCGCTCGGTCCGGCGGACGTGAAGCGCGAGGGCACCGACGTCACCGTGTACGCGTACGGCCTGATGCTGCATCGGTGCCTCGAAGCGGCCGGGACCATCGCCGGCGAAGGGGTGTCCGTGAACGTCGTGGACGTTCGGAGCCTGCGGCCCCTGGATTCGGACACGATCCTCCGCGAGGCCCGGAAGACCGGAAAGTGCCTGATCGTGTACGAGGACAATCGGATGTTCGGCGCCGGTGCGGAGATCTGCGCGATGATCGCCGAGGAGGCGTTCGACTCGCTTGACGCGCCGGTGATGCGGCTGGCAGGCCCGGAGTCGCCGGCCACGCCCTTCAACAAGATCCAGGAAGACGCATTCCTGCCGAACGCGGACAATATCGCTACGAAGATTCGGGAATTGGCGGCGTATTGAGCATGAGTGTGTTTGAGCTGAAGATGCCGAAGCTGGGCGAGTCCGTCACCGAAGGCACGATCGGGAAATGGCTGAAGCAGCCGGGCGACACGGTCGAGAAGTACGACCTCCTGGTCGAAGTGCAGACGGACAAGGTGAATACCGAGATCCCATCGCCCGTGGCGGGCACGTTGAAGGGGATCAACGTCCAAGAGGGCGACACCGTGCCGATCGGCGCGCTGCTCGCGACCTTCGAGACGGCGGATGCCGCGGGCGCCCCGGCACAGAGCGGTACGTCGGAGGCGGCGGCGCCGACGCCTGCCACCGCCACGGCCGAGGTGCCGGCGGCGCCTCAACGGCCACCGGCGCAGAGCGCCCCGCCGCCCCGAGCACCGCGCGCGGCGCAGCCGCAGCCCCAGCTGCAGCCGTCGCCCCAACCCACGCAAGGGTCGTCCTCGTCCACGCCGCCCGCGCCTGTCGCCACGGCACCCTCGTCGAACGGCGAGATCCGGGCGACTCCCGTGGTGCGCAAGCTCGCGGCCGAGCACAGCGTCGATCTCGACCGGGTCCGGGGCACCGGGCTCAACGGCCGGGTCACGCGTCAGGACGTCGAGCAGTTCGTGGCCCAGATGAGCTCCCAGCCGGAGCAGCGGCAGGCCGCGCGGCCGCCGGCGGCACAGCCGGAGATGCCGCAGCCGATGGCCGGCGATGAAACGGTGCCGATGACGCAGATGCGCAAGGCGATCGCGAATGCGATGGTCCTCTCGAAGACGACGATCCCGCACGCGGCCGCGATGATGGAGATCGACTGGACGAACGTCGCGAAGTTCCGGGAGTCCGTTCGCGAGTCGTTCAATGCCCGCGAGGGCTACGAGCTCACATACCTGCCCTTCGCGATCAAGGCCGTGACGATCGCCCTCCGCCGGCACCCGCTGGTCAACGCGCGGTGGACGGATCAGGGCGTCCAAAAGGTGAAGACCATCAACCTCGGTATCGCGATCTCCCTTGGTGACGACGGCCTGGTCGTGCCGGTCATCAAGAACGCCGACGACCTCTCGATCACCGGGATCGCCCGCGCCGTTCGTGACTTGGCGAACCGCGCGAAGACCAAGAAGCTCACGATCCCCGACTTCGAAGGTGGAACGTTCACCGTCAACAACGGCGGGACGCTCGGCACGTACCTGAGCTATCCGATCGTCAACCCGGGCCAGGCCGCGATCATGACGACGGAGGCCATCGGGAAGCGCGTGGTCGCGCTCGATGACGACACCATCGGTATCCGCACGATGGGCAACGTGGTCATGTCGTTCGATCACCGGGTGATGGACGGTGCGACGGCCGCGGGCTTCCTTCGCGATGTGAAGGCCTGGATCCAGGGCGTCGACCCGTCCAACGTCGCGCTGTCGTGACAGGCCGAGCGACGAGCGGCTTGCCCGCGAGGAGCGAGTCCACCAGCCCTGAGCGCGTCTTCTCCGCGAAGCGGAGAGATTGAGCAGATGGCAGAGCTCGTCCCGATCGCGTTCGAGATGCCCGGCGACGTGGAGCGTCCGCGCTCGCGCGGCCGCAGCGCGGTCAACGAACGGGTGCCGATCGATCATGCTCGCCCGGACTGGCTGAAGGTCCGCCTGCCGATGGGCCCGCAGGTCGAAGAGCTGCGCAGGCTGATGCGCAGCAAATCGCTGCACACCGTCTGTGAGGAGGCGCACTGCCCGAACATGGCCGAGTGCTGGGGCGCCGGCACGGCGACGTTCATGATCCTCGGTGACACCTGCACCCGGTCCTGCGGGTTCTGCGCAGTAAAGACGGGCAAGCCGACCGAGCTGGACCTTGCCGAGCCGGCACGTGTGGGCGAGGCCGTCGCACGGATGGGCGTGAAGCACGCGGTGGTCACGAGCGTGAACCGCGACGAGCTCGAGGACGGCGGCGCGCGCATGTTCGCCGAGACCATTCGCGAGATCCGCAGGCAGTCGCCGGGCACGTCGGTCGAGGTCCTGATCCCGGATTTCCGCGGCGTGCTCGACGCGCTGGACATCGTTCTGGCGGAGCGGCCCGAGATCATGAACCACAACGTGGAGACCGTGCCCCGTCTCTACACACGGGTCCGGCCCCAGGCGCGTTTCGAACGATCGCTCGAGGTCCTCCGGCGCACGAAGGCGCGCGCGCCGACGCTCGTCTGCAAGACCGGGATCATGGTCGGGCTGGGGGAGACCACCGACGAGGTGATCACCACAATGCGCGCGATCGCCGAGCAGGGGACCGACGTGCTGACGATCGGCCAGTATCTGCGGCCGTCACCCGAGCACCTTCCGATCGAGCGCTACTGGACGCCCGCGGAGTTCGTGCAGCTCCGGGACGTCGGGATGACGATGGGCTTCGATCACGTGGAGTCCGGCCCGCTCGTGCGCAGCTCGTATCACGCGGAGCGGCACGTTGGGATGGCGCATGCCGGCTGAGCTGCGTGCGACCGCGCTCGGCCGCGTCGGGTACCTCGACGGCTGGCGGCTGCAGGAAGCCGTTGCGGCGCGGCTCGCCATGGGCGGAGCCGAGCGGCTGCTGCTACTGGAGCACGACCCCGTGTACACGATCGGCCGGCGCGGGACCCTTGACCACCTGACCGCCTCACCGAGCGAGCTCCGTGCGGTTGGTGCATCGGCCTATCGCGTCGACCGCGGCGGCGACATCACCTACCACGGACCGGGGCAGCTGGTCGGCTATCCGATCCTGTCATTGGGCGAGGCCCCGGATGTCGTCGCGTACGTGCGCGCGCTCGAAGACAGCCTGCGCGCAGCCCTCGCCGACTTCGGCATTGCGTCGCGAGCGATCGATGGAAAGACCGGCGTATGGGTCTCGCTCGCCGATCGGCGGGACGCGAAGATCGCAGCGATCGGCGTGCGCGTCTCGCGCGGGATCACTCGACATGGGTTCGCGCTGAACGTCGACCCAGACCTCGCGGCGTTCTCGCGCATGATCCCATGCGGGTTCAGGCACGAGGTCGCCTCCTTCGCCCGGCTCGGCGTGGCTGGGAGCGTCTCCGAGGTGGCGCGCCGCTGTGCCGAGCGGCTCGCCGAACGGCTCGATCGCGTGCTTGTGTGGGACGGATCCGTCGCGGCGCCGCGGGACGAAGAGATCGCGGCCGATGCGCCGGTCCGGAGCGCCCTGGACCTGCTCGCCGCCGTCGCGGCCTAGCGCAGCCGCTCTTCCGGGCGAGGGCAGGTGCTGATCCGCGAGGAGCCGGCGACGGAGCTGACGGTCGCCACGCGCATCCTCGCGCACGCTGGCGCACTCGCGGCGGACGGCCGGGTCGCGCTGCTCGTCGGCGAGGTCGTGTATGTGGCGGGGGAGGGCATCTCGAGCCACACGATGACGCCGTACGACGTCACGATCGTCCGGTTGCGTGACGGACTGGATCTATTCGGCACGCCACCGGCCGGCGTTGGGCGCTACCTCGATGCGCTCACGGCACGCCCGCACGCTCGTGCCGCGGCAGATGGCGCGGACGGCGCGCTCGTCACGGCCGCGGACCTCGCGGGCATGGTGGCCGCGCTCGTCGGAACGCCGTGGGATGAGGCTGTGGCGCACGCGGCCGCAACAGGCGCGCTCATCGGGGCGTATCCGCTCGGCTGACCGCACGCCGCGCGCGGTCCCAGCCCGCGTAGCTCACGGTCCCGGCGATCACCGCGGCGGCGCACGTCGCCACGACCACGTACGCGCCCAGCGCGATGGCCAGGAACTCCGGCGGCACCGCGTACCCGGCGAGCACCGCTGTGAGGTAGTCGGACAGCGCCGCGGATTGCGCGATCCCTCCGGCGAGCCCCGCCAGCGCGCCCCCGATCGTGCCGGCGACGATCGCGGGTCGCGCGCCGGCCGCGTCGATCGAGCGACCGAGACCGTAGAAGGCGACGAGGCCGACGAGCAGGGCGATCGACGACGCGATCGACCTGACCGGATCCGGACCCGGGAGCCGACCGCGCACCGGCGCTTCGCTCAGGCGGTCGGCGGAGAACGAGGCGACGGCCACGGTGGCGGCGACGCTCACGAGCGCGGCCGCGAGCGTGCGGCCGGCGTACCGCATCAGCCGGGCGGATCGAGGTCGAAGGGAAGTGGCTCGGCGCCTTCCTCGCGGCGGTCGTGCGCGGTCTGCATCGCGACCTTCTTGCGGCGCTTGCGCTTC
>JBBQZK010000055.1:0-16549 GCA_038207785.1 Candidatus Limnocylindria bacterium | reverse complement strand
AGCGCGGCGCTGAAGCTGAGCCCGAGATCCTGCATCACGACCTGCGCGCAGTTGCGTCCGGGTGCACCGGTCACCGATCCGCCGGGGTGCGTCGTCGCGCCCGTCTGATACAGGCCCGCTACCGGCAGGCGGTATCCGGCGTAGCCGGGGACCGGCCGGAGCGCGCCGTCCTGGGCGAGATCCTGGTCGCCTCCGTGGCAGGAGCCCCGGTAGTTGTGCGGGTTGCGCCGCTCGAGATCGAGCGGGCTCTCGACGCGCGTAGCGAGCACGTTCGCCTTGGTGAGCCCGTCGACGTGGCGGAGGTAGTGATCGAAGAGGGCTTCCGAAACATCGGCCTTGATGCTGTCCCATCCGGCCGGGCCCCCTTCGCGCAGCTCGTACGGCAGGAACCCGACGAGCTTCAGGGTGTGCTTGCCGGCAGGCGCGCGGCTCGGGTCGACCGCCGTCGCATTGATCGCGAGTAGCGGCGGGCGCTCGATGCGGACCTCGCCGCGCCGGAACGCCGCGAGCGCGTCAAGCAGCTCGTCGGTCGATGCGCAGATCCCCGCGCCGACCGACGCCATGGGCCCCTGCTCGGTCCGGTAATGCGGCGCCGCATCGAGCGCGTAGTGGGTGACGAACATCGTGATGCCCGTGCGCCACCGGGCCAGGCCCGCGACGAACTCGACGCCGAGGCGCTCGCGCCCGACGACATCGGGGAGGTGCTTGACATGGATGGTGGAGACGACGGCGCGGCGCGCCCGGTGCTCCGCGCCGTCCGCGGTCGCGACGCCCGCGGCCCGTCCGTCCTCGATGAGGAGCCCCGTGACCTCGGCGCCGGTACGTACCTCTCCGCCGTGCTCGGTCACGATCCTCGCGAGCGCGTCGGGGAGGGCGCCCGAGCCACCCTCGGCGGTGGTCCAGCTGAACGCCTGCCGGCCGGCAGGGAGAGAGAGCGCGTTCAGGCCGGTCCCGGGCTGGTCGACGTTGACCATCGTCATGAGCGAAAGCCAAAGGAAGAAGGCGCGCACGTGCTCATCGCTGAAACGCTCACGCACGATGTCGAGCGCGCTCGCGTAGCGCCAGCGGACGGCCTCAAGACCGGGGCCAGTCGCTTCGAGTTCGGCGATCGCGGCGCTCGGAGACCCGGCGGCGGAGTAGCGCACCCGCGCGTGCGCCGCCTTGATGGCATCCCAGTCCGCGAGCAGCTGCTCGTAGGCACGCGCATCTCTCACGCTGAACCGTGCGATCTCGCGGACCGTCGCCGCGCGGTCACGGAACATCGTGATGCTGCGACCGTCGAGGAATGGCATGATCGCGGCCGGCTCGGGGAACAGGTAGCGGAGGCCGTGGCTCCCGAGCGCGAGCTCGTCGTTGCGCACGATCGGACTCGACTGAAAGACGGTGTGCGCGCTCGCGCACAGGTCATGGCGGAACCCTGGAAGCGTCACCTCCTCGGTCGAGGTGTCACCGCCGATGCGCTGTGCCCGCTCGAGCACGAGCACGCGCATTCCCGCCCGCGCGAGGTAGGCGGCGCACACTAGGCTGTTGTGTCCCGCACCGGCCACCACGACATCGAAGGCGGTCACCCCCGCACGAGCTCCCGCGCGGCCCGCACGATGTCGGGGACCTGCGGGACCACGCCGAGCTCGAGCGGCTGGGCGTAAGGGATCGGCGTCTCGAGACCAGCGAGCCGCCTGGGCGGCGCGTCCAGATCGTCGAAGGCCTCCTCGGCGACGAGAGAGGCGACCTCCCCGCCGTAGCCGCCGCGCTTGATCGCCTCGTGCACCACGAGACAGTGCCGGGTGCGGCGGACGGACGAGAGGATCGTGTCCTTGTCCAGCGGCACGAGCGAGCGCACGTCGACGACCTCGGCACTGATGCCCTCGTCGGCGAGAGTCGCCGCAGCCTCGAGCGCGAACAGCACCTCGCGGGACCACGTGACGATCGTGACGTCATCGCCCGCGCGTTTGATGTCGGCTCTCCCAAGTGGCACGACGTGCTCGTCAGAGGGCACCGGACCCTTGGTGCGATAGAGGAGCTTGTGCTCGATGAAAATGACCGTGTCGTCGTCCCGGATCGCAGCCGCAAGCAGACCCTTCGCGTCGGCCGGCGTCGATGGCATGACGACCTTCAGTCCCGCGACGTGGGTGAACCAGGCCTCGAGCGACTTGGAATGCTGGGCCGCGTTCCCCCGCCCGGACCCGCCCTGGGTGCGCACGACGAGCGGCACTCGGGCCTGTCCGCCGAACATGAACCGGTTCTGCGCAGCTTGGTTGACGATCTGGTCCATCGCGAGGCCTGAGAAGTCGATGTACATGAGCTCGGCGACGGGGCGGAGGCCGGTGAGCGCGGCGCCGACGGCCGTGCCGACCAAGCCGATCTCGCTGATCGGCGTCTGGAGGATGCGGGTGGGCCCGAACTCCGCGAGCAGCCCGGCGGTGACCTGGAAGGCGCCGCCGTGCTCGGCGATGTCCTCGCCCAGCACGATGACCCGTGGATCGCGCTGCATCTCGATCCGGAGCGCGTCGTTCAGCGCCTCCGCGTAGAACATCTCCTTGGTCGTGCTGTCCTTCATCGCGTCCGGAGCCGGTGCCATCCGACTAGTAAGAGGCATAGATGTCCTCCGGCAACCTGAGCGGCGAGGCGGGCGGACCGGCCTCGGCCCATACGACAGCACGCTCCATCACGTCGTCGATCTCTCGGTCGATGGCGTCGAGCTGTGCCTCGGTCCCCAGCCCATCGCGGATGATCCACGTGCGGACATCGAGGAGCGGGTCGAAGGTCGTCTTCCAGCCCTCGATCTCCTCTTTCGTCTGGTACTTCCGCGGGTCGCCGTAGTAGTGGCCCTCGTGCCGGTACGACTCGCAGACGAGCAGCGTCGGGCCATCACCGCGGCGCGCGCGGGCGATCGCCGCGCCGGCGGCGCGGTAGACCGCGGCCACGTCGCGGCCGTCGACGCGAACGCCAGGCATCCCATAGCCCGCGGCGCGCAGGGAGATGTCATCGATCGCGAAGGCCTTCTTCGCCGGGAAGCTCTCGGCGTACTGATTGTTTTCGCACACGTAGATCACCGGGAGCTTCCAGATCGCCGCGATGTTGAGCGACTCGTGGAACGGTCCCAGATGCGCCGCGCCGTCGCCGAAGAAGGACACTGCGACCTGATCGGTCCCGAGTTGCTTCGCGGTTAGCGCCGCACCGGTGGCGATCGGGATGCCCCCGCCGACGATGCCGTTCGCCCCGAGGTTCCCCTTCGAGGTGTCGGCGATGTGCATCGATCCGCCCCTGCCGCGGCAGTAGCCGGTCTCGCGGCCGAGCAGCTCGGCGAACATCTTCCCGAGATCAGCCCGCTTCGCGATGCAGTGGCCGTGTCCCCGGTGGGTCGAGGTGATCCAGTCGTCGTCGCGCAGATGCTCGCAGACGCCGGCAGCGATGGCCTCCTCGCCGGCGTAGCTGTGGATCGTCCCCCAGATCCTGTTCTCCCCGAACAGGGTCGTGCTCCGGTGCTCGAAGCGCCGGATCGTCCGCATGACGCGATACAGATTCATCGCGGTCGACGTTTCCATCATTTCTCCTGCGGTCGCAACATCACGCGGATCGCGCCGTCGCGGCGCTCGACGAACGTGGCCCACGCGTCCGCGAAGCGCGTGAGCGGGAACCGATGTGTGGTGAGCGAGCGGACGTCGATCTTTCGGTCCGCCAGGAGCGCGAGGGCGCGGCCCGAGGCGCGCTTCGGGTTCGCGACGGAACCGAGCACGTCGAGATGTCCGCGCACGATAGTGGACAGGTCGAGCCCCGAAAGCTCGACCCCCTGCCCGGTCGCGCCGCCGAGGACCACGCGGCCGCCGCGCCGGGCCAGCCTTATCGCGTCGCCTGCCGCCGTCGCGGTCCCGGCGAACTCGGCGACGAGGTCGATCGTGCCGAACAGCGGCGTCGCGTCCTCGACGACGGTGTCGGCGAACCCTTTCGCCCGTGCCAGACGCTCGCCGCGGCCGACGATGACCACCTCGGACGCGCCGAGGGCCCGTGCGAGTTGCGCGGCGCAGAGGCCGATCGCGCCGGCCCCGACTATCGCGACGCGCTCGCCGGCGGTGAGCCGACCCCGCTCGAGCGCCCAGAGCGCGACGCCGAGGTTGTCCGTCCAGGCGCCCTCCTCGAGCGTGACGCTCGCGGGCAGGACGTGGATCGCGGCCGCCGGTACGCTCGCGTACTGCGCGAGCCCGCCCGCGATGGTGAAACCGATGTGCGCGTGGCCCGTTTCCGGCTTCCCGTAGTTGAGGCAGAGGTTGTAGAGACCCTCGCGGCAGCGGGCGCATGCCCCGCAGCCCACATGCACCTCGACTCCGACGCGTGCGCCGATGGGCGGCCCGTCGACCTGTGAGCCGTGGGCCACGACCTCGCCGGCGAACTCGTGTCCCGGCACGTGCGGAAAGGTCGTTCCCACGAACGTCCCGGCGAGGATCTTCAGGTCGGTCGCGCAGACCATCGACGCCGCCACGCGGACGAGGACCCGGCCCCCCACCGGGCGCGGCGTCGGGACCGTTCGGACGGCGAACTCGTTCGGCCGGTCGAAGACGACCGCCGTCATCTCCAGCGGCAGGCTCACGGCTCGACGATCACCTTGAGCGCGCCGTCGGCCCGTTCATTGAACGTGCGGAGTGCCTCGCCGAAGTTCGTGAGCGTGAAATGGTGCGTGATCAGCTTCGCCGCGGCGATCCGGCCGTCGGCGATCAGGGGGAGGATTTCCTCCATCGTGTTGCGATTCGCCCGCACGCCATGGAGGTCGAGCTCCTCGAGGACGATCTTCTGCATGTCCATCTGGACCGGGTCCTTCGGGATCCCGGTGAATGCGACGCGACCACCCTTGCGGAGCACGCCGATGGACTGGCGGATGGAGTCGCCCGTTCCGGCCGAGTCGACCGCCGCATCGACGCCACGCCCGCCGGTGAGGTCGCGGACCGCGGCTACCGGGTCGCGGGAGTGGTAGTCGACCGTCTCGAAACCGAGCTCGCGCGCCCGGTCCAGCCGCTTGCCACCGCCGACCACGATGACCCGGGCCGCACCGAGCGCCTTCGCGCACATCGCGACGAGCACGCCCATTCCACCGGAGCCGACGGACGCGACGACATCGCCGGGCTCGATCCCCGCGCGCTTCGCGGAGTGGAGCGCGATCGACGCGGTGTCGCATAGGGCCGCGACGTCGAAGGGCACCGTGTCAGGGATCGGGAACACGCTCTTGATCGTCTGTACGACGTACTCGGCGTAAGCGCCCTGGGTGTAGTGGCCGTACTGGCGGTGCCCGAGGTCCTCCCGTCCGTAGTTGAAGCACAGGTTGTACCGGCCGGTCCGGCACATCCGGCAGTAGCCGCAGCCGGAATGCGATGTCCCCGCCACGCGCGTGCCCGAAGAAAAACCGTACTCGCGCGCGACGCGCCCGGCGCTCACGACCTCGCCTGCCCATTCGTGTCCCGGCGTGAACGGGTAGGCCTTCGGCCAGCGGCCCTGAAACGAGCCTTCGATGATCTCGGCGTCCGTGCCGCAGATCGCAATGGCCTTTACCCGGCACAGGACCTCGTTCTCGCTCGGCTCGGGTCTCGGGATGTCGCGGATCTCGAACGCGTGCGGAGCGGTGAGGACGAGCGCCTGCATCCCTATCTCTCGAGGAACGCCACGACGCGGCAGATGCAGCCCTCGCCGTTCACCCAGCGCCACGGAAACGCGCCCAGCTCGACGCGCCTGCCGGCGAGCTCGGCAAGTTCGCCGCCGAGGTTCTCCAGCATCGGGATGTTCGCCTTCGCCATGTGGTAGTGCACGTGCTCGAAATCCGTTAGCGGGAGTGTCTCTTCGATCGGCCGTCCCGTCTGGGATTCGTACTCCCTGACCAGGTCCGGCCGGAAGTACCGCACCCGCACGTGCAACGAGTGATCCATCGACGCGAGGTCGGCGCCGATCCATTTGATGCCCGTGTCGACGAGCCAGTCGCAGACCTCGGGCTTCGGTCCGGGATGGCGGTCGAAGTACATGACGTCGTCGCGTGTGGCCTTCGTCCAGTTGTACCGGTCCCAGCCGGTGTAGAAGACAACGACGTCACCTGCCCGGACCTCCTCCCCCTTCGGGATGCACTTCTTGACGTCGTCGATCGAGTAGTAGGCCCACGGCTTGGTGATCGGCCGCAGGTCGATCACCAAGCCCGTGCCGTAAAGATCCTGGATAGGGATCTCGCCAAGGCTCTTCCCCGTCGGCCAGTAGTGGCTCGGCGCGTCGATATGCGTCCCGGTGTGCATGTTCGTCCGCACCAGCACAGTCGATTTGCCGTCGCGATGGTGGGTCGTGATGTCGGTGACCTGGATCGCCTCGAACTGCGGCCAGGTCGGCATCCGGTCCCCCCAGAGCTGCGTGAGGTCGACGAGCGTCTTCGTCATCAGTACGGGAAGTCGGTCTTCCGGCCGAGCTGATCGACCACCTTCTTGACGATCGACAGATCGGCGACCTGATCGAACGTGAGGTCCTTCGTGATCTTGCCGAAGTCCTTCTCGCTCTTGATCGTGCCTTCAATGAAGCTCTTCGGGACGCCCTCGTTCTGTGGCCAGGCCTTCGCCTTCACGAGGAGGTCGAACGTGTCACCTGCGATGACGGGGTCGATCTTGCCTTCCTTCACGGCGAGGTCGACGATCTTGGACTTGTTCGCCGGGTCGTACATCGCGCGGTTCGCCCGCATGAGCGCGCGGATCGTGCACTCGAGCGTCGCCGCGTCGTCCTTGATCGCCTGCGTCGGAGCGACGTACACGGAGTACTGATAGTCCGAGAGGATCTCCCACATGTTCGCGAGGACCGAGAGGCCGGGGTTCGCCTTCTGCACGGTCTTCGTCTGGTCGATGTGCAGGACCGCGGTGTCGGTAGCGCCGGCGACGAGCTGCTGGACCCGGCCGGCCGTGGTCGTCTGGACGAACGTGACGTCCTTCGGGTCGATGCCTGCCTTCTTCAGGACGATCCGGGTCATGACGTCGGCGAAGCCACCGGGCTCCTGGACGCCCATCTTCTTCCCCTTGAGGTCGGCGAGCGTCTTGATGCCGGGACCGACCACGAACGACACGTCGACGGCGGGCGCGTACGAGTACACGGCCTTCACTTCGGCGCCATTCGCGATGCCATCGACGACCGGTTCGCTCGAGGTGCCGGCGAGGGTGATGCCGCCCGATGCCGAGGCCCGCAGCGAGCCGACGCCGCCCTCGAATCGCACGAGCTCCACCGTGAGGTTCTCGTCCTTGAAGTAGCCGAACGCATCGGCAAGGTATGGGGTGAGATGCACGACGTTGGGCGGCGTGACAGGGACCGCGATCGTGATCTTCTTGGCCGCGCAGACCGCCTTCGGCGCGGCCGACGGGCTCGCTGCGCCGGCCGGTGCCGCGGACGCTGCCCCGGCTCCGCCGCCGCTGCCGGTGCCCCCGCCACAGGCGGCGGCCACCATCGCCGCGATGAACGTCAACGCAAAAGTCCGACGCACCATTGTCATCCTCCTACTGCTCGCGTCGCAGCCATGGCGCGACGCGGCCCTCGAGCCACTGCACGAGACCCATGAAAACGATGCCCAGCGCGGCTACCACGATGACCGGCACGAACATGCGGTCGATCCGGAAGACGTTGCCGTACTGGATGATCAGGTAGCCGAGGCCGACCAGGCCGATGAAGAACTCCGCGACGATCATGCCGATGAGCCCCCGGCCGATGGAGAGCCGGATGCCCGCGAGCATGAACGGCAGCGACGACGGGATGATCACGTCGGTCCAAAGGCGTCGCTCGCTCGTGTTGAACGCGTGCGCTACCTCGAGTAGGCCGCGGTCCACGTTGCGCACCCCCTGCTGGGTGTTGATGAGCACCGGGAACACGCAGAACAGCGCGACCGCCGCGACCCGCGGCGCGTCGCCCTGGAACTTGAAGATGAACCCGATGAGCGGGATGAGCGCGACCGACGGCACCGAGTAGAGCGCGCTGACCAGGGGATCGAGCGCGTTGTACGCGAAGCGCCAGCGGCCGGTGACGATGCCCAGCAGGACGCCGATCACGACGGCGATCGCGAGGCCGGCCGAGAACGCCCGGAGGCTGATGACGAGCGCGGTCTGCAACTCGCCGTTCTCGACGAGCTCGACGAACGCGCGCGCGATCGCCGACGGCGGCCGAATGATGAGCGGGTTCCAGCCCGGCGCCAGGAATTCCCAGACCAGCAACAAGATTGCGATGGCGCCGAGCCGCACGCCCCAATCGCCGCCGCGTGGCCGGAACGCTCGCCGCCGCGGGCTCGATGGCGCCTGCGCCTGCACTTGAGCTTGGGCCTTGCGCACCGTCATGCCGCGGCACGCTCCCGCAAAAGCCGCCAGCAGCGGTCGCGCAGCTCCACGAAGCGCGGATGGGCGATGACCGAGGCGACCGTCCGCGGCCGTGGGATGTCCACGGACAGGATCTCCCGGACGTGGGCCGGTCGCTCGCTCAGTACTACGATCCGGTCGCCGAGCGCGATCGACTCCTCGATCGAATGGGTGATGAACACCATCGCGGGCGGCGTCCCCCGCCCGTCGCGCTCGATATGGCCGCGCTGATAGATCCGCAGCAGCTCGTCCTGGAGGACCTCGCGCGTGAGCGCGTCGAGCGATCCGAACGGCTCGTCCATGAGGAGGACATTCGGCTCGAGCGCGAGAGCACGTGCGAGGCCGACGCGCTGCTGCATCCCACCGGAGAGCTGATATGGGTAGTGACGCTCGAAGCCTCGCAGGCCGACCAGCGCGATGTAGCGGTCGACGCGCTCGGCGATGGTCCGTTGCGGCAGCCCGGCAAGCTCGACCCCGTACGCGACGTTATCGCGTGCGCGCTTCCACGGCATGAGCCCGAAATGCTGGAACACCATCGCGACGTTGCGCCGCGGGCCGGTCACGGCAGTCCCGTCGACGAGAATGCGGCCACCGTCGAGCTGGACGAGGCCGTGCATCGTGCGCAGCAATGTCGTCTTACCGCATCCCGACGGGCCCAGGATGCAGACGGTCTCGCCGTCGCGGACGGCGAGGTCAAGGGCCTCGAAGACCGGGATCGCTCCGTAATGCTTCTTCGCGGCCTCCACGACGATCCGTTCGCCGCTCATGCGATCCGCCGTTCGGTCATCGTCGCGGTCGATCCGCGCACGACAAGCGCGATGGGGATGACCACGCGCGGCTGCGCGATGGTCTGCCCTTCGAGGCGGGCGAGGAGGAGCTGCGCGGCGCGCATGCCCATCTGCTCCTGCGGGACGTGGATCGTCGTGAGATCGAGTAGTCCGGCCTCTGCGCTGTCGTTGAAGCCGGCGACAGCCATGTCCCGCGGGACGCGGATGCCCGCCTCGGTCGCGGCCCGCAACGCGCCGACTGCGATGAGGTCGTTCGCCCCGAAGATGGCGGTCGGGGGCTCGTCGCGAAGCAGCTGGCACGCGGCCCGATAGCCGGCATGTTCGGACCACGCCTCCGCTTCGAGGAGAACGGCACGGACGCCGTGCCGGCGCGCCGCGTCCTGCGCGCCCAGCGCGCGTTCGAGCCCGGTGCTCGTCGAGCGTGGCCCCGCGATGTGGGCGATGTGGCGGTGCCCGCGGGCCACCAGATGGTCGACCACGATCGCGGCGGCGGCGCTGTTGTCCACGGTCACCACAAGATCGTCGGTCCGACCGGAGCCGCGATTCACGAGCACGAATGGAAAGCCGTCTTCGCGCAGCCCATCGATCGTGGCGTCGGCCATCCGGGTGGAGGCGACGAGGACGCCGTCCACCTCGCGGTCACGCAGGACGCGGATGTACGTGGCCTCGCGCTCCGGCAGATCGGCGGTGTTGCAGAGGATGAGCGTGTAGCCGCTCTCGTGCGCGGCCTCTTCGGCGCCCTTGATGATCCCGGCGAGGAAGTTGTTCGCGATGTCGGGCACCAGCATCCCGAGTGTGAGCGTCCGACGGAGCCGGAGGCTCCGTGCGAGCGCCGACGGCCGGTACCCCATGCGATCCACGATCGACCGCACGCGGGCCCGCGTTTCCGGCCGCAGGGTGTGGCCCGGCAGATCGCTGAGCGCTCGCGAGACCGTGGACGGATGAACGCGCGCCGCCTTCGCGACGTCGACGATCGTCGACCGGGTCGTCTTGGGCCTCCGCGTGCTCCCCACCGCGGAAATCGTTTGCGGTCTGGAGGGATCTGTCAAGCCGGGCTGCCGTAGGCTCTGGGCGTGAGCGAGCTGCCCGCGGTCCTGGACGAACGCGGCCTCGAGCTCATCGGACATAGTGACCTCGCCGGCAGAGGCGACGGGATGCAGATCATGCGCAACGGCGACGTCCTTTACGTGGGGCACATGGGTGACTTCGGCGTCGGCACGAGCGTGGTCGACATCTCGGATCTCCGCCGGCCGCGCGTCATCGCGCAGCTGCCTGCCCCCGCTCGAGCGCACGCCCATAAGACCCAGTACGCCGACCGGCTGCTGCTCGTGAACAACGAGCGCTACCCGTACGACCTCACCGATCCGGAAAGCACCGGGGTCGTCGTATACGACGTCTCGCGCGCGGACGATCCCCGGCGGATCGGCTTCCTGGAGGTCCCGGGCCTCGGCGTGCACCGGATCTGGTGGACCGGCGGCCGGTACGCGTACGCGTCCGCCCGCCTCCCGGGCATCCATGGTGGGGCGCTCATCACCGTCGACGTCGCCGATCCCGAACGGCCGCGGCTGCATGCGGAGCTTCACCTTCCCGAGCAGCGGCGCGCCGAGCCTGATCCGGGGATCCGCGCGCCGCGCCGGTATCCGAGCTGTCACCACGCGATCGTGCGCGGTGACCGGGCCTACGCGGGCTGGTTCGACGCGGGTGTCGTCGTGCTCCGCGTCGACGACGGGCAGCTCACCCCGCTGGGTCAGGTCGACTGGGCCGATCGCGCGGGCGGGCATCCCTACACTCACACGGCCCTCCCCCTCGGCGATCGGGGTCTGGTCATCGCGACGGATGAGGCGATCGACCCCGATCGCACGGGCGCGCAAAAGGACATCCATGTCGTCGACGTCTCGGATGAGACGGCGCCCCGCGAGATCGCGACGTTCCCGGTGCCCGAGGACAGGCCGACGCACGGCCTCCGGTTCGGACCGCACAACCTCCACGAGAACCGGCCCGGCACATTCCAGAGCGACACGATCGTGTACGCGACGTACTTCAGCGCCGGTCTGCGTGTCTACGACACCGGCGACCCGCGAGCACCGGTCGAGATCGCGCGCTTCGTCCCCGCCGCCCCGCGGGGCCAGCCGGTGATCCAGCTGAACGATCTTCTTGTCGACGCCGATGGGACCGTCTTCGTCACGGACCGGCATCACGGCGGGCTCTACATCCTTCGCCCATCCGCCTAGCGATCAGCGGAGCGCGGCGACATGCTGCTTCAGCTGCTCGCCGAGCGTCCACGACGCCGACTGGACGATCGCGCCCTCGCGCCGGTGAGCACGCCGTTCGCGTCGATGACCCGGCCGGTGTCGCTGGCGAGCCTGGAAGCGCGCCGAGCGTTCAGTGCCGAGACAAGACGTACACGCGGCCACCGAGCTTCCCGATGAGGCGGTACACGTGCCATAGGCAATCCGCCAGCATCATGTCGTACGCGGCTCGCCCGAAGCGTGCGACGTATCGCTCCGGTACGCGTAGTAACCGTGCGGCATGAAGAAGCCGACGACTCGCGGTCCCGGCCTGCTCTTCGGCCCATTCCCCCCACTCGATCCCGACGTCGATGAGTTCGTCCACCCGGAGACCTGCGGCGGCGATGGCCGCGTCGGTGTGATCAGGATCAGCGCTCAACGGAATGACGCCGCTTGTCTTCCAGACCCACGCGGCCTCTTGCGGCTCGAGCCTTTCTGTGGCCAGCGAGCTCTGGTACACGATCGCTCGACCGCCGTCCCGCAGGATCCTCCGGAACTCGGCGTACGCCCTGTCGAGCGCGGCGACGTGGAGGAGGACGTCCCGACACCAAATGAGATCGACGCTGGCGTCGTCGACACGTAGCGATTCCGTTGTCCCGAGCTCGAAACGGACGAGCGAGGCCAATTCGGGGTGCCCGTGGATCGCCGATGCGAGTGCGTCGTTCGCGAGTTCGATATGACGCTGAACTGGATCGAATCCGCTGACGGCGAACCCGAAGCGTTCGGCAAGAAACAGAGACTGTCTGCCTTCGCCGCAGCCGACGTCAACGGCGATCGCTCCCGGTGGCAGGCGAAGATCCCGCACCAGGTCGTAGAGCATCTCGGGTCCGCGTGGGTTCAGGCTCGCGTCGAGCGCCGCTCGGAACTCCTCTTCGATCCGCGGGTAGGCGTCGTAGCCGTACTCCAGGGAGAAGTGATCCGTCATCGATGACCTCCAAACTTCGGGACTGCCCAAGGGCGGAGAGGTCAGGCTCCTGCCGATGCTGAACGAGATTGGCAGCTGACGCTCTCACGGACACGACGTTGGATCGCGTCGGGGTGGCGGGACGAGGCCGGGACCATCCTCCTCATCGACCGGCATCACGGCGGCCCCTACATCGTCCGCCCGTCCGCCCCGCGATCAGCGGCGCGCGGCGCGCACGCGGTCCGGGGTGATCGGCAGCTCGCGCACCCGGACCCCGCAGGCCGCGAAGACGGCATTCGCGATCGCGGCCGCGACCGGCACCCCCGGCGGCTCTCCCACTCCCGTCGGCGGCTCGCCCGCGGCACCCATGAGGTAAATGTCGATGTCGGTCGGAGCGTCGCGGAACTTCGCGATCGGGTATGTGTCCCAGCCGGTGGTCGCGACATGCCCGTCGCGCTGCTTCAGTTCCTCGAGGAGCGTCCACGACGCCGACTGGACGATCGCGCCCTCGCACTGGTTACGCACCCCGTTCGCGTCGATGACCCGACCGGGGTCGACGGCGCACCAGAACCTGCCGAGCCGCACCCGGCCGTTCGACGCGACCGTGACCTCTGCGACCTGCGCGATGTAGGTGCCGTGCGCGTAGAGCGAGCAGGCGAGACCGAAGCCACGGCTCTCACCGCGGGGCCGATCGCGCCAGCCGCTGCGCTCGGCCACCGCCTCGAGGACCGCGCGCAGGCGCGGGTCGTGCGTGTTGCGCAGTCGCAGATCCAGCGGATCCTCCCGGCGCGCATCGGCGATCTCATCAACGAGTGACTCGATCGCGAAGACGTTCTCGGCCGCGGCCAGCGAACGGAACGACGCCGTGCGCAGCTGCGACGGCTCGACGTGCAGCGTCACGGCGAGATGCGGCACGACATACGGCGGCACCGCGTTGCGACCCGAGGTGAACGGCGCCTGCCGCGGATCGAGCGAGCCGCCGTAGCCGTGCGCGTTGGTGTGCTCGTCGTAGCGCCAGGCGCTGAACCGGCCGTCGGCATCGGTTCCGGCCTCGATATCGAGCACGCACGCGGGCCGCGCCGGTCCCTGCGCGAACTCTTCTTCGCGCGACCACTGCAGCAGGACAGGCCGGCCGCACGCCTTCGCGAGCCGCGCCGCCTCGAGCGCGGCATCGCCAAGGCTGTTCCGCCCGTACGTCCCGCTCGGCATGAGCGGGATCACCCGGACAGCCCCCACTGGTAAACCGAGCGTCGCCGCGAGCTCATCGCGGAGACCGAAGGGACGCTGCGTCCCCGCGTAGACGGTCGCACCTTCCGCCCGCACGTCCGCGACCGCGGCGCTCGGTCCGATGGGGGCATTCGAGATGTATGGCATCGCGTAGGTCGCGGCGATCCGCGTCGGGGACTCCGCCAGCGCGGTTTCGACGCCGGCGTCCTCCGCGATCGGGATCGAGACCGCGTCGTCGTCAGGCGCTGGAGGCATGGTCCAGTCGATCTCGAGCGCCTGGACCGCCGTGGTCGCCTGTGCCTGCCGCTCCGCGACGACCCCGACCAGGTCGCGATCGCGCACGACCGCGACCACGCCGGCCATCGCACGGGCCGTCCGATCCCCGACGGTCGCCGGGCGCGCACCACGGACCGGCGCGCGCGCGATCGCGCCGCGCAGCATCTGCTCGAGGCGCACATCCGCAACGAACCGCGCGCGTCCGGTGACGATGTCGGCCGCCTCCATGCGGCGTGGCTCGTCAGCAAGGCGCGTCGCAGAGACCGGGACGTCGTCCGGGATGGACCCCTCGAGCGGCCGGCCTTCGGCAATGAGCCTCCGCGCGAGCGTGGCCGCGCGGCGGAGGATCTCGCCGTCCTGGGCGATCGAGCGGCTGCCGAACGTACCTCGGTCGAATGGCACCTGGGCAGTGTCGCCGAGGACCACGATCACACGATCGACCGGGACGCCGAGCTCCGCGGCCACGATCTTGGCGAACGCCGTCCGGATCCCCTGGCCGAACTCGACCTTCCCCGAGAACACCGTGACCCTGCCATCGGGCTCGAGCCGGATCCGCTCCTCGAGGCGCGGAGGCTCGCTCGTGGGCGTGATCACCCGCGCGCCTCCGCGGCGCGCCTAACGGCACGGATCGCGCGGAGCTGCACGCCGCAGCGGCAGAGGTTCGGGTCGAGCGCGTCCCGGATCTCGTCGTCCGTCGGCGACGGCTGCTGCGCGAGAAGTGCGGTCGCGGAAATGAGCATGCCGCTCGTGCAGTACCCGCACTGCATCGCGTCCTCCTCGACGAACGCCCGCTGCACGGCATCCCACCCGGCCGAGGCGAGTCCCTCGACGGTCACGATCCGGTACACCGTGGCCTGCCCGACAGTGATGAGGCACGACGCGACGGCGCGGCCGTCGGCCAGCACGAAGCAGGCTCCGCATTGGCCCCGGCCGCAGCCGTAGCGCGCTGCCACAAGCCCGAGATCGTCGCGGAGCGCTTCCAGCAGACTGGTCTCCCGCGGGACATCGATCTCGCGGGATACACCGTTCACATCCAACCGGTGCTTCATCCGAACCAAGGCTAGCGTCAGCGGGCGGCACGAGCGTCCCGCAGATGGGAGAGGCAACTTCAGCCCAGGCGCTCCCGACGCGGCGCCACCAGCGGCGCCACCGGCGGCCCGACGGGTCTCGTCTGCTGCCGATGTGACTTAGGATCGGCGCCGGGCCGTCGGTTCGATTCCTGACTCATGAGCGCCGTGCACCCAACGTCACCCGCTCCGAAGCGTGTACCGTCCTCGGTGGAAGCCCTCGGCTCGAACGATGCGAAGGTCGCTGTACTCCGGCGGCAGAGGAGATTCGCGTGATCGGGATCCTCGTTCGCAGTGGCCGAGAGGTGGGTATCGCCGGCCTCGCGGGCGTGCTCGCTGGGGTGGCCGCGGGTGGCATCGCGGGGCGCGTTCTCATGCGGGCGAGCGCGGTCCTGGCCGGACCGGCGTCCGTCGGGATGCGCACCGACAACGGGAACATCGTCGGGGAGATCACCGTGCCCGGCACGATCGCGCTCGTCGTGTTCGCCGGCGTCGCCAATGGCATCATCGGTGGGCTCGTCTACGCGGCGCTCAGGCCCTGGCTCGCGCCGTTCGGACGCCGCGGGGCGGTCGCTTTCGGCGTGCTGCTACTCGCGGCGCTTGGTTTCGTGGTCATCACGCGCGAGAATCCGGACTTCCGGCGATTCGGCCCGGCGGCGCTGAATATCGCCATGTTCGCCGCGATCTACCTGCTGTTCGGCGCCGCGCTTGTGTCGCTGCACGCCGCGTTGGACCGCCTCACGCCCGGCCGACCATCGGCGCGCCCGGCGGACATCGGTGGCATCGCGCTCGCGATCGCGGTCGCCCTGGCTGGACTGCTGTCGCTGTTCGTTCTCACGGCCCTTGTCATCACGACGGTGATGACGGTCGCCGGGACGGCCGCCCCAGGCACCGGCTTCGGCCTCGCCAACAGCCTGGTGACCCTGGGCCTGATCGGCGCCGGCCTGATCGCGCGCACTCTCCCACGCGTCGCCGGCCGGATCGTACTCGCGATCCCGCTCGTCGCCGGGTCATGGCTGACCGCCACGTCGATCGTGGATATCCTCGCGCGCTGACGGTGGCTTCGGCCGCCCGCGTGCAGCCGCCGACGCTCGGCATTCATCGGGTTGCGCGTCCGGTCCCGAAGCCTCGGGACATTTCGCCCCGACTTCGACCGCTATACCTTGGTGCGAATCCTTCTAGCCGCTCCGGATCACGAGTCCTGGCCAAGCGCGAGGATGTTCCCGTCGGGGTCCTTGAACCAGGCCCCGCGCAGGCCCTCGAACTCCGCGATGCCTTCCACTGTCTTCAAACCCGGCATGTCGTACTCCTCGAAGACCACCCCGGCCTGCCGGAGCGCCCGGACCGCCGCACCGATGTCCTTGACCTCGAACGCCATGGATGTGCTCTTGGAGCTTCCGGCGAACTGGGACATATAGACGAGGAACCAGGTTCCGCCACCGGTCTCGTAGCGGATGCCATCCGATCGCTCCTCCGCGACCTTCAAGCGAAGGATCCCTTCGTAGAACTTCCTGGCGCGACTGATGTCGGATACCGCGATCGAAGCGTGGGTGGGAGCGGATTCGAGCACTTGCATCACCTCCGCGCGAAGATTAACTGCTTGGCTCGGGCTGGCAAAGGAGCCAAGCCGACCCCCGGAAGCTTGAGCAGGCTCGGC
>JBBQZK010000054.1:0-16687 GCA_038207785.1 Candidatus Limnocylindria bacterium | reverse complement strand
GCTGACTGACAACTGCCGAGCCTCGTATGTCGCCGCGAAGCCCCCGGTTCGCCGACACTGGAACCGGGTCATGTTCAAACGGCTGTTTGTGGCGAAGGGCCTAGTGACGCGAATTGAATTCGAGGAGCCCTATCGCAGTCTTGTGGGCTGGGTAGGTTCGAATAAGGAAGCTCTGGTAGCCCGTACCGGATTCGAACCGGTGGTCTCTGCCTTGAGAGGGCAGTGTCCTGGGCCGCTAGACGAACGGGCCGGAGTCCCGCCATTCTAGGAGCGTGACGTCCGACGAGCACGTTGCGCCGGGCGTCCGGCGCATCCTGCTTCCCCTCCCGCTCGCCCTGCGGAATGTGAACGTGTACCTCATCGAGGGCGAACGCGGCTGGTCGATCGTCGATAGCGGAATGCACACCGCGGAAGCCGAGGCCGAGCTGCGCGCGGGACTCGCCGCGGCGGGCGTCGCGCTCGCGGACATCGGCACAGCCTTCATCACGCATCTCCATCCCGACCATCTCGGCATGGCCGGTCTGCTGCGCGACGGCGGCGCGAAGCTGCTCATGCACGGTCCCGAGATCGAGCGCGCGCACGCGACCTGGGCGGCCGATCACAAGCTGATCGACAAGACCTACGTGCTCTTCGAGCGGCACGGGATGCCCCGTGACGTGGATGAGGGGATGCGGGCTGCGTGGGTCGCGATGGGCGCGCGGGTGGACCCGTTCGAGCCCATCAAGGCGGTCGCCGATGGCGAGGTGCTCGACCTCGGCGGGCGGGCGTTGACGGTCGTGTGGACGCCCGGCCATACCGACCACCACGCGGTGCTGTATGAGGAGTCGAGCGGCACGCTCTTCGCCGGCGATCACGTGCTCCCGCGGATAACCTCGAACATCGGCGTCTATCCCGAGGGTCGCCCGGATCCGCTCGGTGATTTCCTGAGCGCGCTGGAGAAGATGAAGACGCTCGGCGTGAAGCGCGTGCTGCCGGCACACGGCGATCCCTTCGACGATTGCGCCGGACGCGTCGATGAGATGCTCGCCCACCACGCCCAGCGGCTTGAGCTGACCCTCGAGGCGGCTGCTGGAACACCGCGGAGCGCGTACTCGATCTGCCGGACGCTGTTTCCGGTGCTGCGATCGCCGCATGAGGAGCGCTTCGCGCTGGCGGAGACCCTCGCGCATCTGCGCTATCTGGAGCTGCGCGGACGGCTTCGCGAGGTCGATGGCCGCCCGATCACGTGGGCGGTCGTCTAGCCCGGCGCCGGGAAGCGATCCCCGACGCTCGACCAGTGCCGTGCGCGCTCGCGCGCACGGTCCCATTGACACGCCTCGAACGCTCGTTCACGTTCGGCAGATGTCGAGCCCAAACGGGACCAGCGCCCCTACAACGTCGCCTACTACCGCCGGAACCGTCAGGGGGAGATCGATCGGGTGAGGAGGCGATCGCGCACGACGGTCGAATTCCTACGCGAGCTGCGGCGTCGACCATGCAAGGACTGCGGCGGAACGTTCGAGCCGCATCAGATGGACTTCGACCACCGCGATCCGAAGGCCAAGTCTTTCCAGATAACGAGCCCGCGCGCGATGCTCATGGACCGACTCCGTCTCGTCGCTGAGATCGCAAAATGCGAGATCGTCTGCGCGAACTGCCACGCAGTCCGCAGCTACCGCCAACAGGCCGAAGAATGGGCTGCGCGTCGGGCACGTGGTCAGCTCAACCAGAGCGCGCGCCACATCGCCAGGCGCGCACGGTCCATAGCTCGACGGGATTTCCTGCTTGAACTCCGAAGGCGCCCGTGTGCCGACTGCGGCAAAGTGCTGCCGCCGTACATCCTGCAGTTCGATCATCGAGACCCCGCGACGAAGGAGTTCAACGTCGCCGGTTCGTGGTGCCGCTCACAGCGGAGGATCCTGGAAGAAGCATTGAAGTGCGATATCGTTTGTCCGAACTGCCATCGCGATCGGACGTTCGGGCAACGGCAGCACAGCGCGGGAGTAGCTCAGCCTGGTAGAGCGACTGCCTTCCAAGCAGTAGGTCGCGGGTCCGAGTCCCGTCTCCCGCTCAGTTCAGATGAGGATATTCAGCAGTGTTTGTTGGAAGCGGCATCCCCGTACGCGGCTTGACGAAGCGTGCACGCGCAAATGACCTTCGATCCCTCCAAGGTTGAACATGCGGGTCCGATTTCGGCCACCCGCTCCGTAGAACGAGATAGCTCGGAGGTGACGCGCGTGGCCTTCGAGATCGCGAGGCGCGAAGACGCCCGGCGAGTGTCGCCGCGCGTCTCCGAACTTCGAGGGTCTTCGAAATTAGAGAAGCTGAGCTAGCGGGCTCCGACGAGCTCGCGCTCCCTGACGATCTCGGGCAGCGGCACGACGCCGATCTGCTGCATGACGCCGAGCTGGTCGAAGATCGACCACTGCTCGACGATCTTCCCGTCCTTGAACTTGCTCGTGATGACGCCGATGACGTCGGTCTTCTTGTTCGTGGCCGGGATCCCACCGAGCGGGCCGGTGTGCGTGCCAGTGGCGCGAAGCAGCTGCACGACGAGATCGCCCTCGGCGATCTCACGCTCGATCGTGACCTTGGAGTCCGGGAATGCCGTGAGGTAGCCCTGCATGGACTGCCTCACGCCGTCCGGCCCGCGGCCGACCTTCGGCTGCTGCGGGTCGTGGCTCTGAGCGTCCGCGGTGAAGAGCTCATCCGCGAGCTTGAGATTGTGCTTGTTGAAGCCTTCCTCGACGAGACGACGGGCAATGACCTTGTTCTGATCGTTGTACATGGTGACCCCTTTTTCATTCGTTATACGGAGCGCTCTCTGCGGGCCTGCACACCTCAGCCGGCGCTAGGGCACGGCGGTGCATCGAGGGTCCCGAGGGAACAGGTCCAGTGTGCTCGGCCGTCGACGGATACAAGGAGTGGGCGTGATGCGGATCGTCGTCGGAATCGTTGCGAGATCGACTCATGCGGGCCAGCGCTTGGTGCTGGTGTTGACGCCGCGCGATCTTCCGTTACGTCCCGTGCTCCGTTGTTCGTCGCGTTGTGCTCAGCGCTTCTTGGCGGTCCGTTTCACTGCGGCGGCGGTGTTCTTTCGCACGGTCGTTCTTTTCTTACCGGTCACCTTCTTCGCCCTCGGCTTCGGCTTCACGCGCTCGGGGAGCTCCTTCTTTCCGGTCGACCGGTTCCACTCTTCGTACTGCTGATCCGTGATCTCGCCGTCGACCAGTAGTTGCGCGAACTTCCGCCGTTGCGCCTTGCTCTTGAACGGCATTCGCTACTTCGCCCGCATCTTGTTGTTCTTCGCGTCGTGCGTCACCTCGGCAAGCCCAAGTGTCTCGAGGAGCGGCGGCATGTACATCCCGAAGCGGCCACGGAGACCCTTCTTGGTGCCATACCAGCCCTTGACCGGGTTCTTGGCCGAGCGACCCCATGCCTCGACGGTGCCGTCCGCGGCCGGCTTCTGCTCGTCCGCGCTCCCGAGCAGCATCCAATCGCCGTGCTTCTTCAGCATCGCGTGGAGGTCCTCGATGGCCCGCGCCTGATAGCGAAGCTCCGTCTTCCCGACGACGCACACGATCGACGGCAGATCGGATGCCTCGTCGCGATACATGACGTACTCGCTGGATCCACTCGGCGTCTTGAGCTTCCAGGGCTTGTCCTTGGTGCCCGCTGCCCCGCTCTTCGCGACCATCTCATCCTCCCGGCCCGTGCGCCGAGGGCTAGGGTACCGCCGTGGGGGTGAACAGCTTCCAGTGCCCCTCGGAGATGACGTCGACGGCACCATCGGTCACTTTGATGGCGGTCTGATCGTCGATCGCGTACCCCGGCACCCGCATACCGGCGGCCCATTTCTCCGCGTCCGCCATGGTGTTTTCCGGCAACTCCGGGTGATCCAGGTGCGGGAACATCGCAAAATCGACCAATCCCAGTGTTTCGTCGCCACCGGTGGGCGGAGTCCAGTGGACGAAATCCTGCCCGATGTTCGGGGCCATCACGAGGCTCCCAGCGCTCAGCCCCACGTAGACAGTCTCCCGCAGCGACGGCAGGAGGTCCGCCAGCCCGGACTGCCGCATCCAATAGCACAGGTACATGGGATCGCCGCCATTCACGAGCAGGACGTCAGTCTCCTGGACCAGAGGCACCCAGTGCGCGTCATCGATGCTCGGCAGCGCGGTGAGCTCCAGCACGCCCAATGTCTTCCAACCCAGTTCGCACATGGGCGTTCTGGGCTCTCGTCCGGTGATGAAATTCCATGCCTGGCCAGGACCGGTCATGGGGTGCGCATACGACGCGGTGGGAATGCAGAGGGCGCTGCACTCGGCGATGGGTTTGCCCAGGAGGTCGAGCAGCGCGTTGTGGATGCTCGTGTTCTTGATGCCAGCGGAAGTGAGAAGAAGCCTCATGTTGCCTTTCTAGCAGTCTTCTTCGTCCCGCCGCGGCTCTTCGCCCCGGCGCGCTTGCCGGCCGTCGAGGCCGCTTTCTGCGCGCGTGACCGGGCGCTCGCGGACTTCTTGGCCTTCGTCTCGCCCTTCGCGGTTCGGGTGCGGTTGACCGTGGCGGCCGCGATGCGCTCGGCCGTATCCTCGGACCGGCCAGCGTCCGTTTCCTCCTCCTTGATGTTCTTGTACTGGCGTTCGCGCTTCGGGCTCCAGGCACTCTGTGGCATCGTCAACACCTCCTACGCGGCTGGTAGCAGGACGCGTGCGAGAAGCGCGTGAACGTACCCTGTAGGCCATGCCCGAGCGCGCTCCGAAGACCAAAGCCACCTGCGCGAACTGCGGCGCAGCGATCCGGGCCAAGGACCGCTTCTGCGCCAAATGCGGCACGCCTATCGCGGCCGCCCAGGCCCCGCAGCCGACCTCCGCGCCCACGAGCGCGTCGCTCCAGGTCAGCGCGGAGACAGCCGATGCGCTCCTCGAGCAGCGCAAGGTCGTCACGATCCTCTTCGCCGACCTCTCGGGCTCCACTCCGCTCGCCGAGAAGCTCGACCCGGAGGAGCTGCGCGGGATCCTGGGCAGCTACTTCGGGGTCCTGGCCCGCCAGATCCAGCGGTACGAGGGCACGATCGACAAGTACATCGGCGATGCCGTCATGGCCGTCTTCGGCGCCCCGATCTCACACGAGGACGACGCCGAGCGAGCCGTGCATGCCGCGCTCGCGATGCAGGCGTCGATCGTCCGCCTCAACGACGACCTCGACCGGAAGTACGGCGTCCGGCTCACCCTCCGCATCGGCGTGAACACGGGCGAGGTCGTCGCAGGCCTCCTCGCCGGAGACGTCCAGCGGGCGTACACGGTGGTCGGCGACGCGGTGAACACCGCGCAGCGCCTCGAGTCTGCCGCGCCGCTCGGCCAGGTGCTCGTGAGCGAGACGACCCGCAGGCTCGCGATGCATCGGTTCGAATTCGAGCGGCGCGAGCCGATCACGCTCAAGGGCAAGAGCGAACCAGTGATCACGTATCGCGTCGTACGCCAGCTCGACGCCACGCTCGAGCCGGATGCGACGCCCTTCGTCGGTCGCGAGCAAGAGCTCGAGCAGCTCGCCTCGATGCTCGAGGATGCGAACGCTGGCCACGGTCGGATCGTGTCCATCGTCGGCGAACCGGGGGTCGGCAAGTCGCGCCTGGTCGCGGAGTTCCGGGCGACGCTCCCAGCGGCGATGGACCGAATGACCGCGCGGTGCGCTTCGTACGAACGCTCGACGCCGTACGCCCTCATCGCTGACTTCATCCGGGGCGCGTTCGGGATCCACGCGGCCGACGATGAGACGACCGCGAGCGCTGCTTTGGCCGAAGGTCTGACTCGTTACGCGCAGGACGTCGATCCGACCGTGCTCGCCGTGGTGCTCGAGATCATCGGCTATCCCGGCCACTCGGCGCTCGATCCGGAGCGGAAGCGCGCGCTCCTCGTCGGGTTCCTGCGCGCGATCCTTCAGCGAGCCGCAGCACACGCCCCCTTCCTGCTCGCGGCCGAGGACCTCCATTGGATCGACGACGCGAGCCTGCGCGTCCTTGGTGAGCTGGTCGGGGACACGACCGCTCTCCCCTGCGTCTTCGTGACGACGAGTCGGACGGGCTGGACGCCGCCGTGGCCGGCGGACGTCATCGAGCTCGCGCCGCTAGACGACGGGCAATCCCGCGAGCTCATCGAGGCGATGCTCCAGCTGCCCGTCGAGGCCACCCTCACCGACCGCGTCCTCGGCCGTACCGGTGGCAACCCCTTCTTCATCGAGGAGATCGTGCGCGAGCTGCAGAGCGCCGGGTACCTGGTCGAGCGTGATGGCCGCATGGCCACGGACGAGCGCGCTGGAGAGCGCCTCCCCGCGACGATCCAAGAGGTTGTGGAAGCGCGACTCGATCGTCTGAGCGACGCCGCCAAGCGTGTCGCGCGCCCGGCTGCGGTCATCGGGCGGACATTCTGGTACCGCGTGCTCGCCGGGATGCTCCCCGCGGCCACGTTGAGCGAGGGCCTGGGCGCGCTCGAACAGGAAGACGTTGTCGCGCCACGCGCGACAACGCCCGAGCTGACGTACGCGTTCCGTCAGGCGCTCATCCGCGAGGTCGCGTATCAGGTGCAGCTCCAATCGGTGCGCCGCAAGACGCACACGGCCGTGGCCGCGACGTTCGAGGCGCTCTTCGCCGACCGCCTTGATGAGTTCATCGACCTGCTCGCATTCCATTACGAGCGGGGCGACGATCCGGCCCGCGCGCTCGAGTGGCTGTTGCGCGCCGGCGACCGCGCGAAGGGCCTCTTCGCCAACACCGAAGCCCTCACGACCTATACAAGCGCGTTGGCCCTCGCCGCCGATGGCAACGGGCCTCGGGATGCCGGTGCGATCCACGAGCGCATCGGTGACGTGCAGCTGCTCGTGGGCAGGTTCGACGAGGCCATCGCGAGCTATACCGCCGGCGAGGCCCACAGCGGCGAGCCGACCGCGGCGCGCCGCGCAGGGCTCCTCCGCAAGGGCGGCAACGCGATGGCCATGAAGGGCGACTACGCGGGCGCGTTCGCCACACTCGAGCTCGCCCTCTCGCTCGCAGCTGACGACGGCGTCGAGCGCTCGCGCGTGCAGGTCCAGCTCGGACAGCTGCAGTGGCGCCAGGGCGCGCACGCCGCGGCTCGCGAGACGCTCACCGCTGGTGTCAGCGCCGGCGAGAAGGCCGGAGCGGACGACGCGGTGGCCGACGGCCTGAAGCAGCTTGGCAACGTCGCGCTGCTCAGCGGCGACCGAAAGGACGCAACGACGTATTACCGGCTCAGCCTGGCCATGTACGAGCGCCTCGGCGACACCGCGGGCCTCGCGAACGTCAGAAGTAACCTCGGGGTCACGTACCGGCGCAGCGGGCAGTGGCTCGAGGCGCTGGCGGAGTTCCAGGAGAGCCTCGCGCTGCGCGAGCTGATGGGCGATCCCTGGGGCATCGGAACGATCCACAACAACATCGGCGAGGTCCATCGCACGCGCGGCGAGCCACTGGAGGCGATCGCCGCGTACGAGCAGGCCCTCGCGGTGTGGGGCCGGATCGGCTACGCGTCGGGCGTGGCGCTCGCGCTCACCGGTCTGGGCGCGGCGATCGCCGAGTCCGGCGACGTTGAGCGCGGCATCGCGACCCTTCGGGACGCCGAAGCGAAGTGGGAGGCGGTCGGCAGCAAGACGTATCTCGCCGACCTGTACCAGTTCATCGCCTCCGCGGAGCTGTCGCGTGGCGGCCTCGACGCCGCGCAGGCCGCCGCGGAGCGGTCGCGCGAGCTCGCAGCCGCGGGAGGGTCGACGCACATGATCGCGGTCGCCGACCGCATCCTGGGTGAGATCCTGGTCGCACGTGGTGATCGCTCCCGAGGTCTGGTGCTGCTTCGCCTCTCGCGCGACGCGCTCGCCGAGCTGAACGAAGTTCCCGAGCGGCTTCGCGCCGAAGCCGCTCTCGCGCGCGTGGGCGGTTAGTGGATGACGACGTTCCCCCCGCCTGTGGTGTTGCTCGCCTGGTAGAGCGGTGCGTCGAATGTCGTCGTGCCATCCCAGATGCGGATCTCGAAGGTGTCCGTTGAGGTATCGACCGCGATCATGCGGAAGCTGAAGGAGCCGAGGCCGTTGATCGTCGCTTTCCCTTGCAGTTCTCCGCGATTGCCGTTGACGGCAAGGTAGTCGAAGGTCGTCGCCTTCAGCTCGATCTTGCTTTCCTTCGCGCTGAACTCGAGGTTGCCGACCGGAGCCGTCACGCCGTTCTTGTATTGCGCCACGAAGGAGAAGTTGGCCTTCTTTCCGAGGACCAAGGCGGTCTTCGAGATCGTGGAGGCCTTTGTCAGGATCCAGCCACCGCCCGTCACCTTTGACTCGGGGTCGTACATCGTGACCGTGACGAGCAGTGACGCCGCGGTGAATCGATCGTTCCCGGCGAATTCGATCTTCAGGCCGTTCGGCCCGAAGGCCAGAGGCAGGTCCAGCGCGTCCAACCGGATGCGGCCAAGGGCGTCGCTCTGCACCCAGAATGATCTCGTTCCCAGAGTGACGAGCACCGACTGCGGGTCACTGGTGCCGCCAAGACCGAGCGTCGCGATGACGATGCTCGTGCCCACTTGGAGGAGCGACTGATTCGGGGTGAGGGTGGCCGTTGCTTTGTCGATCGTGAACGGGGATGCGGTACTGGACCCGATGTGCGTCGCGTCCTCCTCGAACGCCGCGGCCACGAGGGTCGCGCTCGGAGCGGTCGTGATCGTGAACGTCGCGCTCGCCTTGCCGGTCCCGTCCGTGATCGCCGTCGCGCGTGAACGCCCGACCGTCAGGGTGACGGGCAGGCCGGCCAGCGCACCGGCCGGTCCGGACAGCGTTGCCGAGACCGTGGCGCGGCCGAGGTACGTTCCGCTGCTGGGCGGGTTGTTCAGGACGATCGAGGTGGTCGTCTTCGGGTTCGTTGCCGAAGCGCCGCTGGTCAGGCGGTAGTACGCGCCGTCGTTCGTCGCCATGGACACGAGCCCATTGCCCCCGACGGCCTGCACGAAGAATCGTAGATCGGTCGCCGCACCGGTCCCGGGCAGAACGTCCGCGACGTAGTGGCGGACGAGACCGAACCCGGTCGTACCCGTCACGTCAGGTGCCACGGGCGTCATCGCGATCGAGTGCCACGCGCCGTACAGGGATCCAGCGTCGGCGGTGTAGGTCAGGAAGGCGGCCGCGATGCCGGGATCGGTCGACGCACCCAGGGTGACATCGAGGTGGACCGCACCGCTGTCTCCGGCCGAAACCGTGACGCCATAGACGATCGGCGATCCAGCGAGCGCGCCGACGACGTCGGTGCGGCTGGAGTAGAAGAGCTGATAGCTCTGGCTCGTCCAGCGTCGAAGGACCCCGCTGTTCGCGCCTGTGCTCTTGAACTGCGCGGGCGTCGTGACGAACGTAGCGGCGCCAGAGAGCGTGTTGATGCCGAACGGCCTGACCGGGGCGAACACCTGGCTCGAATAGCCAGGGTGCAGGCCGGCGAGCTCGGTGTTGGCGACGTCGGTGAAGGGCGTGATCCCAGTCTCGTCCGCATAGGCCGCGTCGAGCAGGACCGCCCCGCGTGGGATGGTGCTGCCGGCCGCATCGATCGGCGCGACCGTCTGCGGCAACACCGGCGCTCCCGGCGCGACAGCGATGCTTCCGGAGGCGTCGTAGTACACACCGGTCGCCGGGTTGCCTGACAACGGATGACGGTTGAGCACGTAGCTGGGAGCGATCGGTGCGGTGGAGAGACCGCTCACCCCGCTGAACGCGGTGGTCGCGAGACCCGAGCTGGACGGTGGCGCAAGCCGCCCGTTCGCTCCGATGTCCATCTTCCACATCGGCAACCCGTAGAGGGTCGACTCCATCAAGGCTTTCTCATCGATGCCGCGCAGAGTCGGCAGCCCGCTGACGTAGCTGCGCTTGGCGTTGACGAGCGCCTTTCCGATCTCGACCGCGGTGCCGGGGGCGCCGTATCGCAGCTCAGTGATGAAGTTTCCCGTCAGGAGCTCGGTGTACTTCATGAAGTCGGTGTCGCCGTACTGGTAGCCGGTGCCGCCGATCAGCTGCGCGCCGGCGCGGGCGAACGCCTGCGCCCAGTCGACGTTCTGCGTGGACAGCAGCGCCTCGGGGTCGAGGATGTTGAACCCCGAGTGGCAGCCGGTGGAGACGACGAGCGTGTTCTTGAACAACGCCGCGTAGTGGGCGATCTCCTCGCTCTTGATCCGCGTCGCGAAGTCAGCAGCGAGCGACGTGTTCGCCGAGAAGTGGCCGTTCCAGCTCACGATGTCGTAATGCCGCGCAAAGACGAGCGAGCGCATCTGGTCCGCGGTCCATGGCGTCTGACCGCGAAGCTGGATGAGCGGATCGACCGTCATCGCAGGCGCGAGCGACGATTGGATGAAGGTCGCCGTGTCGGAGAGGAAGTCGTATCCACTGACCGCCGCGCGGCCACCACCGGAGTGGACGACGCCACCCGCGTCGGTGTACGCGGTGATGACCGACATGATGTCCGCCGGCGTCTCGACGAGCCGTCCGATCGCGAGATCGGGCAGGTAGAAGGTGTGGTCGAAGTGCGCGATGCCGTAACGGGTCGCGTACGGATCCTGCGTCAGCGTGTAGCCGAACTTCAGGCTGGCCTCACCAGGAGTGTCCTGGTACAGGCCAGGCTGGTAGCCCTGCTCGTTGCCGAGGCCGGCCTGATCTGGGGTGCGGTAGTAGGGCACGGCATAATCGCCGCCCGCGAGCACCACGTACTGGAGCGCGGGCGAGGCCCGGTAGGCGTCGATGACCGCCTTGATGCCGTTCGCCACGATGTTGGCGGCGGCCGGACACGTCGGGTTGTTCGTCCACTTCGTGTACGCGGCGTCGAGCCCGCTGTTGGATGCGAGGTCGACGACGACGCCGCTTACCTCAGGCCGTGCGGCGAACGTGTTCAGGCCATTGGTCATCGCCGTGATCGCCGCGGCATCGACCGGGGTGCCATCGGCGTTGCGGAACCGAGCGGTGTTCGTGACGATCACGGTCTTCGGCGTGCCCACGGTGGATGGCAGTGCCGGGGTCGCCGGGCTCAGATCCACGCCGGAGCAGGCCGCCCACACGACCTCCGCCGTGATCTGGAACGCCGTCGACGGATCGAACGCACCGTTGTGACCGCGCACGCGGATGTAGAAGTCGCCCGCGTTGGTCCAGGTGTTCTGGATGATCTGCTCGGGCGACCCGCCCTCGTGGGCCGAAATGCGGAGGATCGTCGCGGTCTGCGCTCCGGAATACGCGTCGGGCGACAGCGCGTCGGGCGACAGCGCATCCGGGGAAAGCGCATCTGGTGACAGCGCGTCGGGCGAGAGCTCATCGGGGGACAGCTCGTCGGGCGAGAGTGCATCGGGCGAGAGCGCGTCAGGTGACAGCGCGTCAGGTGACAATGCATCGGGTGACAGCGCATCGGGAGACAGGGCGTCGGGCGACAAGGCGTCCGGCGACAGCGCGTCGGGTGTCGACGCCGCGTCATGGTTCTGGATGGCGGCGAGCGGGTCGGCATTGACCTGGGTCTTCGTCGAATTGAGATATGCGCGGATGTCCTTGAACAGCGCGAGCGAGAAGTCCGCGGGCAGGGACACCGTCGTGCCGATGCCGGTCAGCTTGATGAGCACCTTCTGGCCCGGCGCGATGCGGACCTTGTACCAGTCGGACTCGCCGGCCCGGACCAGGTAGTCGGACTCCCCGGACTTGATGACCGTGCCCGCTGCGGGCGTGCCTTCGATGATCTGTGTGATCGGATCGAGGTACTGCGCAGATGTCCAGGTGTGGTTCTTTCGGTCAAATGGCGGGACGCCGGTACCCGAGACGGTCAGGCCGTCCGAGTTCGTGGTGAGCGTCGTGGCGCACATCGTCTTGCCGTCAGCGCTGGTGTAGCGCACGCCGAACGTGGTGTTCTTCCCGAGCGTCGGGAAGTAGTACGTCGCGTTCGCATCCGCGGTCGTCGTGTACAGGACCGACATGCCGGTGAGCAGCTCCGCGCGCGCGAACGGCAACAGGGTCGTTCCCCCGTCGCCATTGCTGCACTGGGCCACGCCTTGGTAGCCGCCAACGTCGAACGACACCGCTGCGGAGTTGTTCGTCGTATCCGGATCTGCTTGCGCTGACGCCACCTGGGCCAGCGCCCTGAAGCTGCCGGCGACGAGCGGCCTCGCCCGCACCGTCACGCTCGCTGAGGCGCCGGAGGCAAGGGTGCCCATGTCACAGATAAGGGTGTTCTGCGACACAGATGCAGATATGGAGTCCACGGCCAATCCGTAGAACGACCTGCCCAGCGGCGAGCATGTTCCCTTCGTCGTGGTCCAGTTGGTCCCGAACGGCAACGACTGAGGGAGCTGCACCGCGAGCTTCGCGGCGTCCACCGCATTCGGACCGCCATTCGCGACCGTACCGGTGAAGGTCATGAGACTCCCCACGTCGCCCGTGGTCGGGAGGACGGTGATCGTGGCGCTGAGGTCGGCTGGCTTGCAGGGCGGCGCGAACGCCAGGCCCTGCGGAAACGAGCCGCCGGTGATCGTGCGGATGTTGCTGACCGCGCCGGTCGCCTTGTTGATGTCGAATAGAACATCGCCACTGCTGCCCGACGCCGTCCCAATGAGCTGACCCGCTGGATCGAAAGTGAGGTCACCGATGATTCCCAGCGTCGTACTGAGCGCAGCGACGATCGTGGCAGCACCAGTGGATGTGTTGAAGGTCACAAGCGACTGCGGAGACCCAGTCACTTCGAGGCCGTACAGCACCCCAGAAGGATCGAAGGCGAGGCCGCCAAAGTTCGACCGGCCGGACGCACCGATGCGTGTTGGGACCCCGGTGGCCGGGTCGATCGAATACAGGTCCGAGTTAGCGCCATACAGCTCGCCGGTCGCCTTGAACGCGATGGCTCCGAGCGTCACCTGGGAGTTGGTCGTATTCACCTTGGTGCCGAGGCCGGTACACGAATCGATGGCCACGAGATCGCCGGTGTACACAAGGTCGGCCTGGGTGGTGCCATTCGTGTTGTTCCACGCGAACAGCTTCCTGTCCGATGGCCGCGTCGCCAGCGCGATCGGCGTGGTGAGCTTGCTCGTATCGGGGTCTAGCCGACCGATGAAGGTCGCGGCGCCGGTGACTTGGTTCAGCAGGGAGAGCCCATCGTCGCCGGCGTTCACGCCGTACAGCACGTCGGGGATGGCCGCAGCCGCGGTGGCTGCGACGGTCGGCAGACCGAGGAAGGACGGCAGCTGGCCGCCGAGCATCGAGACGGTCAAGAGCGCAGTCAGCCAGACGCGCATGGACTTTCCCACCCTGTTACCCCCGAAAATGCCCGCCGCTCCCGATGGACCAGTACGGACTACCCAGGACTATAGGAAGCAGCCGCCGGCCATCAACACATTCCCGACCACTTTTCGGACGTTCGCTGGATGACGTTACTGACTTGCTACCGTCGGTAGGGTCCGCAGCGGCGAGAAGACAAGAAATGCGAGACCGGCCATCGAGCCGGCGACCGAGATCCAGATCGCTGTCCGGATGCCGAACGCTTCGGCGAGGCCCGCGCCCGCGAGCGCCCCGATCGGGCCGACGCCCTCGAGCAGCACGTGGAGCGTCGCGTTCACCCGGCCAAGCAGCCGTCCGGGCGTGACCTGCTGCCGCACGGTGAGCTGGTCGATGTTCCCGATGGTCGAGAGGCCGTCGCCGAAGAGCTGCGGGATGAACAGGAACCCTGCGGCCACGAGCGGGGGGCCTCCGGCGAGCGGTGTGAGGACGGCGAGCACCGCGCTGCCCACACGGGTCCACACGATCGTCGGGCCGTAGCCGAAGCGCCGCGTGAGCGGACCCACGAGCCCGGTCGCGGCGAGCGAGCCGACGCCCCCGGCGGACACGACGAGACCAAGCACCAATGGGGAGAGGCCGAGCACGTTGAGGGCGAACAGCCCGTACAGCGCGTAGTAGAAGTTGCCGAACAGGGCGCCCGTCACGGACGCGAGGGCCATCGGGCGCAGCAGCGGATGGCCCGCGACAGCCCTGAATCCCTCCGCGAGCTGCCGCCGCAGGCCGGATGGCCCCTCGACATCCTCCACGCCCCGCTCGGGCGCATGGATGAGGCCGATGCTGATCGCGGAGAAGACGTACGAGATCGCGTCGACGAGCATCGCCATCGGTGCGGTGATCAGCTGCACCAGCGCGCCTGCGAAGCCCGGGCCGCCGACCTCCGCGATCGCGCTGGTCATGCCGATCTTCGCGTTGCCTTCGAGCAGCTCGTCCTTCGAGAGCAGCGATGGCAGGTAGGTGCGGTACGCGACGTCGAACACCGAACCGAGCGCGGCTTCGAGGAACGAAACGACGTACAGCTGCTCCATCCGCAGGTTGCCGGTGAACGCGGCGGCCGGAATGGAAAGGAGCAGGACCGCACGGATCGCGTCGGCGACGATCATGAGCGGCCGCCGCCGCGAGCGGTCCACCAGGGCTCCGGCGAACAGGCCGACCAGGAGCACGGCGGTGGACGCGGATGCGACCAGCAGTCCGACCTCGAAGGCTGTGGCGTGCAGCGTGAGGATCGCGGTGAACGGCAATGCAGTGCGGGTGACGACCGACCCGAGCTCCGAGACCGTCTGACCGGTCCAGAGCTTCATGAAATCGCGATGGCGCCACAGCGACGATCCGGTCACATCCACGGGACGCGCAGCGTGCCACACTTCTCGTGATGGCGGTCAAAGACAGCTACAGAGCGGGCGACGACCCCCGCGACCCGGTGGCCCAGCACGACGTGGATCCGCCGTTCTCGTGGCGCGCGGCCCTCGAGATCATCCAGGCTCTCGCCCTGGCGGTCATCATCTCGGTGGTCCTCAACCTGTTCGTGGTGCAGGTCACCGAGGTCCGTCAGCGCAGCATGGAATCGACGCTCCTGCAGGGCGACCGCGTGCTCGTGAGCAAGGTGGACTACCGCATCGGCATGCCGGAGCGGGGTGACATCGTGGTGTTCCAGCCGACGACCGATTCGACGATCCCGTACGTGAAGCGGGTCGCTGCTGTTGCAGGCGACACCGTCGATCTGAAGGACGGCACCCTGTTCGTGAACGGCGTCAAGACCGACTACGCGGGCGCGCACGGCATCACGACGCCGCAGTCACCAGCTCTGGTGTTCCCGCTGACGATCCCGGCGGACAGCTTCTTCGCACTTGGGGACAATCGGCAAGCCTCGAGCGACTCGCGGTCGTTCGGCCCGCAGCCCGACGATCGGATCATCGGCAAGGTGATCCTGCGGTTCTGGCCGTTCGATCGACTGCGCTTCTTCGAGTGGTGAGGGCCCTTTAGCCTTAGCCGATCCGGCTCCCGAGCTCGCAGTCCGCATCCGGCTCGAGCAGCGTGACTCGCTTCTCCGCGTCGATCGCCCCAAGCGTCAGCACTTCCGAATCAAAGGTCGCGATCCGGCGCGGCGGGAAATTCGTGACGCATACCACCAGCCGGCCCTTGAGCTGGTCCTTCGAGTACCACCGCTGCACCGCCGCCGACGAGCGCCGAGTGCCGTGCGGTCCGAAGTCGATGGTGAGCTTGTAGGAGGGGTTGCGGGCGGCCGGGAAGTCCTCCACGGCCACGATGCGGCCGACCCGCATCTCGATGCGGTCGAAGTCATCCATCGTCGCCATTGCGTCCGTATCATCGACCGAGTGGCCGACGTGTTCCACCGGCCAACGGGCTGGCGGATCATCCCTGACCGAAAGGTGTTTGAAGTGACCTGGGACGACGCCCAGGTGTCCGAGTACGCGTGGGAGCCGTTCCGGCGCGCCTGCCCCTGTGCGTACTGTTCCGGCGAGGGCGCCTATACAGGGAATGTTTCGGCGGATACGACGTTCACCCAGATGCAGACCGAGCTGAAGGAGGTATACGCGGTCGGGCGGTACGGGCTGACCCCGGAGTGGGGCGACGGCCACGACACCGGCATCTACACGTTCAAGATGCTGCGCCGGGCCGCGGGACTCGAATGAAGTTCTTCACCAAGAAAGCGGATCTCCCGCCGGGGAAGGCCGAGCGCGTGCCCCCGGGGCAGTACCTCACCGAGAAGTGGCCGGTCCTGCACTACGGCCCGGTCCCCACGTTCAACCCGAAGACCTGGGACCTCCGCGTCTTCGGCAAGGTCAAGAACGAGCTCCGCTGGACCTGGGACGAGCTGCAGGCCCTCGACAAGGAGGTGAATACGCAGGTGACGGCCGACATGCACTGCGTCACCACGTGGTCGCGGCTCGACCAGAAGTGGGAAGGCGTGACCTTCGCGAAGATCGTGGAGCTCGCGCAGCCGACCGACGAGGCGAAGTTCGTGATCGCGCACTCCGAATACGGCTTCACCGCGAACATCCCGATCGAGTACTGCCTGCGCGATGACTGCCTCATCGCGCTCCGGGCCAACGGCGAGGCGCTCACCGCCGAGCACGGCCAGCCGGCACGTCTGGTGGTGCCGCGGCTCTACGCGTGGAAGAGCGCGAAGTGGCTGCGGGGCATCGAGTTCGCCGGGACCGACAAGCCGGGCTTCTGGGAACGGAACGGCTACCACAACACCGGCGATCCCTGGAAGGAAGAGCGCTATTGGGGCGACGGCGACTAGCGCGCCGCGATCAGAACGACGCGCCCGGCTCCGGCGCGTCCGCGCTGTCGTAGTGCACGGTGATGAACTTGAGCAGCGCGCTCGTATCGACGGTCTGCAGATTGAGCCGCCAGCGCCACG
>JBBQZK010000053.1:0-16711 GCA_038207785.1 Candidatus Limnocylindria bacterium | reverse complement strand
CGCCCGCTCAAGGAAGACACGCCGCACACCTAGCGGCATGACCGTGTCAGCGGGCTACCGCCGTCTCGTCTACCTGACGCTCCTCGCGGCGCTGCCGGCCGCCTTCTGGGGCGGCATCGTCCGGGTCACCGGCTCCGGCCTCGGCTGCCCCGACTGGCCGTTGTGCCACGGCCAGTTCCTCCCGTCCCTCGACGTCGCCACGCGCATCGAGTGGCTCCACCGGTTCCTCGCGGTCGTCGCGGGCCTGACCCTCGCGGCGCTCGCCGTGTGGACGCTCGCCCGGTACCGCAGCGACCGCCGAGCGATGACGTTCGTCGCGGCCGCGGTCGTCCTGTACTGGCTGCAGGCGATCCTCGGAGCGATCACGGTGCTCCTCGAGCTTCCCGACACCTGGGTGACGGTGCACCTCGCCAACGCGGAGCTGCTGCTCGCCGTCCTCACCGTCTACGCGGTCATCGTCCGCTGGCCGGTGCCCGGCCCGGGCCTCGCGAAGCCGACGGCGTTCACCTGGCTGGCCTTGGCCGCGGCCGCGGGCACGTTCCTGCTCATGCTCTCCGGCGCATTCGTGCGGGCTGATGGCGCGACCGCGGCGTGTTCGACATGGCCCCTGTGCGACGACGGCATCCCGATGGGCGGCGCGCAGGCCATCCACATGCTCCATCGGTACGCCGCCGCCGCCGTCGGCATCGTCATCGCGTACGCGGTCGCGGGGGCATGGAAGCGCAGGGCCGACACGCCGGGACTCGGTCTGGCCGCTGTGCTCACCGGTGTGCTGTTCGTGGCGCAGGTCGCGATCGGCGCCCTGAACCCGCTCACGGGCTTTTCGCCGTGGCCGCTCGGCGCGCATCCGGCGATCGCGACGGCGCTCTGGTGCGCGACGGTCGCCCTGGCGGTGCTCGCGTGGCGGCCCGTCAGCGCGGAGGCGGGTACGACGCTGCGCGATCTGATCGCCCTCACGAAGCCGGCGATCATGTCGCTGCTCCTGGTCACCGCGCTCGGCGGGATGTTCCTCGCCGCCGGCGGCGTCCCGCCGTTCCACCTCGTGCTGGCGACGATGCTGGGCGGCGCCTTCGCGAGCGGCGGTGCGTCGGCGTTGAACCACTACTTCGACCGGGACATCGACCTGCGGATGCGGCGCACGTCCCGCCGCCCGCTGCCGGGACATCGCGTCTCGCCGGGCGTCGCCATCGCGGTCGGCGTGATCCTCAACGTCCTCGCGTTCGCGCTCCTCGCGCTCGTCGCCAATCTGCTCGCGGCCATCCTCGCGATCGTGGGCACGCTCTTCTACATCTTCGTGTACACGCTGTGGCTCAAGCGCACGACCGTGCAGAACATCGTCATCGGCGGGGCGGCCGGCGCGATCCCGCCGCTCGTCGGGTGGGCCGCGGTCGCGAACAACGTCGACCTGCCGGCGCTGTACCTGTTCGCGATCGTGTTCTTCTGGACCCCCGCGCACTTCTGGGCCCTCGCCCTGCTCATCCGTGACGACTACGACCGGGCCGGCGTGCCGATGCTGCCGGTCGTCCACGGCGATCGCGCGGCGCAGTGGGGGATCCTGCTGTACGCGACGGCGCTCGTCCCGCTCTCGGTCCTGCTGTTCCTCACGCGGTACGTCGGAGTGCTCTATCTCTTTGCCGCGCTGGTGCTCGGCGCGATCTTCGTGCTCTACGCGATCCGGCTGCTGCGAGCCGCAGCCGCGAAGCAGCGTGCCGTCGCGCGAAGCCTGTACCTGTACTCGCTCTTGTATCTCGCGCTGCTGTTCGTCGCGATCATGGTGGACACGACCGTACGCCTCTAGCACTCCTCGCCCTCACGGTCCTCGCGGCTCTCGTCTATCTGCGCGGCGCGCGGGCGCGGCGATCGTGGCCGGTCTGGCGCACCGCGCTCTTCTTCCTGGGGCTGGCCGCGCTGCTGGTCTCGCTCGCGTCCGCGATCGACGCGATCGCGCTCGAGCTCTTCAGCATCCACATGGTCCAGCACATGCTCCTGCTCGTCGTCGCCGCGCCGCTGCTCCTGCTCGGCGCGCCTGTGCGGCCCCTCCTTCGCGGTCTGCCCGCGGCCGTGCGCCGCAGCGTCGTCCGGGCGCTCGCTCGCAACACCGCGTTCCGCGCGCTCGTGCACCTGTTGCGGCAGCCGCTCGTCGCGGCCGGCCTGTATGTGGTGGGCCTCTACGGATGGCACATCCCCGCGCTGTATGACGCCGCGGTCGAAAGCCCGACGATCCACGTGCTCGAGCACACCTGGTTCCTCGTGACCGCACTGCTCTTCTGGAGTGTGGTCATCGACCCGGTCCCATTCCGGGCCACCCTGCCGTACGCGGCGCGCATCCCGTTCCTTCTCCTGGTCGGCGCGGCGCAGAACACGATCCTCGGCGGCCTGCTCGCGTTCTCCGAGCGGCCCTACTACCTCCCGTACCTCACGACGACAGCCAAGTACGGCCTCGATCCGGCGACCGACCAGCGCCTCGGCGGCGCGATCATGTGGGTGCCGGGCGATCTCATCTTCCTCGCCGCCGCGAGCTTCTCCTTCTTTCTGTGGCTACAGTCCGAAGAGCAGGCCCAGCGCCTGCGCGAATCCCGTCCGAGGTGACCGCCATGGCTCGTCCCGTCGTCGCTGCCTGCCTCGCGGTCCTGATGCTGGCGTCCGCGTGCAGCGCGGCGCCGGCCGAGACCGGGGAAACGCCGACGCTCTTCGTCGAGATGAGCGACTACAAGCTCGTGCTCGACCATGCGACCGTGACGGGTCCCCATGTCGTCATCGGGATCCGCAACCACGCCGCGATGGTGCACGAGGTCAAGGTCATCAAGACCGACCTCGCGGCCGACCAGCTACCCGTTGACGGCGGCGCGGCGAAGGCGACGGAGGACGGCAAGGTCGGCGAGCTGATGAACATCCCCGGCGGCGCGTCTCGCAAGCTCGTGATCGAGCTCCCGCCCGGCAAGTACGTGCTCATCTGCAACGTCGCCGGCCATTACCAGCTGGGGATGCGGGTCGCGCTCGAGGTCAAATGACCTCGCGAGCTACTTCAGCGTGAGCAGGAACTGGACGAGCGAGTTGATCGTCGCGTCATCGAGCGGGCCGCCGACCTTGTTGCTGAAGGCCGGCATGACCACGCCGGGCTTCACGCCCGGCGCGTTGCCGACCCACTTCGTGAGGTTCGCTTCGTTCAGCTCCAGGCCCGCGACGCCCGCGATCGGATTCAGGGTGAAGTTGCCGGACGTCTTCTGCGTCGTCAGGTGCGTCAGGTCAGGGCCGATGGTCGCCTTCGTCAGGCCCTGGATCGTGTGACACCCCGCACACGCGAGGGACGTGAAGAACTCTTTGCCCTTCGCCACGGCGGGATCACTGAACCGGTTCGCGTCCTTGAGCGCGGCGGCGAGCCAGGTGTCGTAGTCGGGCGCGTTCTGCGCGACGACCGTGATGAGCATGTCGGCGTGGCCGGTCCCACAGAACTCGCTGCATTGGCCGACGTACGTTCCCGGCCGGTCGGCCTGGAGCCACGTCGCGGTTGCGCGTCCGGGCACCGCGTCCTTGTGAGCGCCTAGGGCCGGCACATAGAAGGAGTGGATGACGTCCGTGGCGCTGAGCTCGATCTTCACCTTCTGGCCGACCGGAATGTGGATCTCGGCCGGTTGCGAGAGGTACGTCTTGCCATCCGCGAGGGCGTAGCGGCTCTCGGACGGGTACTGGAAATTCCAGACCCACTGCCGGCCCTCCGCCTTGATCGTCATCGCCGCGCCGCTATCGACGTCGTTGACCAGGACGAGCCGCTGGAAGGACAGGACGCTGAACGTGATGACCATCAGGGTCGGGATGACGGTCCAGATGAGCTCGAGGAGGTTGTGGCCGTGGTACTGGCGGGCCTGGTGGCCGGGCCGTTCCCGGAACATCAGACCGGCGTAGACGAGCGCGCCGACCACGATCGCGAGCACGATGACGGCGGCGGCGAACATGAGCCAGTAGAGGTCGGCGATCGAGCGGGAGAGGGGGCCCTGCGGGTCATTCGGCCACGGCATGTGCCCGCCAACACTAGGGCAGCGTTTCGACGGTTGCCAATCGATGGCCTAGAGTTTCGACCGATGTCGGGGCACGATGAGCCGATCCACATGCCGCCGCCGAGCCTGTCGCCGGTGATCATCGGCATCGGCGTCACGTTCATCTCGTTCGGCATCCTGTGGAGCGTCATCCTTGTCGGGATCGGGGTCGTGCTGCTCCTTGTCGGCCTCGCCACGTGGCTCATCGACGACGCGCGCGCGTATACCCAGGCGAACGACCAGGATCACGGCGGGACGCACCACTAGTGGCGGATCGCACGGTCGTCCGTGGACGCCGCGGGACGCCCAGCGTCGACCGCCTGGGCGTGAACGATTCGGGATTCGACGTCCAGCCGACCCGATTCAACAGCGGGATGTGGGCGATCATCATGTTCGTCGGCAGCGAGCTCATGTTCTTCGCCGCGCTGTTCACCACGTACTTCTTCCTGCGCGGCAAGATCCCCGCGTGGGAGCCGGTCTTCGGCGAGAAACCGAGCTGGCAGGGCCTCCCGCTCATCAACACCATCGAGCTCGTTGCCTCGAGCGTCACGATGCAGCTCGCCGTGAGCGCGATAAAGAAGGGCGATCGCCGCCGGATGATCCAGTGGCTGATCCCCACCGTCGTCCTCGGCGTGTCGTTCCTCTTGGGGCAGGCCTACGAGTACACGCGCCTCGGCTTCCTGCCGAAGGACGGCATCTTCGCTGGCGCGTTCTTCACCCTGACCGGCTTCCACGGTGCGCACGTCACCGGCGGCGTGCTGTTCATCGCGCTCTGCCTCTACCGCGGCCTGCGCGGCCAGTTCACGGCGAGCCGGCACCTCGCGGTCGAGGCCGCGTCCATCTACTGGCACTTCGTCGACGTGGTCTGGATCGGCCTCTTCACGACGATCTATATCGTCGGCTAACGCTCCGCGGCGAGCAACCGCACGTCACCGGCCAGCGCCTCGGGCGTGATGTCGGAATGGGTCAGGATCCGCACCCGACCCTTCTTATCGAGCAGATAGATCGCGTCGCTGTGCCCGACGCCGGTCGCCGTGGGATCGGTCTCGACGCGGATGCCCCACGCCGACCACACCGGCTGCAGCTGCGGCGCTCCGCCGACGAGGAACACGAAGCGCGTCGCAAGACGGTGATCCCGAGCGAACGCCTGCACCGCTTGCGGCGTGTCGTGGATCGGGTCGGCCGACACCGCGACGAACAGGGTGTGCGAACGTTCGTCGGCGCTGAGCTTCTCCTGGGCCTGCCGCATCGTCTCCGCGGTCAGCGGGCACACGTCCGGGCACTGCGTGTACAGGAACGAGAGCACCACGACCGAACCCTGTTGCGCGGCGAGGCTGAACGGCATGCCGCTGATGCCGTCGGTGAGGTTGAAGCCGGGCGCGGCCGTGGGCTCGATCTGCGTACCGACCAGCGTTGGCGCGGGTACGCACGACGCGATCAGCAGCGCCGCTATCGCGAGCCGGAATGTCCTCACCGAACGACAATACCGATGTGAGCGCGCGCGTCGTCGTCGCGTACGTCGTCATGGTCCTCCTCTGGGGCTCGACCTGGGCCGCGATCAAGATCGGCGTGGCCCAGGTCCCGCCGTACCTGTTCGCGTTCGAACGTGCGATCGCGGTGTCCGTCATCCTCACGATCACGGTCGTCGTGCTCCGTCAGTCGTTCCCGCGCACGCGGACTGCGCTGCTCGCGTCAGCGATCGCCGGCTTCTTCAACATCGGCACGTCGTGGGCCTTGATCTTCTGGGCCGAGCAGTTCGTGCCGTCGGGCCTCGTGGCTGTGTTCGGGGCCATGGCCCCGGTCTGGACCGCGATCCTCGCGCACTTCTTCGTGCGCGGGGACCGGCTGTCGCGGCTCAAGGTCGCGGCCCTCGTGCTCGGCCTCATCGGGACCGCCCTGCTCGTCGGCGCGCCGGCGCCGAGCCAAGAGCCGAACGCGCTGCTCGCCACAGCGCTTCTCGCGATCATGCCGATCAGCTGGGCGATCGCGGCGATCCTCATCGCGCGATTCCTGTCGCGCGAGTCGCCGATCGCGGTGGTCGGCGTCGGCACGTGGGTCGCCGCAGCGTTCCTCCTCCCATTCGCGATCAGCCAGGCCGGCGAGCCGCAGCACTGGACCACGAGCTCGATCCTCGCGTTCGCGTACCTCGTCATCGGCGGCTCGTGCGTCGGGCTCGTGCTCAACGCGTGGCTGTTCCGCAAGCTCCGCCCGACAACGGTGACGCTGTCGCAGGTGCTCATCCCAACGCAAGCCCTCCTCATCGGCGCCCTCGCGCTCGGGGAGGAGTTCACCCTGCGGATGCTCGCCGGCGCCGCGCTCGTGGTGAGCGCCGTCGCGATCAACGCCCGCGCCGGGGGGAGCGAGCGCTCGGACCAGCCCGCGCAGCCAGTGGCTTCAGCAGCCGACTGACCGCGTACTACGCGGCAGTAGTATTACCGCCAGGTAGTACGAGTGATCGATTGGGACCGCAACCTCTTCCACAGCGACCCGACGCTCCTGGAGCGCTCGGACGATGACGCCTACGAGCGCGCGACCCAGCTCGTCCACGTCCTGGCCGAACCCGGGCGACTGAAGCTCCTGCACGCGCTCTCCGTCGGCGAGGACACCGCGCAGCGCGCGGCGTTGTGGGCCGGGCTCGACCAGCCATACGCGGAGCGCGAGCTCGCGGCGATGACCCTTGCGGGGCTCGTGGAGCGCCGCGACGTGCCCGGTGGGCCGCTCTACGCGCCCCGCGACGGCCACCTCGTGGTCGCCCTCCACGTGGCCCTCGCGCATGGTCGGGAGCTGCTCGGGGAGGGGCACCCGCGGCTTCTGAAACGACGCCGCGCTCCCCAACGAAAGGTGGGATGATCAGGACCGTGGCCGATGATGTCCGCCGCCTGAAGCGCGCCCGCCGCGATGGACCGAATGCGTTCCTCGGACCGCTCGAGACCGCGGTCATGGAGCGACTCTGGAAGCGCCGGGCAGCGACCGTCCGTGATGTGGTCGACGACCTCGCGCAGAGCCGCTCGTTGGCGTACACGACGGTGATGACGATCATGACCCGGCTCCACGCGAAGGGACTGCTCGTGCGCGATCGCGACGGCAAGGGCTACGTGTACCGACCGGCGTTCACCCGCGACGAGCACCGCGCGCGGCTGTCGCAGGATCTCGTGCGCGGTCTCGTCGATGAGTTCGGTGACGTCGCGCTCGCCCAGTTCACCGCGGAGCTCGACTCAGTCGACGCGAGCCACCGGGAGGCGCTGCGCCGGGTCGCCGGGAAGGACGCGAAGTGAGGACCGCCGACCGGGCCTTCGGGGTGCTCGTGCTACTCGCCCTCGGGTCGAGCGCGCTGCTCATCGCGCTGCTCGCGGCGCTGCTGCCCCGCGGCTTCGCGCTCGTGACCGGCGGCGTGCCCGATGTCGTGAGCGTCGTTGCGGTCCTCGTGCTCGTGCTCGCGACATTCGGGGTCTCGCTCGGTCTCACGTCGCTCCTGCGTCAGCTCCTTGCGACGCTGTCGCTCATCCGGACGCTGCTGTCCCGCCGCGTGACCGTCTCGCGCCGGGTGGTAGACCTTGCCGCTGCGCTCGATCTCGCCGGACGCATCGATGTGGTGCGCGACCCCCGGCCGTTCTCGTTCTGCTACTGGTTCCGCCGGCCGCGCGTCTGCCTCTCCACCGGTCTCATCAAGCGGCTCGATGACGCCGAGCTGCGCGCGGTGCTGCTGCACGAGCGCTACCACCTGCGGCAGCGCGATCCGCTCCGCCTCGTGATCGCGCGCTATTTCGCCGCCGGCCTGTACGTGGTCCCGGTCGTGGAAGAGCTCGTCGAGTACTACACGGTCCAGAAGGAGATCGCCGCCGATCAGGAGGCGGTCCGCGAGATGGGCGGCGTGCGCGAGCTCGCCTCGGCCCTCTTCAAGGTGCTGCCGGACGCCGACGATGTGGATCTCGGTCTGCTCGTGCCCGTCGGCGCGCTGTCGGTGACCGAGGCCCGGATCGAGCAGCTCATCGGCGGGCAGACCGTGCCACTCGCCCTCTCGCGCCTGTCGGTGATCCTCTCCGGCGGAGCGCTCGTGGCGGCGGCAGTCCTCGCGTTCGGCGACGGCCTGCACCCGGCGCCGCTGGCGCTGCCGGCGCTGGTCGGCCCGGCATCCTTCCTCCTCGCCGCCGCGGCAAGCGGCGCGGCGCATCAGGTGCGCCTGGTCGTCCTCCGCACGTCCCGCTAGACGACCGGCTTTACCTTCGGCCGGCGCCGGTCGATAGTGGCTGCGGCGGCTCAGCAATTCGCCGGTGGGGTGGGAGGACCCACCAATGTCTCGTCGCTTCATCCTGCGCCTCGTCTTCGTCGTAGCGATGGCGTTCACGCTCAGTGCACCACTCGGTGGCACCGTCGTGGCCTGCGATCCCGGCACCAGCGGCCTCTGCTAGCGAACGGCGATCCCTCGCCCGCGTCATCGATCCAGCGAGCCATTCCGGCGCGTGCCGGAGACCGTGGCGCGGGCACCTGAGCCCGCCCCGACCCCGACCGGCACCGTCCCGCACGCGGTCGGGTGGTCCGGAGTTCAGGTGCGTTTGACCGTTCGTATAAGCGTCCGTAAAGTGCCTCCGTGGCCATCGGAAATGCCGTCCGCTCGGCGATGACCGCTGACGTCGGTGCGCGGATCCGCTCCCTCCGCACCGCGCGAAGCCTGACCCAGGCGCAGCTTGCCGAGCCGCAGTACACGAAGGCCTACATCTCCATGCTCGAGTCCGGGCGGACGCGCGCATCGATGAAAGCGCTCGAACACATCGCCGGGCGTCTTGGTGTTCAACCATCGGACCTGCTCGGCGGCAATCCCGCGCCCGCAGCCCCGCAATTCGATCTGCTCGAGGGACGGCGCCTGATCGAGGACGGCCAATCGACCGCGGCGATCCCGCTGCTCGAGGCGCTCGAGGAGGGGCTTACCCCATCCGACCAGCTCGTGCGGCTGCGGTACCTCGCGTCGGCGAAGGTCAGCGTCGGTGAGGCCAAGCAGGCCTTCCCGTTGCTCGAGCGCGCGCAACGGATGGCCGAGCTGCTCGGAGATCAGCAAGAGCTCGTCCGGATCAAGTCGGTCCTTGCGGCCGCGTACGCGAAGACATACGCGTATGAGGACGCCATCCGCCTGTTTCGCGATTGCGTCCAGGCGTGCGAGGACGGTGTTATCGCAGATCCGACCTTCCACTTTCGCAGGCTGGCGGATCTCGCCGTTCATTTGACGAACCAGCGCCGACCGAAGGAGGCCATGCCGTTCTACGAGCGCGCGATCGAGATGGCCGCCCAGTTCAGCGACCGGCGATCCCTCGGTTCCATGTACGCGGGTCTTGCGAAGGCGCACCACCTGCAGGGCGAAGTCGAGCTGGCGATCACGAACAACCAGCGATCGCTGCAGGTGTTCGAGGAGCTGAGCGCGCTCGACCACGTGGCCTGCACCCTCGACAACATCGCGGTCCAGTACGCGGAGTCCGGTAGCCGGGAGCGCGCGAAGGAGAGCCTCGCTCGGGGGGCTCGCATCGCGATCGAGATCAGTCGCGACACGACACTCGCGTCGATCAAGACCACCGAGGCGGAGATCACGGCGAAGAGCGATCCGGCCGCCGCCTTGGAGCTCGCCCAGGACGCTTTGAAGTTCGCGCGAAAAGTGGACCAGGTGGACGCGCAGGTGCGCGGACTGGTGCTCATCGGCGAGCTGCGGATGAAGGCCAGCGGGACCACGGCGCGCAAGTCCTTCCAGGACGCGCGTGTGCTCGCGGAGGAGCGGGCGCCGCACCTCCTGCGCACGATCTTCGACCGCTGGTCACATGCCGCGGAAAGCTCGGGCGATGGCGATGAAGCCCTCCGGCTCGCGCGCAGGGCCCTGGAGAGCATCCCCGCCTGAACCGGCTCACCCGTGACTGGGTCCGCGACCAGGTCGTCGGCACGGTCCTCGCGTCCATCGGTGAGACGCCGCTCGTGCCACTGCGCCGCATCGGGGCGGGTCTGCGCGGCGAGCTCTGGGCCAAGCTCGAGTCATTCAATCCCGGTGGCAGCGTGAAAGACCGCGCCGCGCTGTGGATGGTCCTCGACGCCGAACAGCGCCTCGACCTTGCCGGCAAGACCCTCCTCGATGCGACGAGCGGCAACACCGGCGTCGCGCTCGCGCTCGTCGGCGCGGTGCGCGGGCATCGAGTGGAGCTCTGCATGCCGGACAAGCTCTCTCCAGAGCGCAAGCGCATCGCCGTGGCCTTTGGAGCGGCGCTCACGCTCACCGATCCGCTCGAGGGAAGCGATGGGGCGATCCTGCGGGCGCGCGGCATCGCGCACGATCAGGCGTACGTATACCTCGACCAGTACGCGAACCCGGCGAATCCCCTGGCCCACGAGCGATCGACCGGTCCGGAGCTCTGGGCCCAGTCGGGCGGCCGCATCACGCACTTCGTCACCGGGGTCGGCACATCCGGGACCGCGATGGGCACGTCGCGCGCGCTGCATCCGTTGGGTGTCCGCATCGTCGCAGTGCAGCCCGACGAGGCGCTCCACGGCATCGAGGGATGGAAGCACATGCCCTCCGCGATCCGCCCGCCCATCTGGGACGAGGCCGCCGCGGACGAGCACCGGACCGTCGGCACGGACGCGGCGATCGCGATGGCGAAGCGCCTCGCGCGCGAGGAGGGGATCTTCAGCGGTCCCTCCGGGGGCGGGGCGGTCGCCGCGGCGGTCGAGGTCGCCCGGGAACATGCGGGCATGGTCGTCGCGTTATTGGCTGATGGCGGGGAGCGATATCTCTCGACGCCGATGTGGGAGTGACGACATGCCAGTGACCGTTCGCCTGCCAGGCACACTGCGCGATGCGGTGGCCGGCCAGACGAGGATCGAAGCCTCCGGAGCGACGTTGAAGGACGTCATCGCCGACATCGACCGCCGGCATCCGGGATTCCGCGCCCGGGTGCTCGACGATCGCGGGGCCATTCGGACGTACGTGAACGTGTACGTCGGCGATGCCGACGTGCGCGACAACGGCGGTCTCGATGCGCTCGTGCCCGATGGGAGTGACGTCATGGTCATCCCGGCGATGGCCGGCGGCCGCTGATCCCGCGCCTCGCGATGCCGGCGGCGCTGCGGGGCGAGATCGTCGCACACGCCCGGGCGGACGCGCCGAAGGAAGCCTGCGGGCTCATCGCCGGCCGTGCCGGTGCCCCGACCCGGGTGATCGCCTGTATGAACGCGCACCCCGCGCCGGTGACGCGCTATGCGATCGATCCGCGCGAGCAGCTCCGCGCGTTCCGCGACATGGAGGCCAATAGGGAGGAGCTGCTCGCGATCTATCACAGCCATCCCATCACCCAGCCCTATCCATCCCCGACGGACCGCGCGGAGGCGCATTACCCGGAGGCCTACTACGTCCTGGTCTCGCTGCGCGACCCCGAGCCCGAGCTTCGGGCGTTCCGGATCCGTGACGGCTGGGTCCGCGAGGTCGAGCTTGCCTAGCGGCCCCGCACCCGCCACGAGGATGCGATCGACGTGGACTCGGCGATGGCCTTCGGGTCATCGGACGGCTCGATGTAGCGGAACAGGAGCGCCATTCCCTGCGTCCCGACCACCGTCGTGAATTGCCGCAGCAGCTCGGGCCGGCCGTCGACCGTCCCGCGGTAAGTGTCATCGATGATGACGAGGTCCGCGCTGCGCACGATCGCGCGGCTGGAGCTCGTGCGATCGAGTCCGCGGCGCCACGCGAGCGCGACGTTCTCCGCGTAGCTGTCGGGCGTCACGAGCGGGCCGCCCGAGGCGCGCATCACGACCAGTACGTCCGTATCCGTCTCATAGCGGGCGAGCTCGCCCGCGATGCCGAGATGCACTTCCTTCCACCGTGACGGGAGGATCAGCTCGAAGCCGTCCCCGGTGACGGCGCTCCCGCCGGCCGGCGGGACCGCGTCCATCGCCGGCGCCAGGCCGGGGTGATAGGCGAGGGCCGTGAACTCGATGCGCGACACCTGATCCGGCAGGGTGAGCGGAACGCTCCCGAGGACGATGGCCACCGCCGCGATCGCGAGGCTCAGCGGCGCGAGGGGCCGGATGTTCGTGAACAGCCCATAGACGAGGCGCACGAGCAGCGCGACCGCGAGGATCCCGACGATCGGCAGGGACTCGGGGAGGATGGCCAGCGTGGCCGCGAGGACCGGTGTCACGAGGAGTGGCGTGAGCGCGAACGTCAGCGCCGTGAAGGCTCGGTCCATGGAGAGCTCCGTGTGGCGCACCAGGCGCATGAACAGCGCGATGGCCGCCGACACGACGGCCGCGACGATCGCCAGGCGCGCACCGAGCAGAAGGGCGTCGAGGAGGATCCGGCTGAAGAAGTCGGGGACGCTGAAACCCTTGGCGGCGAGCACCAGGGCGTCGACGGAGACCGAGAGCGCCATGCCCGCGAGGATCGCGACGAGGACGCCGGCGATCCCGTAGTGCTCTTTGGCGAGGCTCGCGGCGAACCGTCGAGGCCGGATGAGCGAGTCACGGATCGAGCGCCGGAACCACTGCCATTCGGATTCGAACGTGTCGTCCATGCGGGTCCGAGCGTAGACAACAGAACGCCCCCGCCGAGCGGGGGCCTCTGTGATGTTTCAGACATTCAGGATGGCCCGGGGACGCCGCGCCATGTCAAAGTGCGGGCCGGTCATCCGGCCACATGTGGGAGGCACCTTTGACGGTGGTCTCGATCACGCGCTTCGTGGCCGGCGTCCCCGATCGCGAGGCCCCCTTCCGCCGGGGGCGTCATCGATCGACTTCGAGCACCTCGTAGCGAAGATGGATCCGAACCATTTGACCTCCGATGCGATCGTCGGTCGCGCGAGTGGAGCTCCGCGTCTGTTCTACACCCGCCCATGACCGACGTGTCAAGGGGGTGGGGCCCGCCGAGCGAGACGTTCGCGAATTTCCTGCGGCACGACGCGCACATCGGGCCACCACGACTCAGGCTCGTCGGCGCCGGCAGCGACCGCCGCTTCTGCCAGCAGGGCCACCCCGGAAAGGACGTCCTCGATGCGGATCAGCTCCGGCACGAGCGAACCATCGGCGCCGGCATTGTGATAGCCGGTGTTCGGCAGCGCGATGCCCGTGGCCTTCCAGCCGAGCCGAACGAACGCGGAGGCTTCGCACGTCCCGCCCGGCAGGAGCTTCCGTTGCGTGCGCACCCCGTTCTCGGCGAGCCGCTCCGCGGCCACGCGCAAATAGCTCTCGGCTTCGTTGCTGAACGTGTTGTGGTAGTCGCCGGCGCGGACGACGATGCCGGCCCCGGCCGGCGCGTACTTCGAATTGCTCGCCTCGATCGACACGACGTACGCATCCTTCGGGATCGCGCCGTCTTCGGCGATGAGCCGCGCGCCGAACAGCCCCGGCTCTTCGGCGCGGGTGAATACGGCGTGCACGTCGAATCCGCGCGCTTCATCCCCGAGGACCGCCAGCGCCGAGATGATCAGGGCGCACCCGGCGAGATCATCCGCGCTGCGCAGGTAGAGCTCGTTGCCGCGCCGAACGAACGGAGGCATGTCGAGCACGGCCCAGTCACCGACCGCCAGCGGGCGGTCAGCCGAGATCTGGCAGTAGCCCGCCGACCAGTCGGGAAGCACCGGATCGTGGGTATAGCCGCTGCCCGTCGCGCGGCGTCCCTCGCTGACGCCATCGCGGTACACCATGAGCGCGAACGAGCCGCGGAAGTAGCTCGGATCGATGCCGCCGCGGAATCGCGCCACGCCGCGCGTGCCGTCGACCTCGACCACCTCGAACCCAGGGTGGTCGGTGTGCGCGACGAACACGAGCGCCCGTTTCGCCGACCCACGGCTGACGTGCACGGACAGCTGCCCGTACCGATCGCGCGTGGGGGAGAGTCCGGCGCCCTCGAGCTCGGCCGCGATCGCATCCAAGGCCCGCCACTCGTGGTACGGGACGGTCGGGGCCGACGCCACGCGCTCGAGGGTCGCGAGCACGTCATCCATCGCCGGCGAACGGAGCACCGTTGGCGAGGATATCGTCCGGAGCGCGTGCTCCGTCTCTACGACACCCGGCGCCGGGCCATCGCGCCTCTCCGCGCCCGCGGCCGCGAGCTCACGATGTACGTCTGCGGCGTCACGCCGTACGACACCACCCATCTCGGTCACGCCCGGACCTTCCTGACCTTCGACGTCATCGCGCGGCTGCTCGAGGCGACGGGCCAGCCAGTGCGCTACGTCCAGAACGTCACCGACATCGATGAATCGATCCTCCAGCGCGCAGCGCGCGACGGCATCGGCTGGAAGGAGCTCGGCAGGCGCGAGGAGCGTGCGTACCTCGCCGACATGCGCCGGCTCGGGTGGCGGCGGCCGGATGTCATCTGCCACGCGACCAAAGAGCTGCCCGCCATGTTCGCGTTCATCGCGGATCTGGAACGTCGCGGGGCGGCGTACCGGTTGCCGCGCGCGGTCTATTTCCCGGTGAGCGCCCACCCGCGCTACGGCGAGCTGTCGGGCCGTTCCCCCGCATCCATGGAGCGCATCCTCGCCGGTCAGGACGACGCCAAGCTGGAAGATCCCGGCCGGCGCGATCCGCGCGACTTCGCGCTGTGGCGTTTCGTCGACGACGGTCCGACCTGGCCGAGCCCGTGGGGTCGTGGCCGGCCGGGCTGGCACGTCGAGTGTTCGGCGATGATCCGCCACCATCTGGGCGACCAGATCGACCTGCATGGCGGCGGCTCCGATCTGGTGTATCCGCACCACGAGAACGAGATCGCGCAATCGGAGACGGCTACGGGGAAGCGCCCGTTCTCGCGGATGTGGACGCACGTGGGGCAGATGCAGCTCGGCGGAAAGAAGATGTCCAAGTCCGACGGCAACATGATCTTCGTCCGCGATGCGCTGAAGGTGACCGATCCGCGCGCGCTGCGTCTGTATTTGCTCGATCGCCACTACCGCCGGCCGTTCGATCACGACGAGGCGCTGCTCGATCGGGCGCGCCTTCGCGCGAAGGCTCTGGCCGAGGCGCTCGGCCGAGGGGCGGTCGGTCCGATCGGACGCGACCGCGATACGCGGGACGCGATGGCGGCGCTGGAGGACGACCTCAACGTGCACCGCGCGCTGCGCGTCATCGAGCTCGCGGCGCCGAGGTCCGATGCGAAGGTCCGTGCATCGCTCCGTGCGGTCGCGCGGATCCTGGGAGTGGCGTGATGGCGTCGAACGCCTAGAGCGGAGCGAACCGCGCGGTGAAGTGCCGCAGCTGCGCCGGCTCGGAGACGATCTTATAGCCGCGCAGGGACGCCGCGCGCGTCGCGACCTCGGCGACGACCTCGATGACGTAATCGATGTGGCTCTGGGTGTAGGTCCGGCGCGGGATCGCCATGCGCACGAGCTCCATGGCGGCCGGCGCCTCCGTGCCGTCGGGATGGCGCCCGAACATCACGGTCCCGATCTCGACCGTCCGGATCCCCCCCGCCTCATACAGCGCGACGGATAGGGCCTGCGCGGGGTAAGCGAGCGGCGGAATGTGCTTCAGCATCGAGCCCGCGTCGATATACACCGCGTGCCCGCCCGCGGGCTTGACGATCGGCACGCCCGCGCGCTCGATGGCGTCAGCGAGGTATTCCGTCGAGCGGATGCGATACCGCAGGTAGTCCGGCTCGACGCACTCCTTCAGTCCCTGGGCGATGGCCTCGAGGTCGCGACCAGCGAGGCCGCCGTACGTGGGGAAGCCCTCGGTGAGGATCAACAGGTTGCGGCAGCGCTCGGCGAGCGCATCATCGTTCATCGCGAGCCAGCCACCGATGTTGCCCATCGGGTCCTTCTTCGCGCTCATCGTCATGCCGTCCGCGAGTGCCGCGATCTCACGGACGATGTCCGGGACGGCCTTGTCCGCGTAGCCGGGCTCGCGCGTCTTGATGAACCACGCGTTCTCCGCGAACCGGCAGGCATCCAGGAACAGCGGAACGTGATACCGATCGCAGATCGTGCGCACGCTTCGCAGGTTCTCGAGCGAGACCGGCTGGCCGCCGCCGGAGTTGTTCGTGATCGTGACCATGACGAGGGGCACGTCCGCCGCGCGTGCGGCGAGGAGCGCGTCGAGCGCGGCCAGATCCATGTTCCCCTTGAACGGGTGCACAAGGCCGGGCGTGCGGCCCGCGGCGATGACCAGGTCGACGGCCTCCGCACCGGTCGCCTCGATGTTCGCGCGCGTCGTGTCGAAGTGCGTGTTGTTCGGCACGACCTTGCCCGGTCCGGCGACCGCCGAGAACAGGATCCGTTCAGCCGCGCGCCCCTGATGCGTGGGGATCACGTGCGTGAACGGGAAGAGCTCCTGGACCGCGGCGAGGAAGCGGAACCACGACGGCGAGCCCGCGTAGCTCTCATCGCCGTGCTGGATCGCCGCCCACTGGTCGCGGGACATCGCGCCGGTGCCGGAGTCGGTGAGAAAGTCGATGAGGACGTCTTCGGCCCGCAGGTTGAAGAGGTTGTATCCCGCCTCACGGATCCGCTCGCGCCGTTCGGCCTCGGTCGTCAAACGGAGTGGCTCGACGGAGTGGATGCGGAACGGCTCGATGATCGTCTTGAACTGCGGCGCCACCGCCCGGAGCATACGGGCGGATAATCTGGTCACCACGAGGCCCGGTCGCCTAGCGGTCTAGGGCGCTTCCCTTTCAAGGAAGAGGTCATGGGTTCGAATCCCATCCGGGCTACCAGAAG
>JBBQZK010000052.1:0-16784 GCA_038207785.1 Candidatus Limnocylindria bacterium | reverse complement strand
TACGAGTTGTCATGCCAATGGCACTGCTCGGTAGCTATGTCCGTTCGCGATAACCGCTGAAAGCATCTAAGTGGGAAGCGCACCTCAAGATGAGCTCACTCTCTGAGAAATCAGGTAAGACCGCATGTAGAGAACATGTTTGATAGACGGAAGGTGGAAGAGCCGTAAGGCTTGTAGCTGATCCGCACTAACGGTCGAGCGGCTTGACCTATAACCAGCACCCAGCCAGGTCATCGAATCTGGCGCGGTACGTACTCGTAGCTCTTGTCTTCTTCGACACTCGTTCGAACGACGGCCGCCGGAGTGATCCGGCGGCCGTTTTGTTTCCCAGCCAGCCCCGACGCCGGCACTTCTAACGCAGGGGATCGAACCATGCGAAGGCCTGTGAATCGCATGCCGACACTGCGACGACCGAACACGGGCGTCCAGCATGCGACGAGGTAGCCCAGGCAGGTCAGCGGAAACAGGTTTGGATCGGATTCGAGCGATGCCGCATACACGGTGTCAAGATGCGATGGCGTGTCCGGCAATACACCTGCCGACGAGATCGCCCACGCCGCGATCGTCGCGACGTACATCGCCGTCAACAGGGCGGCGTCGATGGTGAATGAGCCGAGCCCGCGCAGGAATCCAGCGGGAGCGTCTTCATACATGCCCGCCGTATCGGCGCGGCCTTGCTGATGACGCGAGTCCCTTGGTACAATTGACGCCTCGGTCCTTGGAGCGGTGGGGTCACACCTGTTCCCATCCCGAACACAGCAGTTAAGCCCACCAGCGCCGAAGATACTCGGGACGTCGGTCCCTGGGAAAATAGGTCAGGGCCGGGATCTAAAACGACTTCGGCGCGAAAGCGTTGAGGTCGTTTTGCTTTTCCGGAGGTGGTGATGCGTGCGCCGGCGCCCCCGTATCGCGGTGAAGGCCCGCATGCGCTCTGGCACGTGAGCGAGGACCCCACGCTCCGCCATTTCGAGCCGCATCGTGCCAAGACCGGAGTCACGGAAGAGCCGCTGGTCTGGGCGATCGACACGCGGCATCTGCCGCTCTACTGGTTCCCTCGGGAGTGCCCGCGCTGCACCTTCTGGGCTGGCCCGGACACGACCGGGACCGACGTCGCGCGGCTGTTGGACGGCGATCGCGCCGCGCGCGTACACGTGATCGAGGACGCCTGGCTCGCGCGGGTCGCCGCGGCCACGCTCGAGCTGTACCGCATGCCCGAGGAGACGTTCGTGGAGAGCTCCGAGACGGCCGGGTACTGGACGAGCCGGCACCCGGTGGATGCTGTCGACCGCGTGACGATCGGTGATCTCATCGGCCGTCATGCGCAAGCTGGCATCGCACTCCGTACGGTGTCGAACCTATGGCCGCCCTGGGATCGCGTAGTGACGTCCAGTCTGGCGTTCAGCGGCATGCGGCTGCGGAATGCACAGGCCTGGGAGCCGACGGGCTAGGTGGGCGCGATTCTTGCGAGTCGGCTCCTGACGACTATTTCGGAGGCCGTTCGGGACATGGATACGCGTGAATCGGGCGCCGGGGAGAGCCGATCCTCGGATGGGCCGCCCTGGTCGACGACGCCCACCGACGCGCTCATCCGGTCGATCTGCGACGACGAGCGCCAGCTGGAGATCGGCCGGGGGGTTCCCGAGGGGGCCGGGCACATCACCGTCCGGGCAGGGGAGTGGGGCTACTGCACCGCCAACCGTGCGGAGGAGCCGCACACGTTGACGGAGGTCAGCGCCCGACCCGTGTCGGCGATCGGGCACACCGATCCGCTCGGAGAAGTCAGGTCCGGATGACGGTTCGCAAAGTGCTGGTCGTCGAGATGACCGCGCGATCAGAGACATGATCGTCGCAACGCTGGCCGAAAGTGGCTATGCGGTCGCGGCAGCCCGCAACGGCGCCGAAGGCCTCGAGCGCTGCCGCGGGTTCCTCCCAGACCTCATCGTCCTCGACCTCAATATTGCCCGAGGTGAACGGCATTGAGTTCCTGAAGCAGCGCGGGACGATCGGCTGCGAGGCGCCGGTGGTCCTCATGAGTGCTGCCGTCCATCGCATGGCCCTGCCCCCGGAGCTTGCGGTCGAAGCCGTCATCGAAAAGCCATTCGCCATCGAAGCCCTCCTCGACACCGTGGCGGCCTATGCACCGGTTGGCGATACCGAGTCGCGGCGCCGTCGCATGAGCCGCAACTAACCGCGACAAGCCGCGGCCGATGGTGCTCTTGTGGCTCCAGATCCGCGTGTCGCACTGCGGCGGCTCTCGCCGGATCCCGTGCAGTTCCAGGTGATCCTCGGGTCGATGCTGGGTGACGCGCGCATCATCGGCGGTCCCTTCGAGCGCAGGCTGCACATCGCACATGCGCGGGCACGGGCGTCCTACGTGTGGTGGAAGTACGACCGGCTTGGCGCGCTCGCGGGGGACGCCCCAGCGGACCGCGATGGCCGGCTCTCCTTCACGACCATCGCGCATCCGCTCTTCGACGACCTCTCCACCTTGTCGCAAAGGCGGCTCGTCGAGCTGATCGCACCGCTCGGACTTGCCGTGTGGATGACTGACATGGGCCGGCTCGATCTTCGCGCGGATGCGTTCCTACCCGCGCAGCGCCTCCAGGCGCTGGTCGCTGTCTAGGCGGCGGCGGCCGCCGCGGGACCGACCGGGTGCACCAGCGCGGCGAGCTCACGCCGCAGATTCACGATGGCCCGACCGTGGAGCTGGCAGGCTCGGGCTTCGCTGATGCCCATCGTCGTGGCGGACTCGCGCAAGGTCAGCGAGTCGCCGTAGTAGCGCGCGAGGACCTCGCGCTGCCGCGGCGGCAGACAAGTGAGCGCGCTCTCGACGCGCGCCCGCAGATCCTGACGGTCGCAGGGCTCACCAGAGTCGTCATCCGCGGGCCAGTCGCGGTCGCCGGATTCCAGCAGCAGATCGAGAGAGAGCGTGGCGCCGTATGCGCCGATCTCCGGCTCGGTGTCAGCGGCGGCGGCGGTACGGGCCTTCTGACGCTCGAGGCGGGTGTGGTCATCCAGCTTGCGGAGCTCGTCCAGGATCGCCCCGCGGATCCGGAGACCGGCGTAGCCCTCGAACGGGACGCCGCGGTCCGGGTCGTAACGGTCGACGGCAGCGATCAATCCGACGATCGCCGCGGATTCGATGTCATCCCAGCCCATGAGCGCGCTCGTTGGGACGCGCATGCGGTGGGCGACCGTGGTGGCGAGGGCGGCGTAGCGCTCGATGAGCGCGCAGCGGGACGCCCGATCGCCTTGGCGGCAACGCTCCCAGAGCTGTCCGGTCTCCACGATCTTCCCCCTTGGCCGCTCCGATCGATGATCCCGGACGAGCGGCCTAGAGGAAACTTTCGCCGTCGGGCCTCGGTCACTGAAGCCCCACTCAGGTCTACTTGCGATACCCGGTCGGGGTCTCTGATGCGGCCGGAATGGGCGAAAAAGTTACGCGATCAGGTCTGAGCGGAGCGCCAGAACGACCGCGTGGGTCCGATCGGTGGCGCCGAGCTTGGCGATGAGCGTCTGGACCGCCTTCTTCACGGTGTCCTCGGCCAGCACCATCGCCCGGGCGATCTCCTTGTTCGTGTAACCCTCGGCCAGGTATTTGAGGAGCTCGAGCTCGCGCGCGCTGAGCGCGTCCTTCGGAGCGCGGTCCGGAGGCCGTTCGGGCCGCGCCGCGGAGAGCAGCTCGGGGGGGTTGTCATACCCGGCCGGCAGGGATCGGGCGACCGCCTTTTGGACGAGCGTGACCGCGTCGTGTGGCTCGGCCAGGGCCGCTGCCTCCTCGGACCCAAGCGCGGACAGTCCCGCCGCGGCGGCGCGAAGGGCCGCGATGACCCGATTGGCGGGCGTCCCTTTGTTGAGATACCCGATCGCGCCGGCCCGCATCGCAGCGCGTACCCGGTCGGACGAGCTGTCCACGGAGAAGGCGACGAGGGGGAGCTGCGGAGCCGCTTCGTGGAGGCGTTCGATCACGTCGACACCTTCGGCATCGGGGAGGTTCAGGTCTACCAGCGCGACGTCGGCGATCCCCTGCCGGGCCTCCTCCACCGCTTCGGTCGAGGTGGCGCTGAGCGCGACGACCGTCAGGCCCTCGCGCTCGAGGAGGGCTCGGATGCCGATCCGCATGACCGGATGGTCTTCCACCGCGAGCACCCGGAGGGTCTCCGATCGCGGCTCCTGCCGGACCGCCCCGGGATCTGGCGCCGCCGCCGGCGGCTGGATGGTCGCGGTCGCCACGGGTCCCATCGCGTGGGCGAGCTCGTCGGCAAGATCGGAGACGAGGCTTCGCTCCAGCTCGTCGAAGGTATCGCCGCCCGCGGCTCGCTTCACGTTCAGGACCCCGATGACCCGATCGGCTACCCGAAGGGGTATGGAGAGCGAGGAGCCGGCACCCGGATCGGTACCGGTGAACCGCTCGTCCCGCACGGCCCCGGTGACCTCGACGGCCTCGCCGCTCTGGGCGACGTATCCGGCGATGCCCTCGCCGATCGGCTGGCGGTGCCCGAGCATCGTCTTGGGCAGCCCCACAGAGGCCCGGAGATGCAGCTCAGCGCCGTCGACGAGCATGATCGACGCGCCGTTCGCATCGATGCTCGCGGCGATGAGCGCGGCGGCGCGGGACAGGGTCGCCTCGTCTCGGGTCGTCTCGAGCTCGTGACGGACGGACCGCTGGACGAGCCGTGCCGCGCCGACCCGCTCGGCGGCTGCGAGCCGGCGGCCGTCGTCGATCGAGCTTGCCATGAGCCGTGCCGCGGCATGCGCGCCGGCCGCCTCGACCGCGTCGAAGGGAACGTTGTGCCGCAAGGCGCACAAGCACGACGCGCCATCCTCTCCCTGTTCGATGCCGGCGATCACGGCGTACGCGACGTGGTCGCCCCAGCGACCGGCGGCGATGGCTCCGGTGACCGGCGAGTCGCCGGTCATCGCGGCACGCAGCCGATCGGCTCCGAGCATCGCGCTCCAGTCGACACCGGGGTCGATCCGATACGAGAAGAGGGTCGTGTAGGTGCCGCCCTTTTGGGAGAGGACGGCCGCTCCCTCAGCGCGGAGCAGAGTGGCCGCGTGCTCGAGACGCTCAGGCCAGCGTGCCGACGGGTTGACGGGACGTTCCTCCCTCCCCGGAGCTGGGGCGTGTGCCAATTCTAGGGACGCCTGTGTCCCGCGCCCGCGGTCGGTGGCACGTCAAATGCCGCCCAGGGGTCCGTGACGATGCGGCTCGGCCCGGAGCACGATCAGGATCTCGACGAGACCGCAGAGCGTGACCCCGCCCCACCGCAAACCATGGCCGAATTGCTCGCCGAAGCCGAGCAGGAGGAGCGCGCGTTCCGGCCGCTCCGCGCCGGCGAGACGGTCGAAGGGACCATTGCCGGCATAACTGGCGATGAAGTACTGGTCGATCTGGGGGGACGATCGGCCGGCATTCTGTCGCTGCGCGAGGCCGCCGCCTCAGTGGACGACGAGCTCGAAGTCGGGGACACCGTGCTCGCTCTCGTCGTCTATCCGGAAGGGCCGCAGGGTCATGCGGTCCTTTCTTTGCGGCGCGCGCGTGGCGCCCGGCGATGGCAGGAGATGGCCGCGAAGCAACAGAGCGGCGAGGTCATCACCGCGCCGGTCGTCGAAGCGAACCGTGGAGGTGTGGTGGTGGACCTCGGCGTCCGGGGGTTCGTACCGCTCTCGCAGCTCGCCTCGCTCGGCGCGCTCGATCGACCGGCCGCGGCCGAAGGCGTGCCGGAAGCGGTGCGCACGCTCGTCGGCAAGGACCTGACGTTGAAGGTCATCGAGGTCGATCAGCAGCGCAACCGGCTCATCCTCTCCGAGAAGGCCGCCACGCAGGAGCTGCGGCGGCAACGCAAGGCCAAGGCCGCCGCAGAGCTGAGCGTCGGCGATGTGCTCGACGGGACCGTGACGCACGTCACGGGATTCGGGCTGTTCGTGGATGTCGGCATCGCCGATGGGCTCGTGCACAGATCCGAGATCACGTGGGACAAGGGCGTGAACCCGATGACGGTGCACCAGGTAGGGGATCAGGTCCGGGTCGTCGTCACCGCGATCGACCCCGAGAAGGAGCGCATCTCGCTCTCGATCAAGCAGCTCGCCGACGATCCCTGGACCCGGGTGGGCGTCGCGTTCACCGAAGGGACCACCTATGACGCCGTGATCACGCGCGTCATGCCATTTGGGGCCTTCGCCCGGATCGCGGACGGATTAGAAGGACTCATCCATGTATCGGAGCTGGCCGCGCACCGGGTCGCCGAACCTGGCGATGCCGTCGAGGTCGGATCGGCCGTTCGGGTGAGGGTCGTCGGTATCGACCAGGAGCGACGCCGACTTTCGTTGTCCATCCGGCAGGCAGACGGGCAGAATCCGCAGACCCCGAACGTATAATCGGAAGACGATGCCGACTCCGTCCGCATACTTGGCGCAGGCCGACTGATGGGACCGTTCGACCGCTTTAACGATCGAGCGAAGCGAGTGCTGGCGCTTGCCCAGGACGAGGCCATCCGGTTCAACCACAACTACATCGGCACCGAGCACCTGCTGCTCGGTCTCGTCCGCGAGGGCGAAGGGGTCGCCGCGCGGGTCCTCGATTCACTCGGCGTCGAGCTGTCGAAAGTACGAACGGCCGTTGAGTTCATCATCGGCCGCGGCGACTCGACCACCTCGCCCAGCGAGATCACGCTCTCGCCGCGCACGAAGAAGGTCATCGAGCTCGCGATCGACGAAGCCCGCAAGCTGGGACACAGTCACGTCGGGACGGAGCACCTGCTCCTAGGACTCGTCCGGGAGGGCGAAGGCATCGCATCGGGCGTCCTCGAGTCACTCGGCGTATCGCTCGAGAAGGTCCGGCACCAGGTGATCGCGACCCTCGGCCAGCAGCATCCTGCGACGCAGGAGACGGCCGGCGCCGGGGCGAAGTCGGGCAGCTCCAAGACCCCGACCCTCGATCAGCTCGGTGTGAACCTCACGGCGATGGCCAAGGCCGGCCAGCTCGACCCGGTCATCGGGCGCGAGAAGGAGATCGAGCGCGTCATCCAGATCTTGAGCCGCCGCACCAAGAACAACCCTGCACTGATCGGCGAGCCCGGCGTCGGCAAGACCGCCATCGCCGAGGGCCTGGCCCACCGGATCGTGAAGGGCGACGTGCCGGAAACGCTCCAGGGCAAGCGTGTCCTGACCCTGGACATCGGCTCGCTCGTCGCCGGCACGAAGTACCGCGGCGAGTTCGAGGAGCGCCTGAAGAAGATCATCGAAGAGCTTCGCCACGCGCATGACGTAGTTCTGTTCATCGACGAGCTGCACACGCTCGTCGGCGCGGGGGCGGCCGAGGGCGCGGTCGACGCGGCGAACATCCTGAAGCCGTCGCTCGCGCGCGGCGAGCTCCAGTGCATCGGCGCCACGACCCTCGATGAATTCCGCAAGTACATCGAGCGCGACGCCGCCCTCGAGCGGCGCTTCCAGCCGGTCATGGTCGAGGAACCCTCCATCGAGGAGACCCAGCAGATCCTGACCGGGATCCGCTCGCGGTACGAGGAGCACCACAAGGTCTCGATCACCGACGACGCCGTGAAGGCCTCGGCCGAGCTTTCCGCCCGCTACATCACCGACCGCTTCCTCCCGGATAAGGCTATCGACCTCATGGATGAGGCCGCGAGCCGGGTCCGGCTGCGCTACTCGACGCTCCCCGCCGACATGAAGGAAGCGCAGAAGGAGCTTGACCGCGTCGGCACCGAGAAGGAAGCCGCCATGGAAGCGCAGCAATACGAGCTCGCTTCCACGCTCCGTCAGGCTGAGCGTGTCCAGCAGGACAGGCTCCAGCAATCCAAGGCGGACTGGCTGCTCGCGCAATCGCAGAAGCGCCCGGAGGTCACCGACGAGGACATCGCCGAAGTCGTCTCGATGTGGACGGGCATTCCGGTCCGCCGACTCGCTGAGGAGGAGACCCAGAAGCTCCTCAAGATGGAGGAAGCGCTCCACGCGAAGGTGATCGGGCAGGACGAAGCGATCAAGACGATCAGTCGCGCCGTGCGCCGCGCACGCGCCGGCCTGAAGGATCCCCGCCGTCCGATCGGTGCGTTCTTCTTCGTCGGTCCGACCGGTACCGGTAAGACGCACCTCGCGCGCAATCTCGCCGAGTTCATGTTCGGCAACGCCGACAACATGGTGAAGATCGACATGTCGGACTACATGGAGCGGCACAACGTGTCGCGGCTGGTCGGCTCGCCGCCCGGCTATGTCGGCTACGAAGAGGGTGGCCAGCTGACCGAGACCGTGCGTCGCAAGAGCTATTGCGTGATCCTCCTCGACGAGATCGAGAAGGCCCACCCCGAGGTCTTCAACATCCTGCTGCAGATCTTCGACGAGGGCCGCCTCTCGGACGCGAAGGGCCGGACCGTCGACTTCCGCAACACGATCATCATCATGACCAGCAACCTCGCGCAGAAGATGCTGAAGAGCGAGGGTGCCCTCGGCTTCCGCTCGAAGGGCCAGGGCGACGATCCCGAGACCCAGGCCGCCTACGAGCACATGAAAGAGCGCGTGAACGACGAGATGAAGCGCTTCTTCCGGCCGGAGTTCCTGAACCGGATCGATGCGACCGTGGTCTTCCAGCCGCTGACCAAACCCGAGATCCGCAAGATCGTCGAGATCGAGCTTGAGGGCGTGAAGAAGCAGCTCGCGTCCCAGGAGATGACCCTCGTCGTCACCGACGAGGCGAAGGATCACATCGCGACCGTCGGCTACGACACGAACTTCGGCGCGCGGCCGCTCGGGCGCGCGATCCAGAACGAGATCGCCGACCCGCTCGCCGAGATGCTGCTGCTCGCGGTCTTCACCGCGGGGGACACCGTGAAGATCGACGCGGTCGACGGGAAGCTCGCGATCACGAAGAGCGAGCCGGTCCCGGATGAGGCGGCGCGCAAGCCGGAGGCCGTCGCCCCGTAGTGGATCGCGGCGCTGCGGCGCTGCATGTCGAGCGCCTCCCCGATGCCGCCGCCTTCATCGAGCGTGCCGGCGCGTTCCTCGAACAGCGTGAAGCCGAGAACGGCCTGGTCCTCGGGCTCTGCGCCGATCTGCGCACGGGCCGCAGCTTCGGGCCCCGCGCGCCGTATTTCGCGGTCGCGACCCGTGACGGGCGCGTCGCCGGCGCCGCCATGCGGACGCCGCCATTCAACCTGATCCTCGCCGCCGGCACGCACCCGGACGCCTTGCCCGCGATCGCCGACAGCGTGCGCCGGAGCGAGGTCGCCGACCTGCCGGGCGTCGTCGGCGTGCCGGAGCTGAGCGGGCCGTTCGCGGCGCATTGGCGCGGGCTCACCGGAATGGGCGCCCGGGTGAAGATGGCCGAGCGCATCTACCGCCTGACGAAGGTCAAGGCCCCACGGTTCGGACCGGCGCCGGGATGGATGCGGCTCGCCGAGGCGCGCGACCGCGATGTCGTGATTGGCTGGATGCTCGCGTTCGCGCGGGAGGCGCTCGGTGAAGGCGATGTCGCCGGCGCTGAGGCGAACGCCGACCATTGGATCGGTCGCCGGCATCTGCGCCTGTGGATCGACGGCGACCGGCCGGTGTCGATGGCGGGCGCGAGCGGGCCGACGCCGCACGGGATCCGCGTCGGCGCGGTATTCACGCCGCCTGAGCTGCGAAAGCGTGGCTACGCGGCCACGCTCGTGGCCACGCTGAGCCAGGCCGAGCTGAGCGCCGGCCGGACCTTCTGCTTCCTGTATACCGACCTCGGGAACCCGACGTCGAACAAGATCTACCAGGACATCGGCTACGAGCCGGTCTGCGACGTCGACGAGCTGCGGTTCGTGGAGACCTCAGCTAGCGCCAGCCGATACTAAGAGCGTGCCTCCCCGCGCGGCCGCCCCGAAGATCGCCTTTGTCTGCCAGCAGTGCGGCAACGACTACCCGAAGTGGGTCGGTCGCTGCGCTAATTGCAATGGCTGGAACACCCTGGTCGAGGAGCGCGTCGTCGCTCCCCAAAAGGGCCGCGCCGGGCCGGCCCGCGCGCCGCGCGAGCCCATCGCGCTCGACGAGGTCCCCCCCGATGCGGAGGTGCGCATCCCCACCGGCATCGGTGAGTTCGACCGCGTGCTCGGCGGAGGCATCGTCCGCGGGTCGCTGGTACTGCTCGGCGGCGACCCCGGCATCGGCAAGAGCTCGCTCCTCATGCAAGCGTCGGCGAGCCTGAGCCAGCGCGGGACCGTCCTCTACGTGTCGGGAGAGGAATCCGCCGCGCAGGTCAAGCTGCGCGCGCGGCGCTTCGGGATCGACGGCAGGAACATCCTGGTGCTGGCCGAGACGGATCTCGGATCGGTCATCGAGGCCATCCGGAAGGTGAAGCCGCTGTTCTGCGTCATCGACTCGATCCAGACGATGAACTCCGACGTCATCGGCTCGGCCGCGGGTGGGGTCTCGCAGCTGCGCGAGTGCGCGGCCAGGCTGCTCGAGGTCGCAAAAGGCGACGACGTCCCGATCTTCCTCGTCGGCCACGTCACGAAGGAAGGGAACGTCGCGGGCCCGCGCGTCCTCGAGCACATCGTGGACGCCGTCCTTTATCTGGAAGGTGAGCGCTTCCACGCGTTCCGCGTCCTTCGCGGGACGAAGAACCGCTTCGGATCGACGGACGAGGTCGGCGTCTTCGAGATGGGGGAGACCGGCCTGCGCGAAGTGATGAACCCCTCGGAGATCTTCCTCGAGGAACGCAGCCGCGGCGTCGCCGGCAGCGTGATCGTCCCGACGATCGAGGGGACGCGGCCGCTGCTCGTCGAGGTCCAAGCGCTCGTGACACCGACGAGCTTCGGCCTTCCGCGCCGGACCGCGAACGGTGTGGACCCGCAGCGCATCGCGCTGCTGCTCGCGGTGCTGACGAAGCGCGCCGGACTCAGCAGCGGCTCGCACGACGTGTACGTGAACCTGGTCGGCGGCCTGCGGATCCGGGAGCCCGCGACGGACCTGGGGGTCGCGGTCGCCGTGGCGTCGGCCTTGCGCGACCGGCCTGCGGATCCGCGGACCGTGTTCCTCGGCGAGCTCGGCCTCGGCGGCGAGCTCCGGCGGGTCCAGCGCCTCTCCGCTCGCCTCAAAGAGGCCGAGCGGCTCGGGTTCGAGCGCGCGATCGTCCCGGCGGCTAGCGCAGCCGACCGCGATGGCGCCACGCCCGAGGTCATCGGCGTCGCGACGCTGCGGGAGGCACTCACCCGGGCGGGCATTTCAGACGCGTAGCCGGGCGTATCCTCCTCGCATGTTCGACCTCGCGCGGACAGACCGGTCGGCTGGCGGCCACATCCTCATCGGCCGGGCCATCGGTATGCCGTATCTGCAAAGAAAGGAGCGGGCAAAGCTATGGGTTTCATCAGATTCGCCGGAGCACTCCTCGGCTTCTTCTTCGGTTTCTTCCTTGCCGCGGAGCTGCTTCAAGTCAGTCAGGTCACGCCGCTCAGCAACCAAGTACTTGTCGTCTTTCTTCTCGCAGTGGCCTGCGCGATCCTCGGATGGCTCGGCGCACCGTACGCGACCGTTCGGCCGATGGGCTGGATCGTCGGGCGCATCAGCGCAACGGCGTCCGGCGACCTTGCGGCGGGCGTGCTCGGCGGTGGCGTCGGCCTCGTTCTCGCGCTCTTTCTCGCGTTCCCGCTGTCGTTCCTTCCCGGTGAGCTAGGCCGGTACGCGCCGCTCGTCGGCGCGGTGGTCCTCAGCGCGCTCGGTGCGACCGCCGGAGCGCTGAAACGCGCTGACCTTCGCGAGGCGGTGCGTGAGATCAGAGGAGGGCGTCGCGGTCGCGGCGTCAGCGCGCGTCTCCTGCTCGATACCTCCGTGATCATTGACGGCCGCATCGCGGACATCGTGCGTGCGGGCTTCATCCGCGGCACGCTCGTCGTACCCCGGTTCATCCTCGCGGAGCTCCAGTTCTTTTCGGACTCGGGCGACGGGACGCGGCGCGAGCGTGGACGTCGCGGTCTCGAGATGCTCGCGAAGATGCAGAAGGAATCCACGGTGCACGTGGAGATCTCCGACGAGGACCCGGCCGGCGACGGCGCCGACGGCAAGCTCGTTGCCCTCGCGCGTGCCGGAGAGATCCCGATCGTCACCAACGACTACGGCCTCAATCGTGTGGCCGAGCTGCACGGCGTCACCGTGCTCAACGTGAACGACCTCGCGAAGGCCGTCCGCCCGGTCGTCCTGCCGGGCGAGGAGATCCACGTGCGCGTCATTCAGGAAGGCAAGGAAGCCGGGCAGGGCGTCGGGTACCTCGAGGACGGCACCATGATCGTCGTCGAGAACGGCGCGCGATCCGTCGGCGTCGAGCTGCCGGTGACCGTGATGCGCGTGCTCCAGACCGTCGGCGGCCGCATGATCTTCGCCCAGCCCCGAGGCGAGGTCGTCGAGGCCCGCCGGCCACGGGCCGTCGGCCACTGATCACCTCGTGACCGCCGGCCTGGCCGTCCTGGCCGCCGGCAGCTCGAGCCGGGCCGGGGTGGACAAGGTGACCGTCGAATTGGGCGGTCACGCCGTGCTGCTCTGGTCGCTCGCGGCGGCTCAGGCGTCCGGCGCGTACGCCGAGATCGTCGTGGTCGCTCCAGCGGAGCGCGTGGCGCGCGTGGCGCGCATCGTCGGCCCGCGAGCGCGCGTCGTCCCGGGCGGTCCGACGCGTACCGCATCGAGCTGGGCCGGCCTCGAGGCCCTGGCCGGCCACGACGTCATCGCGATCCATGACGCCGCCCGGCCGTTCGCGACGCCCTCGCTCTTCGCGACCGTGGTGGCTGTTGCGACCGAATATGGGAGCGCGGTGCCTGGGCTCGCCGTCGCCGAGACCGTCCGTCGCGCGAACGAGGCCGGACGCGCGGTCGAAGAAGTGGACCGCAACGGACTCTGGACCGCGCAGACGCCGCAGGCGTTCGCGCGGCGGCTGCTCGAGCGCGCGCGCTCGGCCGCGGGTGGTCGGACCTTCACGGACGATGCCGCCGCGGTCATCGCGATGAATGAGGACGTGCGGCTGGTGCCGGGAGAGCGACGCAACTTCAAGCTGACCTCGACCGAAGACGTCGCCTATGCCCGCGAGCTCGCCGAGAAGGGCCTCGTGGCGATCGCCGCGCAGCCGCTGCCCCGTTGACGGTGGTCCGGACCGGGATTGGGTACGATATCCATCGTCTCGTGCCCGACCGCCGGCTGGTGCTCGGCGGCGTCCGGATCGAACATCCGACGGGGCTGGCGGGACACTCCGACGGCGACGTCCTTGCGCACGCGATCATGGACGCACTGCTCGGTGCCACAGCGCTCGGCGATCTCGGGACGCACTTCCCGAGCGACGATCCGGCCTACGCCGGCGCGGACAGCCTTCGGCTCCTCGAACGGGTCGTCACGCTGGTCCGCACCGCCGGGTACCGGATCGGCTCGGTGGACGCGTCGGTGATCGCGCAGGCGCCACGGCTTGCACCGCACCTCGCGGCCATGCGCGAACGGCTCTCGCGGACGCTCGGTATCGAGCGGGGCGCGGTGAGCGTGAAAGCGACGACGAATGACGGGCTCGGCATCGTCGGCGCAGGCGAGGCCATCGCCACACTGGCGACGGTCCTCGTGGAGCGATCCGAGCCCTAGGAGGCTCAGCGACGGCGTGACCGACCTGCAGCTGTTCAACAGCGCGACCCGGAAGGTGGAGACGTTCACGCCCCTGAAGCAGGGCGCGATCGGCATCTATGACTGCGGGCCGACCGTGTATGCGGAGCAGCACATCGGCAATCTGTACCGCTACGTCGTCGCCGACGTGATCCGGCGCACGTTCGACTACTTCGGCTACGACGTGACCCAGGTGATGAACATCACCGACGCCGGTCACATCACCGAGGCGGACGACGCGGGCCTCGCCCGCATGGAGACCGCCGCGCGCGCCGAGCGGGTGTCGCCCCTTGCGATCGCCGAGAAGTACACGCGGATCTTCCTCGACGATCGGCACAAGCTGAACATCCTGGACCCGCACGTCATGCCGAAGGCGACCGATCACATCCCCGAGATGCTGGCGCTGATCGAACGCCTCATCGCGAACGGCCACGCGTATGCGGCCGCGGACGGCGTGTACTTCGACACGACCACCTTCCCCGGCTACGGCACGCGGCTCAACACCGAGGCCCCTGGCGAACGGCAGGCCGGCGCGCGCGTCGAGGTGAACCCGAACAAGCGGCATCCCTCGGACTTCGCGCTCTGGCGCGCGGCGAAGCCCGGCGACCTCCAGCAGTGGGACTCGCCATGGATGCGCGGGAATCCCGGATGGCACATCGAGTGCTCGGCAATGTCGATGAAGTACCTCGGCCAGACCTTCGACCTTCATTCGGGCGGCGAGGATCATCTCTTCCCGCATCACGAATGCGAGATCGCCCAGTCCGAGGCCGCCACGGGCAGGCAGTTCGTGCGGTACTGGAATCACGTGTACTTCCTGAAGGTCGACGGTGGCGGGATGCACAAGTCCATCGGCAACGTGTTCCTCGTGCGCGACATCGAGAAGCGGGGCCACGACCCGCTGGCGTTCCGCATGCTCGTGCTCGGCGTCAGCTACCGGAAGGGCCTCGATTTCACCTGGGCCTCGCTGGCCGAGGGACAGCGCCGGCTCGACGGGTGGCGGTCCCAGCTGCGCGAGGCACTCCAGGCCGGCGGCGCGCCGACCGGGGCCGCGGACGACGATCGGATCCGCGCGGCGTTCGCCGAGGCGATGGCCGATGACTTCAACACCCCGCGGGCTCTCGCGCAAGCCGAAGCCGCGTTCAAGCTGGTGAATTCGTCGGACCACGAGAGCCGGCTGCGCGGGATCGGTCTGGTGTTCGACATGGATCGCGTGCTCGGCCTGGGCCTCGCATCAGCGGCGACTGCCACGGACGATCTCACCGGAGAGGACAAACGGCTATTCGACGAGCGCCTCGCCGCGCGGAAGGCCGGCGAGTACGCGCGCTCGGACGAGCTTCGCGCGGCGCTCGAAGCACGCGGCATCAAGGTCAAGGACACGAAAGACGGGGCGCGCTGGGAGCGCATCAAGGAAGGAAGTGCACGATGACCGAGGAATACGAGGGCGCGGGTCCCAACGACAGCGCGCCACCGCAGAGCGATGGTCCGCAGGGAGGGCCCGCTGCACAGGGCGGCGGCGCCGCCCCGCAGAGCGGAGACCTTGACCCGAACAATCGGCGACCGCGTCGTCGCGGCCGTCGCGGACGCGGCGGCGGTGCGCCACAGCCACCATTCCCGCGCCCACCGATGCCGCAGGGCATCCGGCCCGGCCAGCCGTTCCGTGGTCCGGCGCGCGGTCCGGGCTTCGCGCCCCGACCGGCCCCGCGGCCCGTCGACGACGAAGGAGCGCTCCAGGCGCGCGAGCTTGCGGCGTACGAACGGCGCCAGCAACAGCAGCAGCGCCGGACCACCGGCGGATGGCGGCCCGGCGCGCCGTTCCGCGCGCCGATGGGCGGCGGCATGCGTCCCCGCTTCGGGGGCAGCGGCCCGCAGTACACGGAGCAGATCCGGCGGGCGACGTCCGGTCCGCCCCGCGGAGCCGCGCCGTCCCACGAGGCCGGCGAGCCGATCGCCGGCCCGCACGCGGTCCTTGAGGCGATGCGCGCGGGGCGCGCGATCCGCAAGCTCTACATCTCCCAGGACCGCAGCCTGCGCACGGGAGCCGTGAATGACCTCATCGTCGAGGCGCAGGAGCGGCGCATCTTCGTCAACTACCTCGACAAGCTCGACCTCTCGCGCCTATCGCCCGTCGAGAACCACCAGGGCGTCGTTGCCATCTTCGAGGGCCGCGCCGGCGTCGACCTCGACGAGCTCATCGTGCATCTCGATGCCGAGAGCGCGCAGCCGCTCGTGCTCATCGTCGATTCGCTCCAGGATCCCCAGAACTTCGGCGTGCTCCTGCGCTCCGCGGAGGGCGCCGGCGTCGCCGGCGTCGTCATCCCGCGCCATCGCGCGGTGGGCCTCACCCCCGCAGTGGCGAAGACGAGCGCGGGTGCGAGCGAGCACCTTTTGGTCGCCGAGGTGGCGAACCTCCGGCAGGCCATCGACACGCTCAAAGAGAAGGGCCTCTGGGTCGTCGGCACCGACGAGACGGGGGATCTCCTGTACGACGAGGTCGACTATCGCGGCCCGACCGCGCTGGTGATCGGTGGCGAAGGGGAAGGCATCCGACGCCTCGTGCTGGAAGGATGCGACCAGGTGGTGCGCATCCCGATGGAGGGGCGCATCGCCTCGCTGAATGCCGCGGCAGCCGGGACCGTCGTCCTGTACGAAGCGCTGCGGCAGCGACGCCGCGACCAGGCGCCACCCGGCACGCAAACCCCGCGACCACAATCGGTCGAGCTGCCGGAGACCCGTGAGACCGACGCGCTCGCCGAGACCCCCGAGCTCGAGGACGACCTCGCGCTTGACGCGTCCAGCGTGGAGGACCAGGAGCCCGTAGACGACCTGGTCGCCGAGGATGGCGAGGCCGAGGCTCCGGTCGAGGCCGCGCCCGTCGGGAAGGTGCCGCGCAAGACCGCGGCGAAGAAGACGGTCAAGAAGCCGGCAAAGAAGAAGGAGGACTAGTGGCACGCCGCGAGCCGGCGGCGGTCGAAGGCGTGTGGGTCCTCAAGGGCGGGATCGCCCGCGTGGCGTCACCGCGCCCGAAGAAGATCGAACACCGCGAGGACGTCGACTACAACAATCCCTACCGCTACAAGATCGAGCGCGTGTGGTGGGACGGGAAGATCGTGTTCGCCAGCGAGCAGGGCGAGCTCGACGTCGATCCGGCACGAGTGAAGGTCGCGCAGGAGTACCAG
>JBBQZK010000051.1:0-17020 GCA_038207785.1 Candidatus Limnocylindria bacterium | reverse complement strand
GGCGAGCTGCTGGTCCGCGAGGCCGGCGGCGCGGTCACCTGGACCGAACACACGGAGATCGTCGCGTCGGGCCGTCCGTTGCACGCGCCACTGGTCGCGCTGTTACGGGCAAGCCACGAAGACCACGGGTAGACTGGCATCTGATGGCGATCGATCAGAAGCCCCCGCTCGACGTCCATCCCCTCGATTTCGAAGAGGACGTCGTCCAGCGCCGGCCGCTCACCACCCAGACCGGGATGGGCGGGCACGAGCCGCGGATGATCGCCGGCGTCACGGCCAGCGACGACAACATCGTGTTCACGAGCGTGAACATGCTCGTCAATTGGGCCCGCTCGAGGAGCCCGTGGCCGCTCGGCTACGGCCTGGCGTGCTGCGCGATCGAGATGATGGCCAGCGCCGCGTCCCACCACGATCTCGCACGCTTCGGAGCTGAGGTCTTCCGGTCGAGCCCCCGTCAGGCCGACGTGATGATCGTCGCCGGCACCGTGACCCACAAGATGGCTCCGCGCCTGCGCCGCCTGTACGAGCAGATGCCCGAGCCCAAGTGGGTCATCGCGATGGGCAACTGCGCGAGCTCCGGCGGCGAGTTCTGGGACAGCTACGCGACCCTGCAGGGCGTCGACACGGTCGTGCCCGTCGACGTCTACGTCCCGGGTTGCCCGCCGCGCCCTGAGGCGCTCACCGAGGGCGTGCTCCGGCTGCGCGAGAAGATCTTCAAGGGCGGGTGAGCACCTGACCACCATCGACCGCGAGATCGCTGCGATCGAGGACGCTGCCGGAGTCAAGCTGCCGGTCATCGAGAGCGACGAGGGCCTCGAGACCGAGGAGCTGATCCTGAACATGGGACCGCAGCACCCCTCGACCCACGGCGTGCTCCGGCTCGTGCTCAAGCTTCAGGGCGAGAAGGTCATCGAATGCATCCCGGTCATGGGCTACCTGCACCGCGGCCTCGAGAAGATCTTCGAGTGGCGGACCTTCCAGGGGGGCATCCGCTACGCGGACCAGGCCGACTACGTGTCGAACATGCTGAACGAGCATTGCTACGCGGGGGCGATGGAGGCGATCGCGGACATCGACATCCCGCGCCGCGCCGAGTACATCCGGGTCATCGTCGACGAGCTGTCGCGGTGCGCGTCCCACCTCGTCTGGCTGGGCACGTACGGCCTCGACGTCGGCGCGACCACGCCCTTGCTGTATTGCTTCCGCGACCGCGAGGAGATCCTCGATATGTTCGAGGAGCTCTGCGGATCGCGGATGAACTTCAACTACTTCCGGCCGGGCGGCGTGCTGTACGACTTCCCGCCGGGGATGCTCTCGAAGCTCGAGCGGTTCCTCGACCGTTTCGCCGCGCACATCGAGCGCGACTACGTGGAGCTCTTCGAGACGAACGAGATCTTCCTCGAGCGCACCATCGGCGTCGGCGGCATCCCGGCCACTGTGGCCCTGCAGTACGGGCTCACCGGCCCGATCCTCCGCGGCTCGGGCGTCGACTGGGACCTGCGGAAGGATCGTCCGTACTCCATCTACCCCGAGCTCAAGAGCTTCCGGACGGTCACGTCCGTCGAGGGCGACGCGTACGCGCGGTACAAGGTGCGGCTCGGCGAGCTGCGGCGCTCGGTCGACGTCGTCCGCGAGTGCATCGCGAACATCCCGGGCGGCGCCGTGCGCGCGCGGCTCGGCCACGTGTGGAAGTGCCCGCAGGGCGAGGCCTACTACACCGTCGAAGGGGCGAAGGGCGAGGTCGGGATCTACATGATCTCGAGCGGCGGGTCGGCGACGAATCCCTTCCGCGCGAAGATGCGAGGCCCCTCGTTCAACAATCTGCAGATCCTTCCGTGGCTCCTCCAGGGCCGCCTCGTCGCCGATGTCGTCGCGATCCTCGGCTCGATCGACATCGTCCTCGGCGACGTGGACCGCTGATGGCGGTGATCGCCTAGATGCTCGGGATCCTCAACGGCATGAAGCGCACCCTGAGCCACGTCTTCATGCGCAAGAGCGTCACGCGCAAGTACCCGTACGAGAAGCGGGAGCTGCCCGAGCGCAGTCGCGGGCTCATCGCGCTGCTGCTCGAACCGGAGACGAGCATCTTCAAATGCGAGTCGTGCCTGATGTGCGAGAAGGCCTGCCCCCCACGGGCGATCTCGATCTCGTACACCTTCCGCAACGCGTTCCGCAAGCGCCCGCCGATCGCACCGCGCGCGTCCTACTACCGGATCCGGATGGTGCAGACGGCGCCGTACGGCGATCGCCGGCCACTCTCACCGGCCGTCGTCACCGTGCCCGCCGAGGCGGAGCGCGGTCTGGATCTGGGCCTCGTGGACGCCATCCTCCGCGACACGCCGCCGGCTGCCGATCGGATGACGCAGGTGCTGTACCGGACGAACGCGGCGTACGGGTATCTGCCATGGAGCGCGGCCGAGCGCATCCGCGACGCGTTCGGCGTGCAGATGACCCACCTCTACACGACCGCATCGCTCCTTTCGAACTTCCGCGGCGCGCCCGAGGGGGATGGCACCGCGATCCCGCGTGGCGGCCGCCGCTACACGGGCGATCTGGCGATCTCGGGCGTGTGGCCCGAGCAGAGCCCGGCGCCCTCGCACGACACGTTGCACGAGCACGAGGTCACGCACCCGATGGAGCCGGCCTTTGCCGACTAGCAGCGCGTATCGGATCCTCGACACCGACATCAACGCCGCGCATGAGCGCGACCGCGCGCGCTCGATGGCCGCCGCGGACCTCATCGCGCTCATCGATGCGAGCGGCCTGCGGGGCCGCGGCGGCGCCGGTTTTCCGCTCGCCCGCAAGCTCGCGGCCGCCCGCACCGCGGCGGCCGGCGGGAGCGCCTACGTCGTCGCGAACGCGTACGACGCCGACCCGGGCAGCCCGCTGTCGCGCGCGCTCCTGCTGAAGAAGCCTGAGTTCGTGATCGAGGGCCTCGCCATCGCCGCCGCGGCCGTCGGCGCGACGAGCGCGTACCTGTATCTGCGCCCGGATGCGGAGAGCGCGAAGCGCGCCGTCGAAAAGGCGCTCGACGCCGCGCGTCCCGGCCTGGGCGACCTCGAGGTCGAGATCGCCCTGGGGCCTGGCGGCTTCATGGGTGGTGAGGAGTCCGCGCTCCTCGCGGTGCTCGAGTCGCGCCGGGCGATGGCCCGCCAGCGCCCGCCGTACCCCGCGCAGCAGGGGTTGCTGCTCCGGCCGACGGTCGTGTCGAGCGCCGAGACGCTGGCCGCACTGCCGCTCATCGTCCGCGACGGGGCCGATGCCTTCCGCCGCGTCGGGACCGAGACCTCTCCGGGCACGAAGCTCGTCTCCGTCACCGGAGCGGCCGCGTCGCCCGGCGTCTACGAGGTGGCGTTCGGAACGACCTTGGGCGAGATCCTGGAGCGCGCCGGCGGTGCCGTGGGCGGGACATTCAAGGGCCTGCACGTCGGCGGGCCGACGGGCGGGATCCTGAACGCGACGCGCACCGGCGTCGCGCTGGACTATGAAGCGCTGAAGGCGGCCGGGACCCACCTCGGCTCCGCGCAGATCCGGGTCCTCGGCCCGAACGTGTGCGTTGTGCACGAAGCGGCCGAGCTGTTCGACTACCTCGCCAAGGAGACCTGCGGCCTGTGCGTTCCGTGCCGCGTGGGGACCAAGCGTGTGGAAGGCATCCTCGAGGGCATCTACTCGGACCTCGGCCGTGCGGAGGATCTCCCGTGGCTCGGCGAGCTCGCCGATCACCTCGAGCGCTTCTCGCTCTGCGGCTTCGGCATCACGAGCGCGTCCATCTTGAAGACGACGATGGGCGAGTTCGCCGAGGACTACCGCGCGCACATCGTCGACCGGGCCTGCGCGACGGGCACGTGCGCGCCCGTCCGCGCCCGGCGCTACGAGACCATGGCGCAGCCATGAGCCTGATCAAGGACTACGGACCCTCCGAGTCCCAGATCCCGACGGTGTCGCATCACGGCGAGATCCCCTCCGGCCAGCCCGTCTGCCAGATCACGATCGATGGGAAGCAGGTCACCGCGGTGGTCGGCGAGTCGATCCTTCGCGCGGCGCAGCGCGCCGGCTTCAACGTGCCGACGCTCTGCGACGACGAGAAGCTCGCGCCGGCGGCCGCATGCCGCATGTGCCTCGTCGACATCGATGGCTTCGAGCGGCCGCAGCCGAGCTGTCATCTCGCGGTCGAGCCGGGCATGCAGGTCACCGCGACGAGCGATGGGCTCTTCGGCATGCGCAAGCAGAACCTCGAGTACATCCTCTCGGACCACAACGCGTACTGCATGCCGCCGTGCCAGGTCGGATGCCCGACGCACATCGACATCCCCGGATACCTCGAGCTCATGACGAAAGGCCAGCACGTCGAGGCCGCGCGCCTGGTGAAAGAGGTCCTTCCGTTCCCGTACGCGCTCGGCCTCGTGTGCCCCGCGCCCTGCCAGGAGGTCTGCCGCCGCGGCCTCGTCGAAGAGGAGATCGCCATCCGCCAGTGCCACGGCTACGGCGGCGAGCTGTCCCTCGAGATGGAGGTCGCGCCCACGCCGTTCCCGCAGGAGGTCGCGACCGGCAAGCGCGTCGCGGTCATCGGTGCCGGACCCGCGGGCCTCACGGCCGCGTACTACACGGCCCTCAAAGGGCACGCGGTCACCGTCTTCGACATGATGGAAAAGCAGGGCGGGATGCTCCGGTACGGCATCCCCGAGTACCGCCTGCCCAAGGTGAAGCTCGACAAGGAGCTCAACTCGGTGTGGCAGCTCCGTGACGCCGAGTTCAAAGGCGGCATGAAGCTCGGCCGCGACTTCACGATCGATGACCTCTTCGCCCAGGGCTACGACGCGATCTTCCTCGGCATCGGCGCCTGGACGAGCAACGAGCTGCGCATCCCGGGCGAGGACCTGCCCGGCGTCATCGAGGCGATCAACTACCTCCGCCAGAACGCGTCGGGCGATCCGGTGCCGGTCGGGCAGGGGAACAAGGTCGTCGTCCTCGGGGGCGGATTCACCACGTTCGACTGCGCCCGCACGTCGCGGCGGCTCGGTGCGGACGTCACCGTCGTGTACCGCCGCGGCCGCAAGGAGATGGGCGCGCACTACACCGAGGTCGACGACGCCGAGCACGAGGGCATCAAGCTCGAGTTCTTCGCCGCGCCGGTCCGGATCATCGAGAAGAACGGACGTGCCGGCGGCGTCGAGTTCCAGCGCATGGCGCTTGGCGAGCCGGACGCATCGGGCCGCCGCCGCCCGGTGCCCGTCGAAGGCTCTGAGTTCACCATCGAGTGCGACACGATCATCCCGGCCATCGGCCAGTCGCCGGTGCTCGACTGGATGGAAACGACCCCGGGCATCAAGAAGACGCGCCGCGAGACGATCGTCGCGAACGGCGCGCTCATGAGCGACCGCCCGGGCGTCTTCGCCGGCGGCGACGCCCAGATGGGCCCGGTCACGGTCATCCAGTGCGTCGCCCAGGGCAAGCTCGCCGCCAAGGCCATCGATCGTTACCTCGCGGGCGACGACATGGCCCGCATCGCTGAGGAGATCCGCGAGGAAGAGCGCGTCCCCGAGCTCATCGACATCGTCCCGTACAAACCCGAGGAGCCGCAGGTGCGCATGCCGTTCCTGCCGTTCGCCGACCGGGTGAAGAGCTTCGAGCTCATCGAGAAGGGGTACGACAAGGCCGGCGCCGAGAAGGAGGCCGCCCGTTGCCTCCAGTGCGTGTGCCCGGACGTCGGCCGCTGCGACCTGCAGCGCCTGTCACTCGAGCACGGCCTGACCGACAACCGTTTCCACCGGGCCGAGCCCGTCGACTACCACGACTACGAGTACGACTTCAGCCACGACTTCATCCTTCGGGACCTGAACAAGTGCATCAACTGCACGCAGTGCGTCCGGATCTGCCGCGATGTCATCGGCGCGAACTGCTATGGGCTGATGGGCGGGGGCTACGACTCGATCGTGACGACGCCATGGAACGTCTCGCTCAGCTACACGGACTGTGTCTCGTGCGGCGCGTGCGCGGAGACCTGCCCGACCGGTGCGCTGATGCTGCGGGAGCGCGATCTGCAGACCTATGAGCTCGATGTCGTGCGTTGCATCTACTGCGGTGACTGCGTCGAGGTGTGCCCGCACGGCGCGCTCGGCGAGACGCCGAACTTCGAGCTTTCGACGTACCAGCGCTTCGGGGTGACCGTGCTCGCGAAGGAAGAGCTCGCCTCGGCCCGGACCTGGAAGCCGTCCGAGCACATCCCGCTCGCCGACGAGTCGACGCGCGAGCTCATCCGGCCTCCGGAGATCCGGCCGCCCGGCCCGCCGCGCTGGAACGCATAGGTGGTCCTCCGCCACTTCGTGGCGTTGGACCGTCCTGCTCCGCCGACCTTCGGTCGGGCGTAGTAGCCAGCGCTGACCGGCGTCTCGCCTGGGACGCCTGCCTCAACGTGCGCGATCTGGGCGGTCTGACCTGCGGCACCGGCTCGCTCACGCGCGGACGCCTCGTACGCGCGTCGATGCTGGGGCCGCTGTCGCCTGCGGGCCGCGATGCGTTGCGAGCCCACGGGATTCGCACGGTCATCGATCTGCGGACCGGGGATGAGCTGGCGGAGGCAGCGAGCCCGTTCCGCGACGGCCTGACGTACCGGCACGTTCCGTTCTCGGTCGCGCGCACGATGGGCCTGCACCGCGCGGCGGCCGACGGCACGATGTCCGACGAGCTCCGGCGTCTCACCGTCGCCGAGGGGGGCATCGCAGGGCCGGTGCGCGCGATCGCCCGAGCCGAGCCGGGCATCGTCCTCCATTGCCTCGCGGGCCGCGATCGGACCGGGATCGTCGTTGCCGTCGTGCTTGCCGCGCTCGGGGTGCCCGATGACGAGATCGTCTCCGACTACGTGATGAGCGACACCGAGCTCGAGCCCGATTACGTCCGCTTCCGCGCGGCGAACCCGGATCGGGCCGCGGAGATCGACGTCGGGATCGACCGACGCGAATGGACGATGCGGGAGGTCCTGACCACGCTCCGACTGTCCTTCGGCGGCGCGCCCGCGTACCTTCGCGAGGCCGGCGTCACGCAGGCCGAGATCGACGCGATCCGCGCGAAGCTCGTGGAGTGACGCTTCGCGACCGGCTCGTCGAGCGCATCCGCGCGCGCGGGCCGATCACCTTCGCGGACTTCATGGACGCGGCGCTCTACGACCCGCAGGACGGCTACTACACCGCGCACGCAGCCATCGGCTTCGACGGTGCCGACTTCCTCACGTCCCCGGAGCTCGGACCGGCATTCGGGCGGGCGCTCGCGCGCGCGGCGATCGACTGCTGGGCCGGCATCGGCAAGCCGCCGAGCTGGGATCTCGTCGAGGCGGGAGCGGGGCGGGGGATCCTCATGCGCGATCTGCTCGACGCTCTCGGCAAGGAGCGCGCTGAAGCGGCGCGCACCGCGCGGCCGGCGATCGTCGAGGTCTCGCCTCGGCTGCGCGAGCAGCAGGCGCTGGCGCTCGAAGGGCGCGAGCTGCGGTGGGCATCCGTCGCGCGGAGCCTCGCGCCGATCCGCGGCGTCGTCTTCGCGAACGAGGTTCTCGACGCCTTCCCGGTGCACGTCCTCGTGCGGGCCAACGATGGCGTGCGCGAGGTGTACGTGGACGCCGACGGCGGCGAGCTCGTCGAGACCCTGCGCGCCCCGAGCCATCCCGATCTGCGCTACCGGGTCCCGGACAGCCTGCCCGTCGGCGGTCGATGGGAGGTCAGCGTGGGCGCCGAAGGGTGGGTCGCGCAGCTCGCGGCGGCGATCGCGCAGGGCTACCTCATCATCATCGACTACGGCGGCCTCGAAGCCGATCTGCTCGGTCGTGGCGGCGCCGGGACCGTGCGGGGCTTCTCCCGGCACCGGCTCGTCGCCGATGCCCTCGCGGAGCCAGGCGCGCACGACCTCACCGCGAGCGTGAACGTAACGGCCATCCGCAGGGCCGCGGAAGGCGCGGGGCTCACGCTCGCCGGCATGACCACCCAGCGTGACGCGCTCATCGGGCTCGGGGTGCGGGACACGTACGGCCGGCCGACCGACCCCACCGACCAGCTCCGCGCGGCCAGCAAACGCTCCGCCATCGATGTTCTCCTGGAGCCCAATGGCCTCGGCGCGTACACCGTGCTGTGCTTCGCCAAGGACGCACCGGCCGATGGGCTGCGCATGCTGGCTCGGTAGACTTCTCGCATGCGCATCCGCGTTGGCTGTGAATTCGTCTGGGAGACCACCGCGCCGGTCCCGATGCTCATGCTCGTCCGCCCGCGCGCGGACGCGGATCACGTCACGGTGTACGAGTCGACCTGGAGCGACCCGCAGCTCGCCATCCACGAGTACACCGACCTCTATGGCAACAACTGCTGGCGCTTCCTGGCGCCGCCGGGTAGCTCGGCTGTTCGTTACGACGCCGTCGTCGAGATCCCGGAGACACCCGATCCGGTCGTGCCCGATGCGGCCCTGCACCGCGTCGAGGACCTCCCTGATGACGCGATCATGTTCACCCTGCCGAGCCGGTACGTGGAGTCGGACAAGCTCCTTGACGTCGCGTGGGAGCTCTTTGGCAACACCGCGCCGACGTGGGAGCGCATCCAGGCGGTGTGCGACTGGGTGCATCACAACATTCAATTCGTGAACGGGTCCTCGACGCCCTCGACGACGGCGTGGGACATCTACCAGCAGCGCAAGGGCGTCTGCCGTGACTTCGCGCTCCTCTCGGTCGCCCTGTGCCGCGCGCTCAACATCCCCGCGCGCTACACGTTCGGCTACCTGCCGGACATCGCGATCGAGCCGCCCGACGTGCCGATGGATTTCCACACGTGGTTCGAGGCGTACGTCGGTGGGCGCTGGTACACGTTCGATGCGCGACACAACACGCCGCGCGTCGGCCGCGTCGTCATTGGGCGCGGACGCGACGCGGTCGATTGCGCCCTCGCGACGTCGTACGGCAGCGCACGACTTGCCAAGTTCACGGTCTGGTCCGACGAGATCACCGCGGAGCGCCCGGGGGGTCCGCCGCAAGAAGACGACGCCGACAGCGCGGAGGCCGCCGCACGGGCCCAGCCCTGAAGAACCGCCCGGACTGGGACCGCGTCCAGCGCGCGGTCTTCCGCGTGCGCCAGCACTATCGCTACACGTACAGCGGACCGGTGTGGGATCTGCGGCAGCGGCTGGTCATGATCCCGAGCGATCGTCAGCGCGAGCAGGTGCTCCTCAATCACGATCTGGCGGTGCGCGGCACCGAGGGCGACCACCGGCTCACCTGGGAGCGTGACGAGTTCGGCAACCGCGTGGCCCGCGTGCTGGCGAACCGCGTCCCGCACGCCGTCGACTTCGAGGCGACCTTCCGCGTCGAACGCACCGCGCCAGGGCGCGGCACCGAGCTGCCGCCGTGGCGGAGCGACGCCGAGCGGCTCTCCTATCTGCGCCCGACGGCCCTGACGGCGCCCGACAAGCGGCTGATCGCGGCAGCCACCGACATCGCGCGCGCCGCGGCCGATGCCCGCGAGCGGGCCGAGCTCGCCGAGACCTGGGCCGCGAAGTCCATCGCCTACCAGTACGGTGTGACCGGCTACAGCACACCCGCGGCGATGGCTCTCCACCTCGGTCTCGGCGTGTGCCAGGACTACGCGCACATCCTGCTGACCGTGCTCCGGCTCCTGAACGTGCCCGCACGCTATGTGTCCGGGCATCTCATCGGCGAGGGTGCGCCGCACGCGTGGGTCGAAGCCTTCGTCGAGCGCCGTGACGGCGGCGTGGAGGTCATCGGGTACGACCCGACCCATTCGCGCCGTACCCGGCTGGACTACCTGATCGTGGCGGTCGGCCGCGACTTTTCCGACGTGTCCCCGACGTCGGGCACGTATGGCGGCCCCGCCATCGGTCGCCTGGCCGCGTCGAAGCAGGCCGAGGTGATCGAGCTGGATGGCGCGTCGGCGGCCGTGGCATGAGCGCGGCGCCTCGGGTCGCCCCGACCGTGCCGGCGTACCGTCCCGACGGCTTCTGGGACGAGATGTTCGAGGCGCCCGGACGCGTGCGGCCGCACTACGTCGATCTCGCCCGGCGTCTCGCGACGCTTGCCGCGCCTGATGTCGCCAAGCGGCAGCGTGCCGCGGAGCTGTCGTTCCAGGCGCAGGGGATCACGTTCTCGGTGAACCAGGATCCGAGCGGCCCCGAAAAGACGATGCCGTTCGATCTCATCCCGCGCATCGTGGAAGCCGAGGAGTGGGCGCGCATCGAGCGCGGCCTCGAGCAGCGCGTGCGCGCGCTGAACCTGTTCCTGCACGACATCTACCACGAGCAGCGGATCCTCCGCACGAACCTGATCCCCGCCGATCTCGTCCTTGGCGCGCGCGGGTATCGCCGGGAGTTCCGCAACGTCGACGTTCCGCTCGGCGTGTACACGCACGTCGTCGGCAGCGACCTCGTCCGGGACGGCACGGGGACCTGGTTCGTGCTCGAGGACAACCTGCGCGTGCCGTCGGGCGTGTCGTATCTGGTCGAGAACCGCCGGGTGCTGAAGCGGGTGTGGCCGCAGATCTTCACCGACTACCAGGTCCGGCCGGTCGAGGGGTATCCGCAGGATCTGCTCGACGTCCTCCGATCCGTCGCCCCCGGGTCCGATGCGCCGACGGTGGTGCTCCTCACGCCCGGCGTCCACAACTCCGCGTTCTTCGAGCACGCGTTCCTCGCGAAGACGATGGGCATCGACCTGGTCCAGGGCTCCGATCTGTTCGTCGACGACGCGGCGGTGTACATGCGGACCACGCGCGGCCGCCGCCGGGTCGACGTCATCTACCGGCGCGTCGACGACGACTTCCTCGATCCGCTCGCGTTCCGGCACGACTCGCTGCTCGGCGTCCCGGGTCTGCTCGCGACCTGCCGCATGGGTCGCGTCACGCTCGCCAACCAGATCGGCACCGGCGTCGCGGACGACAAGGCCATCTACGCGTACGTGCCGACGATCATCAAGTTCTACCTCGGGGAGGATGAGATCCTGCCGAACGTGAAGACGTACGTGGCCGACGACCCGACGGAGCGCGCATATATCCTCGAGCACATCGGCGAGCTGGTCGTGAAGTCCGTGAACGAGAGCGGCGGGTACGGCATGCTCATCGGCCCGCACGCGCCGGCGGCGGACCGCGAGGAGTACCGGACGCGCGTCCGCGACGACCCGCGCGGCTACATCGCCCAGCCGACCCTCGCCCTCTCGCGCCATCCCACGTGGAGCGGCGACCACCTCGAAGGGCGCCACGTCGATCTCCGGCCGTTCATCCTATTTGGTCGCGACGTGACGGTCACGCCCGGCGGCCTGACGCGCGTGGCCCTACGCGGCGGCTCGCTCGTGGTCAACAGCTCGCAGGGCGGCGGGGCCAAGGACACGTGGGTGCTCGAGGCCTGACGTGCTGAGCCGTGTCGCCGACGACCTGTACTGGGTGGCGCGCTATGTCGAGCGGGGGATCGCCGTGTCACGGCTGGTCGACGTGACGCGCCACCTCGAGCTCGACGCGGGCACCGAGGACTTCTGGGCGCCGCTCGTGGGCGCCATCGATCTCGCGAGCGAGGACGTCCGCTTCTACCTCACGAGCGACACGATGAACCCGGACTCGCTCGTGTCGTGCGTGCGCGCGGCGCGCACGCTGGCCCGCGGCGTCCGCGAGGCGATGTCGAGCGAGATGTGGGAGGAGCTCAACACGCTCTACGGCTCGCTCGCGACGCCGACGACCTCGCGGCAGGTGCGGGGAGAGGCGGTGTCCTTCGCGCGGCTCGTGCGCGAGCGGCTGCAGGCGTTCCAAGGTCTCGCGGAGTCCACGCTCGCGCGTGAGGAGGAGTGGCACTTCCTCGAGCTCGGCAAGTTCGTCGAGCGCGCCGACGGCGTCGCGCGGGTCCTCAACCGGCAGTCGCACCTGCTCGCGGCGGGCCAGGGCAGCGATCCCACCGGGCCCGATGTCGTGCGGTGGCTCGCGGTGCTGCGCACGTGCGGCTCGGCGGAGGCGTACGCCCGCTACTACTCGCTGCGCGTCGAGCCCGCGCGTGTGGTCGAGTTCCTCCTGCTCAATGCGGTCTTCCCGCAATCGGTGCGCTTCTCGCTCGTGAGCGCGTGCGCCGCGCTCGACGCGGTCGGCACGCTTCGCGCTGCGGTGGGCAACGATCCAGGCCCCGCGGCGCGGACGCTCGGCCGCGCGCGCGCACAGGTCGAGCTCACCGCCATCGACGAGGTCTTCGAGCGCGGGCTCGAGAGCTTCCTCACCGACATCCAGCTGCTCATCGCGCAGGCGTCGGATGAGCTGTCGGCGACGTACCTTCGGGACCAGCCCCAACCGGGCCGGCTCGTCGGCGTGGCGCGAGCAACGCAGCTCATGGCCGCGCAGCAGCAACAGCAGTGAGGATCTCGGTCGAGCACAAGACCACGCTCGAGTACAGCGCCGACGTCGTCGAAAGCGTCATGGACGCGCGCCTCGGACCGCGGACCGACGAGCACCAGCGCTGGATCTCGTTCGATCTCCGCGTCGAGCCCGATGCGTCGGTGCGCCGATACAACGACGGGTTCGGCAACGCGGCGCATCTGATCACCGTGTCCCGGCCGCACCAGACCCTCGACGTCGTGACGCGCGGGGAGATCGAGACGACGCTCGCCGATCCGTTCCAGCTCCCGAGGTCGCGCCCGACGGCCCTCGGACCGGGTGATTCGGCCGACTATCTGAACTCCTCTCCGCTGATCCCGGAGGCCGCCGAGCTCGGCGCGATCGCCGCGCCGTTCAAGGAGCGCGAGCCATTCGAGGCCGTGGGGGATCTCATGCACCTGGTCCACGAGCGCTTCGAGTACCGCTCCGACGTCACCGACGTCGAGACCAGCGTTGCCGACGTCCTCTCGCATTCGTCCGGCGTCTGCCAGGACTTCGCCCACGTGCTCATCGGCCTGTGCCGCGCGATCGCGATCCCGGCACGGTATGTGAGCGGGTACATCCTGGCGGGCAACGATCCGGGCGTCCCGAAGCGCGGGGCCGCCGCATCACATGCGTGGATCGAGGCCTTCACCCCGACCCACGGGTGGCGCGGGTTCGATCCGACGAACGATCTCATGGCGAGCGAGCACCATGTGAAGATGGCCGTGGGCCGCGATTATCACGACGTCCCGCCGACCCGCGGCACGTTCCGCGGCATCGCCGACGAGGAGCTCTCGGTCGCCGTGACGACCAAGCCGGTCGTCGCGCCGGGCTCGTCCGGGCGATAAACTGACGTCCCACGTCTCGCGGGCTCTTAGCTCAGTTGGTTAGAGCGTTGCCTTGACATGGCAAAGGTCACTGGTTCGAGCCCAGTAGAGCCCACAGATTTCGAAATCAGGCGCGAATCGCGAAATCGCGCCGCCAACAGGTAACTGGGTGACCCCTCCGGCGTACCAGTGAACGTCCCAGTGAAACGCGAACCATTGACCTAGCCGGTGGGCCGCATCGCTCCGCGACGTGCGCGGTCCGCCGATTCGAAGTCGTGCACGATGCTCGCGAGTGGGGAGGGGAGTCGCTTCAGCTCCTCGAGGGGGCGGCCCTTGGTGTACCGGAGCGGCATCGTGTCTGTCTTCCAGCCGCCCATGAGCTTGATGTCCGCGAGCGAGTGACCTTTGCGGTTCGCGTTCGTTGCCCAGACGCCCCGACCCCGATGGGCGCAGACGTTCGGGACGCCGGCCGCGGCGAACCGGTCGGTGAGGCGTTGGAACATCGAGGAGAACCCTCGATAGGTGAACGCGTAGCCGGATTCAGTGAGGAGGAGCCTCGTCGAGTTGCTCGGCGGGCGGTGATCTTCGATGTACGTGTCGAGGGCTTGAGCCGCGAGCGGGTCGAGCGGGACCGAATGATCGAAGCCGCTTTTGGAGGTCTCGCCGCGGATGGTCACGGTGCCGGCCCGTAAATCAAAGTCCGCGAGCTCCGCGCAGCGGAGCTCATTGAGCCGGAAGCCGTGGCCGAGGATGAGGGTCCAGGCGCAATACGCGCGCGGTCCGGCCTTCCTCGCCACGGCGAGGGTCGTCATGAGGTCGCGGTCGAGGAGCGTCGGCCGGCCGTCCTTGCTCACGCGAGGGATCTCGACGTTGCCGAAATCGAAGTCGTCGGTCGCGATGATCCCGCGTTGGACGAGCCAGTTGGCGAACGCCTTGACGTCGAGCGCGGTGTTGTGGGCCATCCGGGCCTTGCCCTTCGGCTTGTCAGGGCTCGGCCGGAGGAGCGCGTTGAGATACGCGTTCACGTTATCCGCGGTGAGGTCGGCGATCGTGATCTCACGCCGCAGATCGCCAGCGAGCCAGCGGATGAAGCACGACAGCGAGGTGAGGTAGCCAGCCTTCGTGCGTGGGCTCAGCTTTGTCTTGGCGAGGAGGTAGCTGTGCACCGCGGTGAGGAGCGGTGCGGTCTTAGCGCGCATCGCGTCCTCGCGGGTATGCCGTCTTGGTGTTGGAAAGGTACGCATCACGGTTCCTTCCGGAACGGGCGAACAGGCACCACGACTCTACAGCCGAGAATGCCGCCGTCGGGCTCACCGGCCGACCGCCGCTGCATCGTCCGGCAACAGCCGACGCACCGCGGTCCCACCGGCGACGTGCCAGACCGGCCCGAGTGGCCCGCTCGGACCGAGGACGTCCGCAAGCGTCGCGAATGAGAACTCCGTCCCGGCCGCGACCCGATCCGCATCGAAGGCTCCTTCGAGCACGGTCGTCGTGACGCGCCGAAGCGCGGTCGCCCGCAGGGCGGTCGTCGTGATCGTCAGGATCACGGGCCAGCAGCGCAGCTGCTGGCCCCAGCGGCCGTCCCGCCAGAGCTCGAGGTACCGCCCGATCTTGCGGCCGAAGACCCGCGAGCCCTCGGTCCCGAGGTCGACCTCGATGAACCCCTCGAGCTCGACGTCGCCCGCGCCGTACACGAAATGCGCATCGGGAACGACGTAGGTCGCGCCGAGCCGCGCCGCGGCTTGCCAGTCGCAGGCCCAGTCAACGATCGCGTGGTCCGGGTGCGCGGCGGCGGCCCGGTGGAAGGCGAGGGCGACCTCGGCGCACATCAGGCCGTGGCCCATGAGCGCGATGCCGCCGAGCGGCTTGTGGGTCGGCAGTCCTGGATCGAGCGACCGCGCTTGGGCGTACCCGGCGGCGGTGAGGAAGTACACCAGGCGCCCGGCGCCGCCGGCGGGCCCGACCAGCCGCGGGGTCTCCTGGATCAGCCCCTGGCGCTTCAGCCGGCCGAGGACCCGGCGGGTGAGGACCGCCCGGGACCCGGGGGTGATCGGCGTCCCGTCGAACAGGAACCGCTCGATGTGCGATCCGGTCAGGTAGCGGTAGTTCGCGAGCTGGCGCACCAGGGAGCTCTCCCGGTCCCCGCACCGGGAGAGTGAAGTCAGGTCGCGTTCCGCCGCCTTTGCGACCGAATCCGGATCGACCGCGTTCTGCCCACGAACGCCAAAAGAACAATCGATGAGCACACCGTTCGAACACTCCGCGCTAGTGCGGGCCTCACTGCCGGAGTGACTGCGTACCTCCCATCTCTCGGCCCGGGCTTGCACCACGCGACGCGCGCTGACCCGACTCGCCTCCCCGTCGTGGGCCCAGAAATCACGCCGTGAGGAAGCGGGTGCTCGTGCCGCATGGTGATCCGACTGGGGCCCGCGTCGGGAACCTCGACGTGCAGGTCGCCGCAGCCTCCTCCCGCTGGTGACCGCTGGTGACCGCCCGCAGGGGCACCACGGCCGGACTGGACGTCAGAGGATCCCACGCCGAAGCGCGGTCGCGACCGCCTCGGCTCTGCTCGACGCACCAAGCTTGCGCATCGAGTTCCCAATATGCCATTTCACAGTGACCTCAGAGATCCCTAGACCGTCGCCGATTTCCTGTGAGGTCCATCCTCTCGCAACGAGCCGCAGAATCTCGACCTCGCGGCGTGTCAGAGCCACGGCCCGACCCTATCCCAAAGTACAGGCTGACAGAACCCGCAGTTGGGTTTTAATCACAAGCACATTCGCGAGGCGTCGTAGCGCGGTCCAAGAGGTGAATCACTTTGACCGAGTGGAGTACGGGCGAACTCCGAATCGGCGTAGAGATAGCGCTTGCGCTCTTCTTTGTCGTTTCCGGCCTCGCGAAGCTCCTAGTCGGCCACGCGGCGTTCGCCCGGGCCATCGAACGGTATGAACTCATCCCCTCACGGCTAGCGAATCCTCTCGCGCGAACGTTACCCCCGGTCGAAATAGCTGTCGGTGTCGCGAGCCTCATTCCTGCCACCGCCCAAGCCGCGACCGCCCTAATGGCCCTGCTTCTGGTCGTGTTCTCAGCGGCGATAGGTATGAACCTGGTGCGAGGTCGTATCCACGAATGCGGCTGTTTGGGGGATCTGAGTCCGCGGCGAATCAGTTGGAAGATCGTCCTCCAGAACGGGGTCATCGCCGTCGCCGCCCTGAGCGCCACGTGGCCCGGATCCTCACGTGTCTCCGTCGTACACCTGCTCGCCTCGACGGACGATGGTTGGGCGGTCGCGATTTCGGCGCTTGCCGCAGTCCTTCTGTTGCTGCTCTGGAATCAGGCCGACGCCACCCTCGATGCGTATGAGCAATTCAGTGACTCCCTAAGCGAGCCCATCAGGCCCCCCGTTCGATCGGACGAAGCCTTGCCTGTCCCGCGCCGAATGGAGGTGAGCAAGTGAGTGGAGCGTTGCTCGTCAGCTACGTCGTCCTCTGGACCGTAGTCATCGTGCTCGCGGGGATGGTCTTGCTGCTATATCGCCAACTGGGCGAAATGTACCTCGGGTCAAGCGAGAGCAGAACTCGCGACGGGCTCGCGGTTGGCACACAAGCCCCGGCATTCACGCTGTCTGATCAGACTGGTCGGCTCTCGCGGCTGCCAGCCCCAGCACCGACCCTAATCCTCTTCGGCCACGTCCGCGGTCGTGGTGTATGAGAACCACCGCGCGATCCTCTGAGCGCGCACTCTAACTCGCCACCTCCAGCATCTTGGTCTCGTCGTCGATAGCGACGAGCGGCTTCGCGAGGTACTCGAGGCTCATGTACCGAC
>JBBQZK010000050.1:0-17428 GCA_038207785.1 Candidatus Limnocylindria bacterium | reverse complement strand
GCCGCCGAGCGCCTTGCGCTCTGCCTCGCGGCCCGTCATGAGGCCGGACGACGTCGAGACGATCGCGACACCCAGGCCACCGAGGACCCGCGGCATCTCGGTCTTGCGCGCGTAGACCCGCAGACCCGGCCGGCTGATGCGTCGGATCCCGGAGACAGCGGACGTCTTGCCGCCGATGTACTTGAGCTTCACCACGAGCTGCGTGCCGGCCGGAAGGACTTCGCTCTCCTTCGTGGCCTTCCGCTCGCCGGCGGCCTCGGTCGAGTAGCCGGTGATGAACCCTTCGGCCTTCAGGATGCGCGCGATCTCGATCTTGATCCGGCTGGAGGGGATCATGACGGTCTCGTGGCGCGCGCTCGACGCGTTCCGGACCCGAGTGAGCATGTCCGCGACCGGGTCGCTCACCGCCACGCCGCGCGGGCGGCGGGCCTTCGGCACGATCACGCGACGGGGACGCGGGGCGTCGCCCTCCGCGCGCTCGGGGCGCGGAGGCTGCGCTTCCGGGGTCGTCGTCGTCGGCATCTCTGTCGTCATCGTGTATTCAATCTCCAGCTGCGCTGGAGAATGCCCCAGCGGCAGGTTTCGCTCATCACGGTCGGTCTCACCAGCTCGACTTCGTCACGCCCGGCAGCTCGCCGATGAGCGCGCGCTCGCGGAAGCAGATCCGGCAGAGGCCGAACTTCCGCATGTAGCCGCGGGCTCGCCCGCAGACCAGGCACCGGTGGTACCCCTGGGTCTTGAACTTCGGGGTCTTCTGCGACTTGAGGATCAGGCTGAGCTTCGCCATCTAGCTTCCCCCCTGGGCGTCGCGCGTGCGGAATGGCATGCCGAGCGATTTGAGGAGGGCGCGCCCTTCCTCGTCGGTCTTCGCCGTGGTCACGATCGTGACCTCGAGGCCGCGCAGGCGGTCGATCTTGTCGTATTCGATCTCCGGGAACACGAGCTGCTCCTTGAGGCCCAGCGAATAGTTGCCGCGTCCGTCGAAGCTGCGCTCGGGGATCCCCTGGAAGTCACGGATGCGGGGCAGCGCGACCGTGACCAGCTTCTCGAGGAAGTGCCACATCTGCGGGCCGCGCAGGGTCACCTTGAGCCCGATCGGCATCCCGACCCGCAGGCGGAAGTTCGAGATCGCCTTCCGCGACTTCGTGACGACCGGACGCTGGCCCGTGATCATCGCGAGGTCGTTGGCGGCCGCGTCCATCGTCTTCGCGTTGCCGATGGACTCGCCCATGCCGATATTGAGGACGATCTTCTCGATCCGCGGCACCTGCATCACGTTGCTGTAGCTGAACTGCTTGCGCAGCTCGTCCTTGACGCTCTTCTCGTACCGCTCCTGCAGGAGGCTCGCGACCTTCGGCATCGCGCCGCTGGATGTCGCCTGCGGCGCCGCCGTCGTCGACTTGCGCTTCGAGGGCGAGGTCTGCCGCGGTGCCTTGGGGGCGCTGACTTCGGTCGTCATCTATTCCGCCCCTTCCGTCGCCAGGCCCTGGCCGCAGTTCTTGCAGAACCGTTCTTTCGAGCCGTCCTCGACGCGATAGCCGATCCGCGACGGCTTGTTGCAGTGCGGGCAGATGAGCATGACCTTGCCGATCGAGAGCGGCACGAGCTGCTCGATGATCCCGCCCTTCACGTTCTTGTTCGGATTGGCTTTCGTGTGGCGCTTGGCCGTGTTCACGCCCTGCACGGTCACGGTGCCCTTCCGCGGATCGACGTCCTGCACCTTGCCGCGGTCGTACCGGTCCTTGCCCCCAAGGACCATGACCAGGTCGCCCTTCTTGATCTTCATCCTCTACAGGACCTCCGGGGCGAGCGAGACGATCTTCATGAAGTTCCGCTCGCGAAGCTCGCGGGCCACCGGTCCGAAGATGCGGGTGCCGCGCGGCTGGTTCTGCGGCGTCAGGAGGACGGCCGCGTTGTCGTCGAAGCGGATGAGCGATCCATCCGCGCGCCGCATCTCTTTCGTCTGCCGCACGACGACCGCCCGCACGACATCGCCCTTCTTCACCTGGGCGTTCGGGATGGCCTGCTTCACGGCGGCGATGAACACGTCGCCGATCGACGCGCTCGTGCCCGTGGAGCTGCCCAGCACGCGGATCACCGAGAGCTCGCGGGCTCCGGTGTTGTCCGCGCAGCGGACGCGGGTGTAGGGCCGGATCACTCTGGGGTCCCTTCGGCCACGGGCTCGGGCTTCTCTTCCCGCTGCGGGGCGAGGATGGTGTCGACGCCCTCGGCCTCCTCGAGGTACTTCTCCACGTCGGCGGCGCGCGGCGCTGCTGCGCCGGCCTCGCCGGCCCGGGAGAGGACCTCGACAACCTGCCAGTGCTTCGTCGCGCTGAACGGGCGGCTTTCCTGGATCCGCACGAGATCGCCGGCCCTCACGTCACCGGCGGCGTCGTGGGCCGCGTACTTCTTCCGGAGGCGGATGACCTTCTTGTACAACGGATGCTCGCGCATGCGCTCGACGACGACCGTCACGGTGTGCGGCTGCTTCGCCGAGGTGACGAGCCCGACGCGGGTGCGACGGCGCGAGCGCCGCCACGAGTGGGCCGGCGCATCCTGCGCCGAGCCCTGCGCGACCTGGGCGCGCCGGAGCGGACGCGCGCGCTTGACCGCGGGCGCCGCCGGCTTCGGCGTGGCCGCGGCCGTCGTTTTGGCCGCGGTCGTCTTGCGCTGCGCGGGCGTCTTCGCGGCGGTCGCCTTCTTCGGGGCCGCCGCTGGCTTCTCGGTCGTCTTCTTGGGCGCAGCCGACTTCGCCACGGTCTTCTTTTCCGCGCCTACGGCCGGCTTTCCCTTTTGCGCCGCTTGCGTCTTGCTCGTCGTCTTCTTCTCAGCCATTCGTCGCCTCAGTCTTCCGTTCGTCCATCACCGTGAGCGCGCGGGCAATGCGCTTCCGCGCGGCCGGCACGCCGCGGTAGTTCTTGAGCTGGCGGGTGGCCAGCTGGAACCGGAGGTTGAACAGCTCCTCCTTCGCGTTCTTGAGCTCATCCGCGAGCTCCGTATCAGACAGCCGCCGCATGTCCTTCAGTTGCACTGCTCTCACCTTCCGCACCCTCGCGGGTCAAGAATTTCGTCCTGATCGGGAGCTTGTACGACGCGAGGCGCATGGCCTCTTTCGCCAGTCCGGCATCGACGCCTGCGAGCTCGAAGAGGATCCGGCCCGGCTTCACGACGGCCACCCAGTGATCGGGCGCGCCCTTGCCCGAGCCCATCCGCACTTCGGCCGGCTTCTTGGTCACCGGCTTGTCCGGGAAGATCCGGATCCAGACCTTCCCGCCGCGCTTCAGGTGGTGAACGATCGCGCGACGCGCGGCTTCGATCTGGCGTGCGGTCATCCAGCAGGGCTCCTGCGCCTGAAGGGCGTAGTCCCCGAACGCGATGAACGCGCCGCCCGACGCCGTGCCCTTCATGCGGCCACGCTGGAACTTCCGGTGCTTGAGGCGTTTGGGCTGCAGCATCTACGGCGTTCCCGGCGGAGCGATGGCCGCCGGCGCGACGGGTGCCGGTGCCCCACCGGCCGGGGCGCCGAGGACGGCGGGCCGCGCCGCGGCGGCCGGAGCGTTCTGCGAGACCTGACGCGGCGCCGGCTCGATGTCGCCCCTGTAGATCCAGGCCTTCACGCCGATCGTGCCGTACGTGGTCTTCGCGATCGCGCGCCCGAACTCGATGTCGGCCCGCAGGGTGTGCAGCGGGACGCGACCCTCGCGCTCCCACTCGCGGCGTGACATCTCGGCGCCGCCGAGGCGGCCGGCGACCGCGACGCGGACGCCCTTCGCTCCGGCCTTCATGGATCGCGAGACGGTCTGCTTCAGCACCTTGCGGAACGACACGCGCCGCTCGAGCTGCTGCGCGACGTTCTCCGCGATGAGGTTCGCGTCGAGCTCCGGGTAGCGGATCTCGAAGATGTTCACCTTGACCGCTTTGCCCGTGGTCTTGCCGAGGGCCTGACGAAGCTCCTCGACCTTCGCGCCGCCCTTGCCGATGACGACGCCAGGCTTGGCGGTCTGGATCGTCACCGTCACCTGGTTGGTCGAGCGTTCGATGTCGATGCGGGCGATGGCGGCGTCGCGCAGCCGGCCACGGATGGTGGTCCGGATCGCGATGTCCTCCTTCAGGAGGATGCGGTAGTTCTTCGCTTCCGCGAACCACTTCGCGTTCCACGTCTTCGTGAATCCGAGCCGGTACCCGATCGGGTGGACCTTCTGTCCCATCTCTAAGCCTCCTTCTCGTCGACGATCACGGTGATGTGACAGGTGCGGTGCAGCTTCACATCGCGGCGGCCGCGACCTCGCATCCACACGCGCTTCATCCGCGGACCTTCGTCAGCCATCGCGCGCTTGACGTACAGGTTCTCGAGCGTCAGATTGAAGTTGTTCTCCGCGTTCGCGACGGCTGAGCGCACCACGCGACCGATCGTGATCGCCGAGCCCTTCGGCAGGTGCTCGAGGATCGAGATCGCCTCCTCCGCGGACTTCCCGGTGATCAGATCGGTCACCAAGCGGGCCTTCCGCGGCGAGACGCGCTGGAACCTGGCGCTCGCCTTCACTTCCATGATCTATGCGCCCGCCTTGACGGTGGTCGCGGTCTCCGCCGCGGCACCGCGGCCGTGGCCCTTGAACGTGCGCGTCGCGGCGAACTCCCCGAGCCGGTGGCCCACCATGTTCTCGGTGATGAACACCGGCACGTGGCGACGACCGTCGTGGACGGCGATCGTGTGGCCGACCATCATCGGCAGGATCACCGAGGCGCGCGACCAGGTCTTCACCACCTTTTTCTCATTACGGGTGTTGAGGGCCTCGATCTTCTTCTTCAACGAGGCTTCGATGAACGGACCCTTCTTGACGCTGCGACTCACTTACTTGCCCCTCTTCTTCTGCGGCTTGATCACGAAGCGGTCGGTGCGCGGATTCCTGCGCGTCTTCAGACCCATCGCCGGCTTGCCCCACGGGGTCTGCGCCATCCCGCCGACCGGGGACTTGGCCTCGCCACCGCCATGCGGGTGGTCACGTGGCGACATGACGACGCCACGGACCTGGGGGCGGCGGCCCATGTGCCGCTTGTGACCGGCGCCGCCGATCTTCTGGTTCTCGTGCTCGATGTTCCCGAGCTGGCCGACCGTCGCGCGGCACTTGACGTGAATGATCCGGATCGTGCCGGAGGGCAGCCGCACCTGGGCGTAGTCGCCCTCTTTGGCGACGAGCTGGGCGACGCCACCCGCGGAACGCACGAGCTGCGCGCCGCGGCCCGGCTGGAGCTCGACCCCGTGGATCTGCGTGCCCGTCGGGATGTTCTCGAGCGGCATGCAGTTACCAAGACGCGCTTCGGCCTCCGGTCCTGAGATGACGCTGTCGCCGATCTTCAGGTCCAGCGGCGCCAGGATGTAGCGCTTCTCGCCGTCCGTGTAGACGACGAGCGCCAGGCGTGCCGAGCGGTTCGGGTCGTACTCGATGGCGGTGACCTTCGCCGGGATCCCGTCCTTGTTGCGCTTGAAGTCGATGATCCGGTAGCGGCGCTTCTCGCCGCCGCCGCGGTAGCGCATGGTGACACGGCCCTTCGCGTTGCGGCCGCCCGTCCGGTCCTTCGATTCCGTCAGACGCTTCTCCGCGGGCTTCTTCGTGAGCTCGGAGAAGTCCGCGGTCTGGCGATAGCGGCGGACGGGCGTGACGGATTTGTATTTCTTGAGCGGCATCCGGTTACACCCCTTCCACGAAGTAGCGCTCGATGCGCTGGCCCTCGGCGAGCGTGACGACGGCCTTCTTCCAGTCGGACTGCTTGCCGGTCTTCTTGCCGATGCGCCTCGACTTGCCGTGCACGGTCAGCGTGTTGACCGCGACGACGTCGACGTTGAACGACTCGGCGACAGCCTGCGCGATCTCCTGCTTCGTCGCCTTCTTCGCCACCGCGAAGGTGTAGCGACCGGAGTTCGTGCCGGTCATGGACTTCTCCGTGATGATCGGGCGGACCAGAACGAGATCGCCTCTCATGCCGTCAGTCCTTTCTTGACCGCCGCGACGTCTGCGCGCGCGGCAAGGAGCACGAGCGCCGGACGGGCCACGAGGACCGTCTGCGCGCCCAGGACATCGACGAGACGAAGGGACCCGACCGAGCGGATCTCGACGCCGGAGAGGTTCGCGATCGCGCGGCCATGGCCTTCGTTGAGGTCGGCGCCGACGATCAGCGTCTTGCCGGTGTCGCCGATGCGCGCGAGCCAGTCGAACACCTCAGCCGAGCGCGGCCGCTCCGACAAGCCGCCGATCTGATCGAACACGATGACGCGGCCTTCGGCCGCGCGCGATGCGAACGCTTCGCCGAACGCGGCCTTGCGCATGCGCTCGGGGATCCGCTGCCAGTACGTGCGGCCGTTCGGGCCGAAGACGACGCCGCCATGGCGCCAGTGCGGCGCGCGGGTCGATCCCTGACGGGCGCGGCCGGTGCCCTTCTGGCGCCACGGCTTCGCGCCGCCGCCGGCGACGCGCGCCCGGTTCTTCGTCGCGGCGGTGCCCAGGCGGGCATTCGCGCGCGCAGCCTGGAAGGCCTGGAACAGCACACCGGTGCGCTTCTTCGATGCCCCGAGCGACGCCGGAAGCTCGACGGATCCTGACGAGCTGCCGTCCGCGGCGATCACGGGCGCATGGCCGGCCGGCGCGGTCGGCAGCGGCTTCGACTCGATCTTCTCGCGCGGCTCGCGCCTCGGCGCTTCGGCGCGTGGCTGCGGCCGAGGGGTCGTCGTTCGCGTGGCCGGACGCGCGACCGCGCGCTTCAGCGGCTTCGCATCGGCCTTCTTCGACGCACCCTTCGCCGGCAGCGGTTTCTCCGCCTTCGGCGCGGTCGCCTTCTTCGCGACGACCTTCTTGGCCGTCGTCTTCTTCTCGGCCATCAGGCCTTCCTCACCATGACGATGCCGTTGCGCGCACCGGGGACGGCGCCGGCGATCACGAGGAGCGACCGGTCGGCGTCCGCGCGCAGGATCTCGAGGTTCTTGACCGTCACGCGGTTCGCGCCCTGGTGCGCGGCCATCCGCAGACCCTTCCACACCCGACCGGGCGTCGTGCCGGAACCGACCGAGCCCTGGCGGCGCAGATGGTCGGAGCCGTGGGACTTGGGGCCGCGCGAGAAATGGTGCAGGTGGACCGGGCCCTGAAAGCCCTTGCCCTTCGACACGCCGACCACGTGGACCTTGTCGCCGGCGGCGAAGCGCTCAACGCCGATGGCCTGACCGGTCTTGAACCCGTCGACCGAATCGAGACGGACCTCGCGGAGGTGCTGCACCGTCGCGCCGGATTCCTTGAGATGTCCGAGGCGCGCCTTCTGCAGCTTCTTCTTGTCGACGGTGCCGTAGCCGAGCTGGAGGCCGGTGTAGCCGTCCCGCTCTTTGGTCCGGACCGCGGTCACGATGTTCGGCTCGGCGGCGATGACGGTCGCGGCCACGGCCGACCCGTCGGGCCGGAAGTGCTGGAGCATGCCGATCTTGCGGCCGAGCATGAGCGGCTTCCCGATGTGGGGCGCCTGCTCGCCGCGCGCCGTCTCGGCGACGGGCGGTGCGTCGGTCGGCTCTTCGGTTTTGGTTTCGTCGGTCATTTTCGTTCGTCCTACCTGCGGTCTAGAGCTTGATCTCGATGTCTACGCCGGCGGGAAGGTTCAGCTTCATGAGCGCGTCGACCGTCTTCTGCGATGGATCGTTGATGTCGATGAGCCGCTTGTGGGTCCGGATCTCGAACTGGTCGCGCGAGTCCTTGTAGATGAACGGACTGCGGATCACGGTGAACTTCTCGATGCGGGTGGGCAGCGGGACCGGCCCGGTCACCGTCGACCCAGTGCGCTGCGCCGTCTCGACGATCTGCGCCGCGGACTGGTCGATCAGCTTGTGGTCGTAGGCCTTGAGCCGGATCCGGATCCGCTGCTTCGCCATTATTCGATGACCTTCGTACAGACGCCCGCGCCGACGGTCTTGCCGCCCTCACGGATGGCGAACCGGAGGCCCTCTTCGAGGGCGATCGGCGTGATCAGGGTGACGGTGAGGTTGGTGTTGTCCCCGGGCATGACCATCTCGACGCCCGGCTGGAGCTCGGCCGAGCCGGTCACGTCGGTGGTGCGGATGTAGAACTGGGGCCGGTAACCGTTGAAGAACGGCGTATGGCGGCCGCCTTCCTCCTTGGTCAGGATGTAGACCTCGGCCTGGAACTTCGTGTGCGGCTTCACCGAGCCGGGCTTGGCGATCACCTGGCCGCGCTCGATGTCCTCGCGCTCGATCCCGCGCAGGAGCAGCCCGACGTTGTCGCCGGCCTCGCCCTGGTCGAGCAGCTTGCGGAACATCTCGACCCCGGTCACGACGACCTTGCGGGCGTCGCGGATCCCGAGGATCTCGACCTCTTCGCCGACCTTCACGACGCCGCGCTCGACCCGGCCGGTGGCCACGGTGCCGCGGCCCTTGATCCCGAAGACATCCTCGACCGGCATCAGGAACGGCTTGTCCTTCTGGCGGACCGGGGTCGGGATGTACGAGTCGACCTTTTCCATGAGCTCGAAGATCGGCTTGTATGCCGGATCCTCGGCATTCGCCGGCCCTTCGAGGGCCTTGAGCGCGCTGCCCCGGATGATCGGGACCTCGTCGCCGGGAAAGCCGTACTTGGAGAGCAGCTCGCGGACCTCGAGTTCGACGAGCTCCAACAGCTCCTCGTCGTCGACCATGTCGACCTTGTTCAGGAACACCACGATGGAGGGCACCTCGACCTGCTTGGCGAGCAGGATGTGCTCGCGGGTCTGGGGCATCGGGCCGTCCGCGGCCGAGACGACCAGGATCGCCCCGTCCATCTGGGCCGCGCCGGTGATCATGTTCTTGATGTAGTCGGCATGTCCGGGGCAGTCGACGTGCGCGTAGTGGCGGTTGGCGGTCTCGTACTCGACGTGCGCGATCGAGATCGTGATCCCGCGCTCCTTCTCTTCGGGCGCGTTGTCGATCGTGTCGAAGGCCCGGAACTCGGCCCCGCCCTTCAGCGAGAGGGTCTTGGTGATCGCCGCCGTGAGCGTGGTCTTGCCGTGGTCGATGTGACCGATGGTCCCGACGTTCACGTGCGGCTTGTTGCGCTCGAACTTCTTCTTTGCCATTTCCTAAGCCCCCTCTACTTGCCCTTCATGATCTCGGCTGCGATGTGCGCGGGAAGCGTCTCGTAGTGATCGAACTCCATCGAGTACACGCCTCGACCCTCGGTCGCCGACCGCAGATCGGTCGCGTAGCCGAACATCGTCGCGAGCGGGACGAATGCGTTGATGACCCGCGCGTTGGCGCGCTCGGTCATCCCGTTGATCGACCCCCGGCGTGAGTTGAGGTCGCCGATGATGTTGCCCATGAACTCTTCGGGCACGACGACCTCCACCTTCATTACCGGCTCCACGATGACCGCGCCCGCCCTCGGAACCGCCGCCTTCAGCGCCATCGAGCCGGCGATCTTGAACGCCATCTCGTTGGAGTCGACTTCGTGCTGCGAGCCGTCCGTGACGATCGCCTTGAGGTCGACCATCGGATAGCCCGCGATGATCCCGTTCGCGAGCGCCTCGCGGATGCCCGCCTCGATGGCCTTCGCCCATTCCTTCGAGAGGCCCGTGCCCTTGACCTTCCATTCGAACTCGAAGCCCGCGCCGCGCTCGAGCGGCTCGAAGTCGGCGACCACGTGCCCGTACTGGCCCTTGCCCCCGGACTGCTTCACGTACTTGCCTTCGCCCTCGGCCTTCTTGGTGATGGCTTCGCGATACGCGACCTGTGGCCGGCCGACGTTCGCCGCGACCTTGAACTCGCGGAACATGCGGTCGACGATGACCTCGAGGTGCAGCTCGCCCATCCCCGCGATGAGCGTCTGCCCCGAGTCGGGATCCGTCTTCACCTGGAACGTGGGGTCTTCCTCGGCCAGCTTGGCGAGGGCCAGCGACATCTTCTCTTCGTCGGCCTTCGTCTTGGGCTCCACGGCGATCTGGATGACCGGCTCGGGGAACTTGATGGCCTCGAGGATGACCGGCTTGTCCGGATCGCACAGCGTGTCGCCGGTGAAGGTCTGCTTCAGGCCGATGGCGGCGGCGATCTCGCCGGCGCCGACCTCGCTCACATCCTCGCGCTTGTCGGCGTGGAGCATGACGATGCGGGAGATGCGTTCCTTCCGGTCCTTGGTCGCGTTGTAGACCTGGTCGCCGGCGCGGATGGTGCCCGAGTACACGCGGAAGAACGCGAGCCGGCCGCTGAACGGATCGGCCGCGATCTTGAACGCGAGCGCCGCGAAGGGATCGTCGTCCGTCGGCCGGCGCACGAGCTCCTCGCCGGTCTTCGGGTCCGTGCCGGTGACCGGCGGGACATCGAGGGGCGACGGCAGGTACGCGACGACCGCGTCGAGCAGCGGCTGCACGGCTTTGTTCCGCAGCGCGGCGCCGCACAGCACGGGCACGATCTTGTTCGCGATGGTCGCGGCGCGCAGGCCCTTGATGAGCTCGTCGGTGGTGATGTCGTGCTCCTCGAGGTACTTGTGCATGAGGTCGTCATCGGTTTCCGCGACCTTCTCGACCAGAAGGTCGTGGGCCTTCTTCGCCGCGTCCACATATTCAGCCGGGATGTCCGTCACGACCGCTTCGGCGGGGGTGTCCTGCTCCCAGAACAGGGCCTTGCGCCCGATGACGTCGATGATCCCCTTGAAGTTCGCCTCCGCGCCCATCGGGAGTTGGATGGCGACCGGGTTGGCGCCGAGGCGGTCGATGATCATGTCGAAGCAGCGCTCGAAGCTCGCGCCCATCCGGTCCATCTTGTTGACGAAACAGATGCGGGGTACCTCGTACTTGTCGGCCTGGCGCCATACCGTCTCGGACTGCGGCTCGACGCCGGCAACACCGTCGAACACGGTGACGGCCCCGTCCAGCACGCGGAGCGACCGCTCGACCTCGACCGTGAAGTCCACGTGTCCGGGCGTGTCAATGATGTTGATGCGGTGATCCGCCCAGAAGCACGTGGTGGCCGCCGCGGTGATCGTGATCCCGCGCTCCTGCTCCTGCGGCATCCAGTCCATCGTCGCGGCACCGTCGTGGACCTCGCCGATCTTGTAGATCTTCTTCGTGTAGAAGAGGATCCGCTCGGTCACGGTGGTCTTGCCGGCGTCGATGTGGGCGATGATCCCGATGTTGCGGACCCGCTCGAGCGGGTACTCGCGTCCGGGCGTGGCCTTCATCGCCTTCGTCTCGATGGTCATGACCGCGTGCTCCCGTCAGCTACCACTTGTAATGGGAGAACGCCTTGTTGGCCTCGGCCATCTTGTGCGTCTCCTCCTTGCGGCGAACGGCGGCGCCGGTGTTGTTCATTGCGTCCATCAGCTCGCCGGCGAGCTTCTCGGCCATCGACTTGCCGGGCCGCTTGCGCGCGGACTGGATGAGCCAGCGCATCGCGAGCGAGCCACGGCGGGCGGCGGGGATCTCGACCGGCACCTGATACGTGGCGCCACCGACCCGGCGAGGCTTGACCTCGAGGAGCGGCGTCGCGTTCTTCATCGCGGTCTCGAAGACCTCGACCGCCGGCTTGCGCGTCGCCTGCTCCGCGCGCTCGACGGCGTCGTAGACGATGCCCTCGGCGGTCGAACGCTTGCCGTCGCGCATCACCTTGTTGATGAACTGCTGCACGGTCACGTTCGCGTACTTACGGTCAGGCAGCCGCGGACGGTCGGTCGGACGAGCTCGGCGTGGCACTTATTTGGGCTGCCGCTTCTTCGCCTTGGGGTTCTTCGCGCCGTAGAGCGAACGACCCTGCATGCGATCCTTCACGCCTGCGGTGTCGAGCGTGCCGCGGATGATGTGGTACTTCACGGACGGTAGGTCGGGCACCCGGCCGCCCCGAACGAGCACGACGGAGTGCTCCTGGAGGTTGTGGCCGATGCCCGGGATATACGCGGTCACTTCCATGTGATTCGAGAGGCGCACCCGGGCGATCTTCCGAAGCGCCGAGTTCGGCTTCTTGGGCGTCATCGTGCGGACGATCGTGCAGACGCCGCGCTTCTGGGGCGCGCCCTTGCGGAGCTGCACGAACCGGCGATCGAGCGAGTTCCAGGTCGTGCGCAGCGCGGGCGTGTCCACCTTCGGCTTCTGGCTCTTCCGGCCCTTGCGGACCAGCTGCGAGATCGTCGGCATCGTCGTTCCCTTCTCGGTGTGACGCGCGCGAACGCACGCCATACACAGGTCCGCGTTTTCTGACAACTCCCCCGACGAGGGCGCCTGCCTTGCGGCGAGGGCCCCCGGCGCAGCGCGGCCGATGTCACAAAAAGCGACTGGCCGATGCGCGAAATGACCGCCCTACCCCGCTCGGGAAGGCGGTCACCGTCTCGAAAGACAGCCGGACTGAAAGTATGACGGGTCAGCGTCCCGACCGTCAACGCGGAGGGCCGGATCGCCCGTAAACTGCGCGACATGCGAATGTTGAACGGCCGGAAGCTCAGCGAGGTGGACGTCGGCTAATTCCACCATCGTGCGGCGGCCCACCGGGCCGTTTCGTGCGATCTCGGCACACCGGTGACGGTCGCTCGGTCGTCCGCGCGGCCCGCAAGCGCCCCGATGTCCTGGGAGGAGTCTCGGGTGTGGATGTCATCGGTCTGGACGCGGACCCGACCCGCATGCGGCGGGCGTCCCAGCACGCTCCGGGCAACGCGCTCTTCGTCGTCGCCAGGGCCGAGTGCCTCCCCGTCGAGCTCGACGGCGCGGTGTCGGAGCTGTCCGTGTGCTTCCCGTGGGGCTCCCTGCTCCGGGGCTTGGTCACTCCCTCGCCGGTGCTCCTCGCCGGCCTCGCCCGGGTCCTGGGGACCGGCGGATGCTGACCGCGCTCCTATCTATCACCGACCGCGATGGCCCGACGCCTCTCGGACCAGGCTCGCTCGACCGGCCGGCGTACGCCCGCGCCGGCCTGCGGGTCCTCGACTGGCGTCGCGCGACGAGCGCCGAGATCGTGGCGGCGGACTCGAGCTGGGCCAAGCGGCTGCATGCCGGTCCCGCCAGGCCGGTGTGGCGCCTGGTCGCGGCCCAAGAAGCGCATGGCGGTGAATAGAAAGGAGGGCTGCCCCATTTTCAGCTTGGGCAGCCCTCCTCGAACGTGCGTGACGCGGATCGCTACTCGGCGGCGGGGGTCTCTTCCTTGATGTCGCCGTCCGGGCCTTCGAGGTCGAGGATGTCGGTGTCCGTATCGGTGTCCTCGTCCTCGTCGTCATCGTCGAGATCCTCGAGACTGAGCCCCTCCACAGGCACGGTCGGTAGCTCCTCGTCCTCGTCGGAGCCAAAGAGGCCCGCGAGGGCCTTCGGCTTCGGCATCCAGTCCAGCTGATCACGCCTGGACTGGAGTCCGGTACCCGCCGGGATGAGCTTGCCGATGATGACGTTCTCCTTGAGTCCGAGCAACCGGTCCTTCTGACCCATCGTCGCGGCCTCGGTGAGGACGCGGGTGGTCTCCTGGAACGACGCGGCGGCGAGGAATGATGACGTCGAGAGCGACGCCTTGGTCACACCGAGGAGCACCGTCTGCGCCGTCGCGGGCTCGCCACCCGCGGCGATGGTGCGGGCGTTGATGTCCTCGAACTCGAAGCGGTCGAAGAGCTCCATCGGCAGGAGCTCGGTGTCGCCTGGCTCTTCGATGCGGACCTTGCGGAGCATCTGCCGGACGATGATCTCGATGTGCTTGTCGTTGATCGTCACACCCTGGCTGCGGTAGACCTTCTGGACCTCCGCGACCATGTAGCGGTGGACGGCCTCGCGGCCGGAGATTCGGAGGATGTCCTGAGGGTTCGCGGAGCCTTCGGTCAGGAAATCACCTGCCGAGACCTGCTTGCCGTTGTCGATCCGGAGGCGCGCCTGGTGGGCGACCTCGTAGATCCGCTCCTCGACCTCTTGCATGGCGATCGTGATCTGGCCACCGCCCATCACGTGCACCGTGCCGGAGACCGGCGACGGCATGTCGATCTTTCCCTTTGTACGGCGCTCGGGCTTGGCCAGCGCTTCGCCTGCGGTCACGTGCGCGCCGTCCTCGACGTTGAGGACGTAGCCGCCTGGGACGCTGATGGGGACCGTGTATTCCTGCATGTTGCGAACGACGATCTTCCGTGACCCATCCGGGTCGCGCACGATCTCGGCGATGCCATCGATCTCCGCGACGACCGCGAGCCCCTTCGGGACGCGGGCTTCGAAGATCTCCTCGACGCGTGGGAGACCCATCGTGATGTCGTCACCCGCGACGCCACCGGTGTGGAACGTTCGCATGGTGAGCTGGGTGCCGGGCTCGCCGATGGACTGCGCGGCGATGATGCCGACGGCCTCGCCTGATTCGACGAGCTTGCCGGTGGCCATCGAGCGGCCGTAGCAGGCGCGGCAGATCCCGTGCTTCGCGTGGCAGGACAGTGGCGAACGGATCCGCATCCGCTTCACGCCGGCTCCGGCGATGAGCTTCGCGGTGTCGCGGTCGATGTCCTCGCCGGTCGAGGTGATGCGCTTACCGGTCGTCGGGTCGTCGACGTCCATGGCGGCCACGCGGCCGAACAGACGATCGGGGAACGGCTCGATCATGCCGACTTCCTCGGCGTTCACGAAGATGCCGTCCTCGTCGCCGCAGTCCTCCATCCGGACGATGACATCCTGCGCCACGTCGACGAGACGCCGCGTGAGGTAGCCGGAGTCGGCGGTGCGGATGGCCGTGTCGGCGAGGCCCTTGCGGCCACCATGCGTGGAGATGAAGTACTCGAGGACGGTGAGGCCCTCCCGGAAGTTCGAACGGATCGGGAGGTCGATGATCCGCCCCTGCGGGTCCGCGATGAGACCGCGCATGCCGCCGATCTGGCCCATCTGGCGCGGGTTACCACGGGCGCCGGACGTGGCCATCATGTAGACGGAGCCGCGCTTGTCGAGCGAATCCATCATGGCGCTGACGACGGTCTCGGTCGTCTCGGTCCAGTGCTTGACCGTCTGCTCGTAGCGCTCTTCCTCGGTGATGAGGCCGCGAGAGAACTGGCGGTCGATCTCGCCGACCTTCTTCTCGGTCGCGGCGATCGCCGTCGCCTTGATCGCGGGGACGGTCACGTCGTCGATGGAGATCGAGACACCGGCGTGGGTCGCCGCGGAGAAGCCGATCTTCTTGATCTTGTCGACGACGTCCGCCGTCACGTCGTTCCCGTGCTTCTCGAACACGGCGATGACGATGTCGCGGATGGCGTCACGCCGGAGGGTCTTGTTCACGAAACGCAGGTCCTCTGGGAGGACCAGGTTGAACATGACCCGGCCGACGGTCGTGTCGATGATCTTCCCGTCGTGCGGGAACTTCACCGGATCGTGCATGCCCACGACACCGAGGTCGTAGGCCGACTGCACCTCGCCGTAGTCGGCGAAGAGGCGCGGCTTCAGGTCCTTGTTCTTGGAGTCGAGGGTCAGGTAGTAGCAGCCGAGCACCATGTCCTGTCGCGGGGTGACCACGGGCTGGCCATCGGCCGGCTTCAGGATGTTGCGGCTCGAGAGCATGAGGTGCTTCGCCTCCGCCTGGGCGGCCGCCGACAGCGGCACGTGCACGGCCATCTGGTCTCCGTCGAAGTCGGCCCCGAAGGCCTCGCAGACGAGCGGGTGGATCTGGATGGCGTTGCCCTCGATGAGCTTGGGCATGAACGCCTGGATGCCCAGGCGGTGGAGCGTGGGTGCGCGGTTGAGGAGGACCGGATGGTCCTTGATGACCTCTTCCAGGACATCCCACACCTCGGGTGACACACGCTCGACGTAGCGCTTCGCGCTCTTGATGTTGTGGGCGAGGCCACGCTCCACGAGCTGACGCATGACGAATGGCTTGAACAGCTCGAGGGCCATCTTCTTGGGCAGCCCGCACTCGTTCAGCTTCAAGTCGTTGCCCACGACGATGACCGAACGGCCGGAGTAGTCCACGCGCTTGCCGAGCAGGTTCTGACGGAACCGCCCCTGCTTGCCCCGGAGCATGTCCGAGAGGCTCTTCAGCTTGTGATTGCCGGTGCCGGAGATGGCCCGGCCGCGGCGGCCGTTGTCCATGAGGGCGTCGACGGCCTCCTGGAGCATCCGCTTCTCGTTGCGGATGATGATCTCGGGCGCGCCGAGCTCGAGGAGCCGCTTCAGCCGGTTGTTCCGATTGATCACGCGCCGATACAGGTCATTGAGGTCCGACGTCGCGAACCGGCCACCGTCGAGCTGCACCATCGGGCGGAGGTCCGGTGGGATGACCGGCAGGATGGTGAGGATCATCCACTCCGGCGAGGCGCCGGAGCGGAGGAGGGCCTTGATGAGGCGGAGGCGCTTGATGGACTTCTTGCGGCGCTGGCCCGTCGTCGAGCGCATCTCGTTCTGCAGCTGCAGCGCGAGCTTCTCGAGGTCGAGCTGACGGATGATCTCGAGGACCGCCTCGGCGCCCATCTGCGCGCGGAAGTACCGGTACTTGTCGGCGTACTGCCGGTACTCGGTTTCCGTCATGTTCTGCATCCACTTGATCGCGTCGACCTCGTCGCGCTTGCCCTTCGCCTCATCGCGGACCTGCTGCACGTCCGGCGCGATCTCCTGCCGGACGACGCTCAGGTCCTGATCGGCGCGGGCGCGGATGTCGGCGATGCGCTTGTCGGCGTCGGTGCGCGAGCCGGCCTCGCCGGCCCGGCCGGCCTTGACCAGGCGGTCGGTCTCCTTCTGGAGCGCGCGCTGGAGCTGCGTGAGCATCGAGCGGGTGACGTTCTCGCCCTTCTCGACGATCTTGAGGTCGGTCGGCTTGAACACGATGTCCTTCGGCGCGGCCTTCTGGAGCGACTCCTCGAGCGACTCCTTCACGCGCGTCGCGGCCTGGGTGAGGGTCTCGAGCTCGGCGGCGAGCTCCTCTTCCTGCTGGCGGACCTTCTGCTCGGTCGAGGTGCGGATCCGCATGATCTCGGCGTTCGCGCGGCTCTCGACGGCGCCGGTGCGGTCGGAGATGGTCTGCTCGAGGCGGCGGATCTTGCCTTCGGCCTCCTCCTCGATCGTCTGCAGGACCCGCTCCTTCTGGTGCTCGTCGATGTGCGTCACGACGTAGAGCGCGAAGTACAGGATCCGCTCGAGGTTGCGCGGCGACATGTCGAGCAGGATCCCGAGGCGCGACGGCGTGCCCTTGAAGAACCAGATGTGCGACACCGGCGAGGCGAGCTGGATGTGACCCATGCGCTCGCGACGGACCTTCGCGCGTGTGACCTCCACGCCGCACTTGTCGCAGATGATCCCCTTGTACCGGATGCGCTTGTACTTGCCGCAGTAGCACTCCCAGTCGCGGGTCGGACCGAAGATCCGCTCGTCGAACAGGCCATCCTTTTCCGGACGGAGCGTGCGGTAGTTGATCGTCTCCGGCTTGGTGACTTCCCCGCTCGACCATGACCGGATCTGGTCCGGCGACGCGAGCGAGATGCGGATCGCG
>JBBQZK010000049.1:0-17431 GCA_038207785.1 Candidatus Limnocylindria bacterium | reverse complement strand
CTTCTCCGGCGCAACGCGTTCAAGAGCGACGTGTACGTGCGGCCGCTCGCGTACAAGGCCGCGCGCGTCGTGAAGGTCGCGCTCCACGGCCTGCGCGACGGCTTCGGCATCTACGCGTTCCCGATGGGCGGCTACCTCTCGACCGGCGGGCTGGCGGCCCACACGACGAGCTGGCGGCGCATCTCGGACGAGGCGATCCCGGCCCGGGCCAAGGTCACGGGCGCGTACATCAACACCGCGCTCGCGGTCGACGAGGCCGGCGAGCACGGCGCCGAGGAGGCGATCTTCCTCACGTCAGGCGGACACGTCTCGGAAGGCGGCGGCTCGAACCTGTTCATGGTGCGGGACGGGACCCTCATCACACCCCCCGTCACCGACGACATCCTCGAGGGCATCACCCGCGAGACGATCAGAGTCCTCGCCGGGGAGCTCGGTCACGCGTTCGTGGAACGGTCGATCGACCGCACCGAGCTATTCATCGCGGACGAGCTGTTCTTCTGCGGTACGGGAGCGCAGGTCGCGCCGTGCGTGAAGGTCGACGGCCGGCCCGTTGGCGCCGGGGCCATCGGACCCATCGCGACCGCCATCGCCGAGCGATATTTGGCGATCGCGCGCGGCGACGATCGGTCCCACGCGGAGTGGCGGACGGCCGTCTACCCGCGATGAAGGTCGGCTACCAGGGTCAGGCCGGGGCGTATTCGGAGGCTGCGACGGTCGCTCTATTCCCTGACGACACGCCCGTCCCATCGCGCACGTTCGGCGACGTGTTCGCGGCGCTGGAGTCGAGCGCTGTCGGCGCGGCGGTCGTCCCCGTGGAGAACACGCACGTAGGCTCGGTCGTCGACGTGTATGACCTCCTGCGCGGGCACACCGGTCTCCAGATCATCGCCGAGGCGATCGTGCGCGTCCGCCATTGCCTCCTCGCGCGCGAGGGCGCGACGCTGGATGGCATCACGAAGGCCCGATCGCATCCGCAGGCGCTCGCACAGGTCGACGACTACCTGCGCGCTCGCCGCATCGAATCGGTCGTCGCGTACGACACCGCCGGGGCCGCCGCCGAGGTCGCGGCCGGCGACGATCTGACGGTCGCCGCCATCGCGAGCAAGCGCGCCGCGCGGCGCTACGGACTCACCGTCCTGGCCGAAGGGATCGAAACGACCCCCGACAACTTCACGCGCTTCTTCGCGCTCGCGCGCCGCGGCGACGAGTACCCGGGCGGCCGCATTCCCGAAGCGCTCCGGGAAGGGCCGCGGAAGACGAGCCTCGCCTACGCGACGGCGAACACTCCCGGCGCGCTGACGCGGTCCCTGCAGCCCTTCGCGACCGCGGCGCTCCAGCTCACGAAGATCGAGTCGCGGCCCAGCCGCGCGGCGCCGTGGGACTACGTCTTCTACCTGGACTTCGAGGGCGACCCGATCCGAACACCCGCGACCGAAGCGATCGCGCTCATGAAGACGTGCTGCGCGTGGGTCCAGGTGCTGGGCACATACCGCGCCGCCACCACGGTCCTCGAGCCCGACTAACAACGCGACAGGTCAGCTCGGACGCGGTGCGAACACCTGTAGGGCCTCCCGCCGGACGGTGAACGTCTGGGGCAGGGTCCCCACCACCACGCCGTCCGCATGGACCGTGAGCTCGCGCGTTGCCGACAGCGTGATGCGCCGGCCCCGGTAGCGGCGGCCCTTCGCCGGACGATCGCGGCCCACGGCCGCCGCGACGATCTCCCGCAGCACGCGCAGCTTGCTCTCGCCGAAGATCACGAGATCGAGGCGGCCGTCGTCGACCTGCGCGTCCGGCGAGACCTCGAAGCCCCAGCCATACCAGGGTCCGTTGCTGACGACGGCCTGCAGCACCCGATGGGTCCCGATCCGGCCATCGACGTCGATCCGCACGCGCACGCCGCTCCGCCGCACGAGCGCGCCGAGGGTGGCGAGTGCGCGGCCGTGGTCCCCGCGCTGGACGGACCGCGTCGCCTTGAACGCATCGGCGTCGAGACCGATGCCCGCGGCCTCGAAGAAGACCTGGCCCCCCACCTCGCCGACGTCGATCTTTCGCATCGTCGACGCCGCGATGACCCCGGCCGCGGCGGGCGCGTCGTCCCTCGGGATCCCGAGCGCCCGCGCGATGTTCATGAACGTGCCGAACGGCAGGATGCCGAGCGTGACGTTGCTGCCGACGAGGGCGCCGGCGACCGCGCTGACCGTTCCGTCGCCGCCGGCCGCGATCGCCACGTCATAGCCCTCAGCGACCGCGTGCCGGCCGAGGTCTGCGGCGCTCGGGTGCTCGAGCGCCGTCTCGACGACGTCGATGGTCTCGAACCGCTCGCGGAGCCGCTCGAGGACCGCATCGACATCCGCGCGCGCGGTCCCGCCGCCCGCGGTCGGATTCACGATCGCCAATGCGCGCGCCATGCGCGTCAGTGTGCGGCTAGAAGCAGAGGAGGATGCAGAAGCTGGTGGGCGTCGGCGTGGGTGTCGGCGTGGGCGTGGCGATCGTCACGATCGGATCGAGCACCGTGAGCGGCGCCGGGGTCAGGCTGGGCGTGGGCGTCGCGATCGTGAGGATCTGCGGCTCGAGAGTGCGCAGGATCGGCGCCGGCGTCGGAGTCGGAGTCGGAGTCGCGATGATCAGCGGAGGCGGGGACCGGAGAACGGGCGCCGTTGGCGTGGGGGTGGCCGTCGCGATCGTGAGGACCGGGCCCAAGCTCCGGAGGATGAGTGCGGGCGTCGGCGTTGGCGTCGGAGCTTGCGTCGCGACGGTGAGGACGGGATCGAGCGGAGGGACCGCGGGCGCCGCGGTCGCAGTCGGCGTGGCCGACGGGCTCGCGGTCGTGAAGACGGGATCGAGCGTCGCGATCGGTACCACGCCAGCGTTGACCGGTGCGGTCGCCGTGCCGCCCGACTGGTACGGCACGAACGCGGCTGTCGTCATGTCGAGCGCACCGCTGACCGTCTCGGAAGGGAGGGTCGGGGCCGGCGTGACGAGCGGCGAGCTCGTTGGCGCGGTGAAGATCGGAAGGATGCCAGTAGGCCCAGCCGGTGGCTTGCCGATGTGCGGCGCGGGCACGTTACGCGCGTCGCTGTCCGGGACGAGCAGCAGACCGGTCGCGGTGACGACGACGGCGCCCTTCGCCGCGCCGTTCCGGACGGGCCGCGTGGTGAGGCTGTTGGCCACGATCCCCCGGTCCTTCAGGATGACCTCTGTCTGCACCGTCACGCTCGCAGGGACGGAGCCGCCGAAGGGCGCCGGGTCGGGCCGGATGAACATGCTGAGCACGCCGAGCTGCACGTTCGGGATCGTGACCACGAGCTTGCCGCCCACGACCTCGACGGTCGAGCCCGGGATGTAGCGGATAGGCAGACCGTTCTGCACGCCGACGGCGCGGCCGTGAGCGTCGGTGACGATCGCGTTCTGCGTGACGTCGAGGGTGATCCTGATCGTGACAGCGGGCTCGGGCGCGGGCTGCGGTGCCTGAGGCGGCGATCCCGGTGAGACGACGCTCAGCTGTCCCCGCAGCACGTGGACCTCCGCGCCCTGCGCCGCGGTCGAGACATCCCCCTCGGTGGTCTCCGTGCTCGTGGTGCCGTCCGCGGACACAGCCACCTGGAACGCCGTACCGCGCACGGCCGCCGTGGCCGCCGTGGTCCTGATCTCGTACCGCGAATTCGAGCTCACGAGATGCGTCACGACGTTCCACGTGCGCCCGAGCACCTGCGTGATCTCCACGACCTTGTCGCCTGATGCGCTCGCCTGCAGGGTATCGATCGTGATCTCGGTGTCGGGCTCGAGCTCGACCGTCGTGCCGTCGAAGAACGTCAGGACGCCATGGCTGTCGCCGGCCGTCCGCACGGTGTCTCCCCCGCCCACGACCTCGCCATCCGTGATCGGCGCGAACTGCGAGCCCGGATGGCGCACCAGCACGCTACCGTCGAGGACGGTCACCGTGCTCGAGTGCGCCTGCGCCGGTGCCGCGAAGAAGATCGCGATCACGCCCGTGGTCGCGAGCACGAAGGCCAGCGTCGTGACGATGATGAGGACACGCGACCTCGACCGCTTCACACGGTCACGTTATCGAACGCACCTTCGCGTCAGGCATCGGCCCGGTGGCACGTGGCGTCAATAACCTGATACCGAAGCGCGCTCCACCAACGCGCTCCACCAAATGGATGAGCCGCCGTCATCCATCCGCTGGTCACGCCCCGAGGTAGGCGCGGGCGACACCCGGGTCCCGCAGGAGCGCCGCGCCCGTGCCGGTAAGGCCGATCCGCCCGAGCTCGAGCACATACGCGCGATCCGCCAGGCGCAGCGCTCGGAGCGCGTTCTGCTCTACGAGCAGCATCGTCGTGCCGTTCTCCCGGAGCTCGGCGAGCACGTCGAAGACCGTCGCGACCATCTTGGGCGCCAATCCGAGCGATGGCTCGTCCAACAGCAGCACCCGCGGCTTCGCCAGCAGCGCGCGGGCTATCGCGAGAAGCTGCTGCTCGCCCCCCGACAGATTGCCGGCCGGCAGCGCGCGGCGCTCGGCGAGGATCGGGAAGCGGTCGTACATCGGCGTAGGGTCGCCGGCGCCTGAGAGCAGCAGGTTCTCGTGCACCGACATGCGGGCAAGCACTTCGCGGCCTTCAGGCACCTGGATCAGCCCGGCCCGCACGACGGCATGGGCCGGCGCGCCGGCGAGATCGCGCCCGGAAAGGCGGACGGTGCCGCGCGCGGGGCGGACGAGACCGCAGATGGCCGCGAGCGTGCTCGTTTTCCCGGCACCGTTCGCCCCGATGAGCGCGACGACCTCACCCTCGCCTACGTCGAAGCTGATGCCATGCACGGCCTCGATCGCCCCGTAGCGCACAACGAGGTCCCGGACCTCGAGCGTCGGCTCAGGCATCGTCCGCTCCGAGGTACGCCTCGCGCACCGCCGGATCGCCCTGGATCTGAGCAGGCGTGCCCTCGGCCAACTTGCGTCCGAAGTTGAGGACGGCGACCCGCTCGCACGCGCCCATCACCAATCGCACGTCGTGCTCGATCAGGATGATCGTGATGCCGTCGGCGGCGAGGGCCCTCAGGGTCTCGCGCAGCGCGGCTGACTCGGTCGGGTTCAGGCCCGCGGCGGGCTCGTCAAGGATGAGGAGGCGCGGCTCCGAAGCGAGCGCGCGCGCGATCTCGAGGCGCCGCTGGTCGCCGTACGCGAGCTCCCCGGCAAGCGCGTCCGCGCGCGCGCCGAGGCCGAATCGCTGGAGCAGCGCCCGCGCGGGTGCGATCGGGCTCCCCCGAAGGAAGCCGCCGACCAGGACGTTGTCGAGCACGCTCAGTCCTTTGAACAGCCGGATGGACTGGAAGGTGCGCGCGATCCCACGCCGCGCGAGCTGATCCGGACGCAGCCGCGTCACGTCCGCGCCGGCGAACCGGATCGCGCCGCCGTCCGCGCGGAAGTGCCCGGAGATGAGATTGATGAGGGTCGTCTTCCCCGCCCCGTTCGGGCCGATGATGCCGAACACCTGCCCTTCGGGTACCGCGAGGTCGATCGCGTTCACCGCCACCACGCCGCCGAAGCGTTTCGTGAGCGCGGTCGTCTCAAGCAACATCCTGAGCTCCAACGCGCCGAAGGCGAATGGTCCGCCGGAGCTCGAGCAGCGTCGCGAGCCCGCGCGGCAGGAACACGATGACGAGCACGAGGATCGCGCCCTGGAAGATGTCCCGGTACTCCTGCAACGGCTGCAGCACCGCCGGTAGCGCGGTGAACAGGAGCGCGCCGAGGATCGGTCCCAACACGTTCGGGATGCCGCCGACGACCGCGAACACGAGGATCTGCACTGCCCGAGCGAAGCCGAACTCATCCGGCTGGATCGCGAAGTCGAAATGCGCCGCGAGGCCGCCGGCCCAGCCGGCGATGAGCGCACCGAGGACGAACGCGGCGAGCTTGAACCGTCGGACCGGGATCCCGTGGCTCGCGGCGGCGATCTCATCTTCCCGGATCGCGGCGGCCGCACGGCCCAGGTTCGAGCGGCGAAGTCGCTCGCACGCGATGGCCACGACGGCGAGCGAGGCGAAGATGTGCCAGACCTCGGTCTTGGGCGGGATCCCCACGAGGCCCTGGCCACGACCGGTGAGCGGGATCGCGAGGATCGCGACGCGGACGACCTCGCCGAACGCGAGCGTCGCGATCGCGAGGTAGACGCCGCGGAGGCGGAACACCGTCGCGCCGAGCGGGACCGACACGAGCGCGGCGAGCAGGGCACCGCTCGCAAGGGCGAGCGGGAACGGGAAGCCCGCCTTCATCGTGAGGAGCGCCGAGCTGTACGCGGCGATCCCGGCGAACGCCGCGTTCCCGAGGGTGAGCTGGCCGGTGTACAGGGTGAGCCACACGGACAGGGCGAGCATCGCGTTGAGCCCCACGAAGCCGATCGTCGTCTGGTACGCCGCGAGGAACTGCTGGAGATCGTCCATCTAGACCCGATCCACCGCGCGCTGGCCCAGGATGCCCGTCGGCCGGACGAGGAGGACGACGAACAGGAGTCCGAAGGCGAACGCGTCGCGGAGCTCGCTCGGCAGGAAGGCGAGGCTCGCGATCTCGCCGAAGCTCAGCAGATACGCACCGAGGACCGCCCCGGGGATGCTCCCCATCCCGCCGACGATCATTACGGCGAACGCCTTGAGCTCGAACGCGAGCCCCATCTGCGAGAACGGCGAGTTCGTCGCGAAGCCGTACAGCACCCCGGCCACGCCGCCGAGGCCGGCCGAGAGGAAGAACGTCGCCGCGATCGCCCGCTCCACGTCGATGCCCAGGATCCGGGCCGCGCGAGGGTTCTCGGCGAGCGCACGGAGCTCCCGGCCCAGCTGGGTACGGCGGACCAGGTATGTGAGCGCCAGCATGAGGACGACGGCCAGGCCGATGATCACGGAGCGCAGCGTGTCCACCAGCAGCCCGCCGATCGGGAACACCGCTGCCGGCAGCGTCCCCGCGGGATAGGCTTGGAGATCCGGGCCGTATTTCAGCTGGATGAGCCGGATGACGATGAGCGAGACGCCGATGCTCGAGATCATGGCCGAGAGCGGCGGCGCATTACGCCTGCGCAGCGGGGCGAACGCGATCCGGTCGAGCAGGACGCCGGCGATGCCGCACACGACGAAGGCCACGATCACCGCGGCGGCCGCGGGCATACCCTGCTGCATTGCGAAGAGCGCAGTGAACGCGCCGAGCGTGAACAGCGCCGGGTGCGCCAGATTCAGGATGTCGAGGACGCTGAACACGAGGGTGAAGCCGAGGGCGAAGAGCGCATAGATGCTGCCGATGAAGATCGCGTTGTAGATCTGGTCCGCCACGCGCCGACACTACGGGACGCCGACCGTAGGGGACAGCCGGATCGGGCCCCGTGCGGCGGGACCGGCTACGCCGGCCCCGCCGGGCCCCTTAATTCAAAGGAGTGAACGCTCCGTTCTTGATCTGGACGACGTAGACCTTCTGGTTGACGTCATGCGAGGCGTTGAACGAGAACTCCCCAAGCGGCGTCTTCACGCCGGTGGTGAGCTCGATCTGGTCGCGCAGCTTGTCGTGCAGCACGCTCGTCACGGTCGGCGTGCGCTTGAGCGCATCGAGGAGGATGTATAGACCCGAGTACGCCTGCGCGGCGAACTGATCGGGGTCGACGTTGTACTTCGCCTTGTACGCGGCGACGAATTCCTTGTTGATCGGGTCCGGGTTGCCCAGATACCACGCCGCGCCGGACACCGCGCCCTCGGCCGCCGCACCGGCCGAGGTGATGATCGCGGGGGTGTTGAAGCCGTTGCCGCCGATCACGAGCATGCCGGGCTTGCGCCTGTTGACCTCTTTCAGGACGAGGATCGCCGGGCCTGCGAGCGAGCTGTCGATGATCGCATCGGGCGATTCCGCGAGTGCGGCGGTGACCTGCGCCGAGAGATCGACGTCCGTCTTCGAGAAGGCGATCTCCTTCTTGACCGTGATGCCGGCGGTGGCGAGGGCCTTCTGGAAGATCGCGAAGCCATCGGAGCTGAACTTGTCGTCCTGCGCATACATGAGCACGACGCTCTTCACGTTCAGCTTCGTCTTCGCGATGTTCACGGTGGCCGGGATGGCCGTCGACTCACCAAGCGACGCGCGGAAGATGTAGTCGCACTTCCCGTACGTGCACTTGCCGACGATGCCATCGCCGGTGTTCGAGATCGCGATGACCGGCGTCTGCGCGCTCTGCGCGACGGGATGCGCCGCGACCGCCGTGTTCGACAGCGTCGGACCGAGGATCGCGACGACGCGGTCCTGGCTGGTCTGCTTCCGGAACGCGGTCACGCCGCCATCGGTCGTGGACTGGTCGTCGTCGATGACCAGGACCATCTTGGCCCCGTTGACGCCGCCGGCGTCATTGATCCGCTGTGCGGCGAGCTCGACGCCGTTCTTCTGTGTCGGTCCATACACGTTGCCGACACCGGTGAGCGAGATGACGACCCCGACCTTCACGTCCGGTTTCGCGGCGCTGCCTTGCGGCGAGCCGCTCGCGCCGCTCGTCCCCGTGGTGCCGCCGCATGCGGCGAGCGCGATGGCCAGCGCGCCGACGATGCCAAGGATCCGCTTAGAACGCTTCTCCATGTGACCCCCTCAAAAGCGCGTCCCTCCCGCCCGGGAAGAGCGTCAGTCTACGGGACGGTGAGTGCCTCGCAGACGACGGTCTGGCTGCCTCCAGGCGTGGGTCCGCCTGTCAGTGCGTACACGGTGGTGCCGACCGCCACGACCCCCAGCCCGTGCCGCGGGGTCGGCAGCTCAGGCCCCCGGCTCCACGTGTTGCTCGCTGCGTCGTAGATCTCGACCTGCTTGAACGTGCCGCTCCGTTGCTCTCCACCGATCACGACGAGCCGCCGCCCGACGGTCGCCGCGCCGATCCCGCCGCGCGCGGTCGGCGCATCGGGCAACCGCTCCCACCGCTCCGACGGCACGTCGTAACACTCGAACGCGGCGAGGTTCGCGTCCAGCGACAGCTGCCGGCCGCCGATCGCGCAGATCCGGCCATCGAGCACCGCCGCCGCGAGATGATCGCGTGGGGTGGGGATCGCGGCGAGCGTCCGCCAGCGGTCGGCCACGGGGTCGTACTCGAAGGTCTCGGGCAGCAATCGAGATCCGCTCGTGACGCCACCAACGACATAGATGCGGCCGGCGACGGCGACGGCGGCGGCCTGAGCTCGTGGCAATGGCATTGCCGCCCGCTCGGTCCACCGATCGCCGTCGAACCTGAATACGCGCGCGGTCGGCTGCCCTTGGACATTGCCGCCGATCACGAACAGACTTCCGGTGTCCCCGAGCGTCGCCGCGGCCATCGCGTGATCGACCTCGAGCGGATAGTCGCGCTTCGGCCCGGCCCATCCCGCGGTCCGATCGGTGGCATACGCCTCGACGATCCGACCACCACCGAAGCCTCCGACGACGAAGATCGCGTCCCGTAAGACAGCGGTCGCCACCTCGCTGCGGGGCGTCGGAATGTCCCCGATGCGGCGCCAGCCCGCGACGATGGTCGCGGGCGGCGCATCGGACCGGCTGGTCGGGGCGGCAGCCATGGTCGATGCCGGCAGGCTCGGTGACGCGGACGGCGCAACGCTCGACGTGCAAGCGGCGAACAGCACCGCCGCCAGCACAGGGCGTCGCGGCGGTCTCAATGGAAGCGCGTGCGGCGGACGTCGAGCAGCAGGCTGGAGAGGGTGAAGAGCGTCGCGAGCACGAGCATGCATGCGGTAAGTGCGGCCGGATCACGTAACGCGATGGATTGGAGGGCGACGAAGCCGATCCCGTTCCACAGCAGGATGTACTCGACGATCGGGAGGCTCGCGACGGCCACGCGCAATCCGCTGCCGACGGCCTCGAGTGACACCGGCAGCACGTGCGGAAGGACATGGACCTTGATGATCCACGACGGAAGCAGGCCCTTCGCATTCGCGGTCGTGATGAAGTCGGCGTCAAAGACCTCGCCCATCCGCACGGCGGTCAGCTGGGCCGTCGTCGCCACGGCGGGCGCCGAGAGGGCGAGCAGCGGGAGCACGAGATGACCGTCCAGTCCGTACCCGAAGACCGGCAGCACGCTGTGCCCTGCCGCACCACCGATGAAGATGATCAGGATCTGCAGGAAGTACGCGAGGAAGAATGACGGGATCGCCGCGACGATGCTCGTCGTCCCGAGGACGGCGCCGCTGGCCAATGCCCGCCGGCGCACCAGTGCCGCGGTCACCCCGAGAAGGACGCCGAAGATGAGTGAGAACACCGCGACGCCGGCGAGCAGCGCGGAGCTGCGGACGGTGGCCTGGGCGATCACGTCCCCGAGCGGCAGCTGGTACTGGGTCTCGATGGTCGGAACGAACGGGTTGAAGGTGGTGCCAGGCCCGGTGCCGGTGACCCGAATGGACGGGCCGATGCCCGGCGCGAGCTGGAATGCCTGGTAGCTGGCCATCGCCGCGGGCGCGATGGCCGCGAACACGAGCCCGAGCACGAGCACGGTGAGCGGGACCCGCGCGAGGCGGGTCACGAAGGTCACCTGATCAGCTCCGGCGCGCGGTCCGCGTATCGGGCGATGATGTAGCCGAGCACCGCTGCCGCGTCGGCTCGTAGATCCTGGTCGCCGGTGTCGGGTCCTTGGCCCGACAGGAGCACCCAATGGTCCTGCACGAACGCGGTGAGGCCGGCTGCGCGCATCAGATCCCCGGTCTCCGGCGAATTCGGGGTCACCACCCCAGCGGTCCGCGTCGCGCGTGCGCCCGACCGCGCGGCGTAGTCGTCGACGGCCGCGACGAGATCGGCGTAGACCGTCATGAACCGAAGGGTCGACCCGGCAAGCGACCCAATGGCGAACACGTCATCGATCCTCGCCGACCCGAGGACCGCGCGCACGGCCTTCGCATTCGCCGCGGGATCACCGCGGGGATCGAACACGACGAACGCCAATGGCGGCGTGTCGCGGCCGGCGAGCGCGCTCACGACCGCGCTCAACACATCCGCGGCGCTCCGGCTTCCCGTCGATGTGGATGGCGCGACGGCCCAGATGACGAGCCGGTGCGCGTCCGCCGGTGCCGGCGTGAGTGCGACCAGCGAGTGCGATTCCGAGGTGACCCGTCCGATGGGCAGCTCGATGTGGGCGCGGTCGGGAAGCGGCCGGGCCATCGACGTGCCGGACGTCGCCGCCCGGTCGCCCTGCTGCTGGGACCGCAGGATGTCCGATGCCCGGAGTCCCGCCGGCGCGAGCAGCTGATCCGCGACGTCGGCCGTGACGACAAAGACGGGCGGGCCATCGCGCTTGGTCAGCGGGTCGTCGGCCACCAATCGCCGGTACGGGTCGGCCTGGCCCCGAGCAATGATCTGGGTCCGGCTGAGGTCGACCCACAACACGGCGGCCGCGCCGCGCTTCAACGCGGATGCGATGAGTGTGTCCGCCGTCGGCGCCGGCACCACGTTGCGGCCGATGATGACGTTCGGCAGCCGGAGGATGAGGGCGACGGCGCCGCGCACGTCGACGGTGGCGTAATCATCCTGCCAATCCGACACGGTCGTCCCGAAGTCCAACGGACCGAACACCGACGTCTTGTTCGGCGGGAAATCTGCGGGCGATATGCCCCAGCCCGCGAACACGACCGGCGCGTCGACGATGCCGCCGCCGGTGGCTCCGAGCAGCAGTGGGCTGAAGTCGCCGCGCGGACCTTCGGTGAGCCGCGCACGACCCGCAGGCGTATCGATCTGCAATACCGCTGCGCCGACCTGGTCGAGCCGCGTGTCGCTGCGATCGACCGGCGTCACGGCGAGCTTGGCCGCCGCGAGGACCTGAGCCGGATCGCTGTCGGTCGAGACCGCGCTGCGCGCACTGCTGCCGAGGTCGACGGCGGCCGCATGTGTCGGCGGGAGGATCAGCGCCGGCATGACGAGGATCGCCACGACCAGCGCCGCGGCCGCCGCGCGCGGCGTGCGGAGGTCGTGAAGCAGATTGCGCCGCCGGTATTGCCGGGCGATACCGACACCCAGGAGCGTGAACGCGATCGCGGCGAACGCGATCGCCACGCCCGGAACGAGGAACGCCCATCGGCTCACGTACAGGCTCTGCACGCCGCGCCCAAGCGCGAGGAGGCCTCCCCACTCTGGGTCGTCGGGCACGGTGTAGAAGGTGCTGGACCCGAACGAAACGACGCGCATCGCCTCCGCGAGGTTGAGGAGGCGGCTCGGCCCCACGAAGATGCCGATGACCCCGAGCTCTGCGAGCGCGACGAGCGCAGCCGCGATCTGCTGGCTCGCCGACAGCGCCAAGACGGGCACCAGATGCGGGAGGTGGTGGCGGATGAAGACGCCCCGGCGTGGGACACCAAGGGCCTGCGCGCCCTCCGTGAAAGGCGCCGCGCGCAGCCGCGCGAGCTCGGCGCGCAGCACCCGGTACGGACCCGCCCACCCCGTGATGAGCAGTGCCGCGACGAACACGAACGCTGGCGCGCCCTGCCGCGCGAACACGAGGACCGCGAAGACGGCCACGATCGTCGAAGGCACGGCCGAGACGATGTCGGCGGCCGCGTCGAGGAGGACGCGAAGCGGCCGCAGCCAGCTCCCTCCGACCGCCAGTCCGAGGCCGGCAAGCACGCGGGCGGTGCCGGCCAGGACGACGATGGCCAGCGTGGTCCGGGCACCCACGATCACGAGGCTGAACAGGTCGCGGCCGACGGCGTCGGAACCGAACAGGAACGGCTCGCCGGGCGGGAGCGGACGCTCGGTCTTGGCAGGCCCGTTGATCAGCAGGAATAGCGGCTCGTGTGGCGCGATCCGGTCGCCGTACGCGACGATGAACAGCAGGATGCCGCACAACACCAGGCCGGCCTGGAGCCAGGGATCCACGCGCCGCACGTCTGGACGGTACCAGCGGTGCGCGGCGCCGGGTTCATCAGTACACTTGCGCCAACGGAGGGGAGTCCCATCCAAGCGCATCCTCGGGAGGAATTGACGGTATGAAGTCCGGTGGTTTCCCGTGCCGCTTTGCCGGGTGCGATGTCCGATTCCAGGTGCTCGATCAGAGCTCGATGCAGTCGCTCCTCGCGGCCAGCGAGCAGCGCACGACGCATGAGGTCACCACGCACGACTACCACCACGTGAAGATCGAGGACACCCCGCCGAACTACGCGAAAGGCCCGCTCAAGGTGCGGCGCGCCGACTACATCTAGCCCGGTCGGCAGCCGCCTCGTTACCCAACCGTCAAGTGGGGCCGCCGGTCGCTTGGCACTCGGTGTGCCTGGCGAGGGGCATGGACGCCTCTTCTCTTTCCGGCGTATGCGGGCAGTGCGGATCGCCGCTGTCCCGAGCGCTCGTTCGTGAGGTCCGTCATTACGAAGAGACACGGCTCATGCAGGTCACCTGCGTGGCCTGCGAGGGATCCTTCTTCGCCGTCGCGACCGACAAGCCGAGTCGGGCCTCGATCTCGGTCGAGGAAGTCGCGTTCGCGGCGCGGGCGCTCGATCGGGCGCAGTCGCTCTCGCAGCTCTTTGACCTGCGTTAGCGCGGGGGCAAAGCTGCGACCGCTTCTGAAGATTGCCTGAGGATGTGCGGCCCGCCTAGCCGGCGCGGGCCTTCTCGAGCGTCTTGATGTCGATCTTCCCCATCTGGAGCATCGCGTCCATGACCCGCCTGGCCTTCTGGGGGTCCGTGTCTGCGAGGCCGTCGCGCAGCGCAGTGGGGATGATCTGCCACCACAGGCCGAACTTGTCCTTCACCCAGCCGCACCGGCTCTCCTCCCCGCCGGACGAGAGCTTGGCCCAGAGCTCGTCGACCTCCTCCTGGGTCCGGCAGCTGACGAACAATGAGATCGCCTCGTTGAACTTGAACTCCGGGCCGGCGTTCATTGCCATGAGCTGCTGGCCTTCCAGCTCGAACGAGACGCTCATCGCCTTTCCGTTCGGGCCGGGCGACACGCTGTGCACCTTCGAGTTCTTGAAGATCGACACGTAGTAGCGCATCGCCTCCTCGGCCTGATCGTCGAACCAGAGGAACGGGGTGATCTTGTGCATCGCTCTTCTCCTATTTCTTCTGCGTGGCGAGGTGCGCGGCGAGGTGATCGAGGATCTGGGTGTAGCCGGCGCGCTCCTGCTCCTCACCCATCGCCATCTCGACCGAGAACGTCAGCTGCGTCCCGCCGAGGACGTCGGTCAACGTCGTCGTCATGACCCGCCCGTCGCCAAGGACCTGAACGAGGCGTTCCGGCCTCACGACCTCTCGATACGTACCGCCGAGCTCGAAGCCCTCTTCGCTGCCGTCGGCCGGCCGCATGCGCATGCTGAACGATCCGCCGGGCCGCACGTCGACAGTGACGACGGGCGTCTCCCAGTCGTTAGCGAACATCCACCTGGTGAGGTGCGTCGGGTCCGTGAATGCCGTCCACACCAGCTCTCGCGGCGCGTCGAAGACGCGCGTGATCGTGAGCACGCGACCGTCCACGCCGATGCCGCGATCGGTCGGGTTCCCCGACAGCACGCCGGCAAGCTTGCCCATGCTCTGGGCGATGCCCTGCGCCATCCCCTGCTGCTTCATCGCCTCGAAGGCGTCGACCGTGTCGAGCGTCTGCTCGACCGTGCACTTCGTGCGCTTCGGGCCCTCGTGGTCCTCGAAGCGGACCGTCGTCACGACCATCGGCATCTTCCGGCCCTGGAACTCGGGCTGCATCGTGAACACGATCCGCTCGTTCGGCACGACCTCGCGGAAGACGCCCGCCCCCGGGCCTACGGCACCGTCGAACGGCGGACCCTCGGGAGCCTTCATATCGACCCGGAACACCCCGCCCGGACGCGCATCGACCTCGCACCGTGGCGAGGTGAAGCCTTCCGGCGGGAACCACCGGGCCAGCTGCTTCGGATCGGTCCACGCCCTGTAGACGGCTGCGCGTGGCGCGTCGAAGACGCGCGTCGTGACGAGGGTGCGCTCGGGGGCTCCGACGCTATTTCCCGCGGCCATGTTTCTTTTCCTCCCGCTGCATCTCGCGTAGGTGCTGATCGAGCCGATCGAAGCTCTGCTCCCAGAAGATCCGGTACCGCTCCATCCATTTCGCGGCCTCCTTGAGGCGGTCCGCCTCGAGGCGCGCCGGCCGCCACTGGGCATCCCGGCCGCGCGAGATGAGGCCGGCGGTCTCGAGCACTTTGAGATGCTTCGAGACCGCCGGGAGCGTCATGTCGAACGGCTTGGCGAGCTCCGTGACGGTTGCCTCCCCCGATGCCAGACGCGCGAGGATCGCGCGCCGGGTGGGATCGGCGATCGCCGAGAACGTCGCGCTGAGGCGGTCCGTCGCCATGCCGTACTTCACCTTTCGGTTATATAACTAGGTGGTGTAGTAAGGCACCGCCAGCCGGCTGTCAAGGGGCCATCGTGGGGCCCGAGGACATAAGCCAGCGCGCTCGTCAACAGTCGACACCGACCAACAGAGCTCATTTCGCAAGCGCTGATCGTCCTGGACCAGCTCGCGGATCGCATCCGGAAGCTGTTCGCGTTGCCAACCGCACTCTCGCCGGCCGGCGTCCTCACCCTCGCATCCGGGGGTCGCCGCACGTACGGCCTTGATCGCGTATGCCGCGGCACCGAGGTCGTGTGCGGCGACATGCGCCACTACCGCCGCGTGGCCGGCAGCGTATGCGGCGTGCCGGGCAGCTCCGCTCAGCTCTCTTGCCGCAGCCATGGCATGGCCACCCGCCGCGCGGGACTGAGACATCCGTATCTCGCCTCGCGCCCACGCCCGGATCTGCTGGATCGCCAGACGGGGCCGCGGGTCCGAGGGGCGCACCGACTCGAATAGGTGCAGAACGTGCTCTGCGCATGCGGCAGCCCACAACGCCAGGAGCCGGTGGTCGGAGTCCGTGAGCGTCCCGCCGCGGCGGATGGTGATGAAGCGGGTGTCGCGGACTTTTGGCAGGATCACGGTCGATGTCACGCGACAGTACGCCTGGAGGGGCTCGAACCCCCGACCTCAACGTTCGTAGCGTTGCGCTCTATCCAACTGAGCTACAGGCGCGCGCGGAGAGTCAAGTTTAGCATCGCGTCCTGATGCCGGTGCTCCCTTCAGCGTTCGATCGGGCCTCCCCGCAGGCCCGCTCCAATCGCGACTCCATGAGCGCACTGGTGACCGAGCTCCATAAGAAGCTCGACGCCGTGCGCCAGGGCGGCCCCGAGCGGGCGCGCGAGAAGCACACGAAGGCCGGGAAGCTCCTGCCCCGCGACCGCGTCGAGCGGCTCCTCGATCCGGGCTCGCCGTTCCTCGAGATCGCGCCACTCGCGGCGCTCGACCTGTATGACAACGATGCCCCGTCGGCCGGGATCGTGACCGGCATCGGGCGCGTCTCAGAGCGCGAGTGCGTCATCGTCGCGAATGACGCGACGGTCAAGGGCGGCACGTACTACCCGCTGACCGTGAAGAAGCACCTTCGCGCGCAGGAGATCGCGCTCGAGAACCGGCTCCCCTGCGTGTACCTCGTCGACTCGGGCGGCGCGTTCCTGCCGCGGCAGGATGAGGTGTTCCCGGATCGCGAGCACTTCGGCCGCATCTTCTACAACCAGGCCCGAATGTCCTCGCTCGGCATCCCCCAGATCGCGGTGGTGATGGGCAGCTCGACCGCGGGCGGGGCGTACGTCCCGGCGATGAGCGACGAGTCGATCATCGTGAAGGGCCAGGGGACGATCTTCCTGGGCGGGCCGCCGCTCGTGAAGGCCGCGACCGGCGAAGAGGTGACCGCGGAGGAGCTGGGCGGCGCCGATGTGCACGCCCGCAAGAGCGGGGTGGTCGACCACTACGCGCTCGACGATGCCCACGCGCTGTCGCTCGCGCGCGAGGTCGTATCGAACCTCGCGCCGCAGCCGGTGCTGTGGGGCGATGACGTCAGCGGGTCCGAGGCACCGGCCCACGATCCGGCCGATCTCTATTCGATCGTCCCGGCGGACACGCGCACGCCGTACGACGTGCATGAGGTCATCGCCCGGCTCGTCGACGGCTCGCGGTTCACCGAGTTCAAGGCGCTCTACGGCGAGACGCTCGTCTGCGGATTCGGACGGATCATGGGCTTCCGGGTCGGCATCGTCGCGAACAACGGGATCCTGTTCAGCGAGTCGGCGCTGAAGGCCGCGCACTTCATCCAGCTGTGCGACCAGCGGGGCGTGCCGCTCGTATTCCTCCAGAACATCGCGGGCTTCATGGTCGGCAAGGAGTACGAGGAGGGCGGCATCGCCAAGGACGGGGCCAAGATGGTGACCGCGGTCGCCTGCGCCGTCGTCCCGAAGTTCACGGTGATCATCGGCGGCAGCTTCGGCGCGGGGAACTACGGCATGTGCGGCCGCGCCTACGGGCCGCGCCAGCTGTGGATGTGGCCGAACGCGCGCATCAGCGTGATGGGCGGCGACCAGGCGGCGACCGTGCTGTCGCTCGTGGGGACCTTCGAGGACGATGCG
>JBBQZK010000048.1:0-18631 GCA_038207785.1 Candidatus Limnocylindria bacterium | reverse complement strand
CCGGTTCGAGGGGAAGAGCACGAGGTATCCGCCGAGCACGCCCGCGATGGCGCCCGAGGCGCCGAGGCTCGGCAAGATCGAGTCGGGTCCCGAATAGACCTGGGCGAGCGAGGCGACGATCCCGCACACGAGGTAGAAGGCCAGGTAGCGAATGTGCCCAAAGGCCTTCTCGACATTGTCGCCGAAGATGAAGAGGAACAGCATGTTGCCGCCCAGGTGGGCCCAGCCACCGTGCATGAACATCGAGGAGAACAACGTGAACCAGATCGGTGAGGGCCCGCGAGCCTCGTCGATCATGGCTACGGTCCCATCGGGCAGCGAAAGCGGGAATTGGCCGATGAGGTCTCGTCCGGTGGTGATCTCCGCCGGCACGGCGCTGAACCCGTTCGTGAAGTCGGGACTCGCGAGCTGGTAGAGGAACACCAGCACGTTGACCGCGATGATGACGAGGTTGACGAACGGGAAGACCGGAACCGGGTTGTCGTCGTCACCGATCGGGAGCATTGCGCGACGAAGCATGCACTCCGCGTGCTAGGCCCGTAAAATCGATGTTCCGGCGTCGTCGCCAAGTGGCAAGGCAAGGGTCTGCAAAACCCTCATCGCGGGTTCGATTCCCGCCGACGCCTCAGCGGTTCCTCGCGCAAACGTCGCCGGTTCGACGGTCGAGCCGCGCAGCGGTCTCCGCTTGGTAGCGCTACCATCTCTCGGATAGCGCGGGAGGGTCCTCGGAATGAGTTCGGCATTTGCACGCATCACCGGCCTCGCCGTCATTCTGATGGCCGCCGCAGCCTGCGCGGCGTCGTCTCCGGCCGCGCCCTCGGGCTCGGCCGCGCGCACCGCGACGTCGGTCCAGACCATCGAGATCGGGGCCGCCGACTACAGCTTCAGCATGGCGGACACCGTGGCGTCCGGGTGGAGCAAGGTCACCCTGAAGAACGCCGGGAAAGAGGTCCATCACGTCCAGTTGTTCCGCGCCAAGTCCGGCGTGACCGGTCCGCAGCTGCTCGAGGCGATCAAGACTGGACCCGAGGCGATCTTCAAGATCGCGAGCGCCGAGGGTGGCGCGGGAACGACCGTCCCCACGTCCAGCACAGAGACGCTCGTGCGCCTCCTGCCCGGCACCTACTTGCTCGCGTGCTTTGTGAGCGGCGACGACCACGTCCCGCACCTGGCTAAGGGCATGGTGAAGGTCGTCACGGTCACCGAGGCGTCCGGCGGCTCGCTCCTGACCGCACCCGCCACCGAAGGCACCGTGGTCCTCAAGGATTTCGCCATCGCCAGCTTCCCCGACACGCTCAGCGCCGGCCGTCACCTTTTCCGGGTGACAAATGCCGGGCCGCAGACGCATGAGGCGAACATTCTCCAGCTGGCCCCGGGGAAGACGGCACGGGACGCGATCGACTTCTTCACCAACCCGGCCGGTCCGCCGCCGTTCACGCCGGTCGGGGGCGTCCAAGGGATCACCACCGGGGTCGAGGACGCGATCCTCGTTGTCGACCTCAAACCGGGCAACTATCTCGCGATCTGCAACATCCCGGACCCGGCGAGCGGCAAGCCGCATTCCGCCCTCGGGATGATCAAGGAGTTCAGCGTCAAGTAGCGAGCAGTCCGTCTGCCGGCGAGCAAGACGCACAGCGTGGTTTCACTCGGCGCAGCGTGCTGCTCGCCGCAGCAGGGTGGACGCGCCACAGCGTGGCCGCAGTCGTGTAGGCAAGTTCCGGATTGGATTGGTGGTCTTGCAGTAGCCACTCGGTAGCCCTTCGCTGCCATGCGCCAGAGTTCGCACCCGTTCCCCCGCCACGACACGAGCACCAGCGGACGCCAGCGAACCTCGCGGAGAACTGCAAAATCCTCATCGCGGGTTCGATTCCCGCCGACGCCTCAACGGTTTCGTGAGAAATGTCAGCGAAGTCGGTCAGCGCGGCGAGGATCGTCCCATCTCCGCCGGCCGCGATGACCTTCGGAGGCGGCGACCTGCTTCTGGTGGCGTACCTGCCGCTCTCGAATTCCTTCAGGGCGAACCTCCTTCGGCCGAGCACGATGGGTCCGCCCGCGCGGGTGCGCGAGGCATGCTCCCATGCCGATCCGCGCGAATTGCTCGCGGGGGCGCTCGCTATCGCGGGGCGGCGGCTGTCCGCTCGCGCGCCGCGGTGATGATGCGCGCGCTCAGCTCGGCGTGCGTCTCGGCGGCGAGGGTATCGGGCGGGGCGAGCTCGTGCGCGAGGGCGATATTCCGAAGATGCTCGATGCCCAGGGCACCGAGCTGCGCGACGAGGATCTCCTCGCCCTGTGCGTAGACCTCATGGGGATCGAGGAGCGGCCGTGCGGACATCGGCCCGGGCACCGTGACGATGCTGGGCGCCGGTCCGTCGAACAGGCTCGAGGGATCCTCCGTCACGATGCGCGCCGGACGGATCCTGGCCCGGTCGAGCGCCCCCTCGAGATAGGCGTGAGTCAGCCCGCTGGCCCAGTACGCCACGGCGGCCCGATCCGGTTGGGTGGTCTCCTGCGGCGTTCGGAGCGGTATCTCATCGGCGGCGAGGGGCATGAATTCGATCCAGCCTTCCCAGTGGCCCTCGATCGGGCGAGCACAAGCACGCGCGCTCCACACGCTGCCATCGGGTCCGGCCACGTTCGGCTCGTAGGTTGTCAGCACGTCAGCCATGGCGCATCTGCCTCCGTTCTGTCACACGTTGTGCATGAGGAGCGCCTGGCGGGGCGCAGGCCACCACGCGACACCACCCCGCAACGCCATCGTTACGTGAGCGTCGCGTGACCCGCGCGAGCCCGCCGCACGACCTGGTCCACGACGTGAGCGCCGTCCTCGGCTGCGTCGAGGATGATCCCCGACGTACGCGCGCGCATCCAGGCCCAGCCGACAGACCAGACTCCGTCGACCGCGGAGCGGCCATCGACATGGCGCGGCGCGCCCTGCTCGTCGACGAACGGGAGCGGGAGCCAGGACAGATCCGCTGTGAATCCGATCGTGAAGATGACGGTCGAGCGGCCGTCCACAGCGAAGAACTACGCCGGCACCGGCGACCCGGCCGCGGCGTCTCAGGCGGCGACTCTCGCGGGATCGACGAGAGGCGCCGCCGCTGACCTGAAGCCATAGCGCAAAAGCACGACGCCAAGGAGAAGGCACCAGAGGAATACCCCTGGGATCGAGATGACGCCAAGGATCCAGAGACCCTCGGGCATGAGCCCCAGTGGGCCGAGGATGCCCCCCACCAGGCGAAAGGCGGGGAGTATCCCAAGAGCGCAGAGCGCGACGGGGATGACCTTCGTCCGAAGTCCGATCAGGCTGTGACCCACGGCCCAGAGCGAGAGCGTGAAGAGACCCATGATCAGCAGCGCCTGACTGGTCACCTGAAACGTGAGGTACGCGGCCTCTCCCCATTCCTCCTTGAGACCGGCCATGTGACGCAGCGGCCCCGATGCCCCGATGTGCACGGCGGCGTTCACGAAGAAGAAGGCGGCCGTGAAGAGACCGAAGGCTGACACGCAGCGAAGGGCCAACGGATCTGATCGTCCTGTGACGCCATCGGCGACGGCCAAAATGGCGACGGTCAAGCAGATCGCCATGACGATCATGATGATTCCCGAATAGACGAACACATCCGGATATGCCCGAATGAACCGGAGCATGACCGCCGGGTTGTCCGTGTCCTCAAAACCGAGATTCTGTGGGCTGAGTTCGACGACGAACCAGGCCACGCCCGCGAGTGCGAAAACGATGAGCGACCACGCAGCGACCAGAGTGGTGTTCCTCATCCTGCGCGTCTCCCGTGGGCTTTACTGAGCTCGAACCACCCCTGCTTCCTCACGTTGCGCCTACTTTTCCGCACGCCGGCAGGATCACGCCTGCCGTACTTGTGCGATTGCGAGGGTCTAGGCCGGTGTTTGCCGAGATGCAAGACCTCACCTCCATGCGCCGAGTGACGTTGCTTATCTCCCGGATCGCTCAACCGAACCGCAGTTTCGCCGGCCCAATCCGGAAGGGTGCGGGCAACGATCACGCGGCCCGAGAGTCAGTACGCGCTGGCGTCCACGGACGAGACGTCGTTCGCTAGCCCGTGGACCATTGTCAGTTCAGCTATCGGTTCCGGGCGACTTACGCGAGCGGCAACGCCAGCGCGAACACACTCCCCGTCGGGCTCGTCGATTCGAGCCATAGGCGGCCGTGATGCTGCTCGGCGATGCGTCGGCTGATATGCAGCCCAAGACCGGTGCCCGCGACGTCGCGCGTCCGGCTCGTCCGGTAGAACGGCGCGAAGATCCGGCCGGCTTCGTCATCCGGAACGCCCACGCCATGGTCCGTCACCCGGATCTGCGCTTCGTTCCCGGCGACGACCAGCGACACCTCGATCGGCGAACCCGGCGGGCTGTAGTTGCGCGCGTTGTCCAGCAGGTTGCCGAGGATCTGCGCGATCCGATCGGGATCGCCCTGAATGCGCGCCGGCGCGGGCGTTGGGAAGGTGATCGGCGCGAGGGGATCGACGTCATTGAGCTGTACCGTGATCGCTGTCGCGACCCCAAGGTCGAACGTGACGACGTCGAGGCTGAGCGCACCAACGCTCACCCGGGCGTGGTCGAGCAGATCGCTTATCAGGCGGTTCATACGCTTGCTCTGCTCCCGGACGCGGGCCAACGCGTCGGCCGCACGGGCGGGATCCTTGGCCAGGAACCGCTGCGCGAGCTGGGTCTGCCCATCGATCGAGGTCAGCGGCGTACGCAGCTCGTGCACCGCGATGCTGAAGAAGTCCGCGACCACCCACTTCTCTGCGGCGGGGCCGCCAAGGTCGGGGAACATGGCGATGGCTTCGGACGCAAGGCCCTTCGAGCCGCGGGGCCGGCCGGCGAGGGGGGTCTCGACCGCGTGCTTCAGGGTCGCCAGGAACTCGACGACCAGGAACGGCTTGTCGATCACACCGGAATACCCCGCTGCGCGGCTGCGGTCGGTCGTCCCCTCGCGAGCCTCGGCCATCGCGGCCGGATCCGCGGTGAACATCAAGACCGGAAGCGCCGGGTGCGCACGCCGGATCGCGGCCGCATCGGCCCACGACCGTTCGTGTCCCGGCGAGCCCGGTTCGCTGTCCAGGATGACGCAGCGCGGCTCGCGGCGCGCGATCGCGGCGGCGATCTCGCCGTGATCGGCGATCGACTCGTGCTGGTAGCCCTCGGCATCCAGCAGCTTCCCGACGAGGTGGCTCACGCTGGGCTCATCTTCGACGAGCAGCACCCAGGGCTTCGCAGTGTCCTCCGCGATCGCGGCGGTCTTCTCCTGGATCGCGATCGCGGCGGTCTTCTCCTGGATGCTCATGGCTCGCCTCCGCGGCCACCCCCACGATGGCCGAACCTATTGACGCGATGGTCGCGTACGGCCCGATCAGGCGCATGACGATTCCGTAATGCCCTCGGTACGGTGCTAGGAGCGCCCCCCGAGCGCCTTTTTGATCAGACCGCCCAGCTCGTCGATGTCGAACGGCTTCGCGATCACGTAGATGCCCTTGTCCGCAAGCTCCTGCTCGCGGCCCGCGAGCGCGTGCAGGTTCGCGGTCGCGACGATCACCGGGATCCAGCGGGTCTCGGGATCGAGCGTCACGAGGTCCAGCAGCAGGAGACCGGATTGCTCGTTGTTGATCCGGATGTCGAGGATGACGAGCGCCGGGTGCTTCTCCTTGATGATGTCGAGCGCGCCTTCGGTCGAATTCAAGGTCGACGCTCGGAAGCCCTCGTCCTCCAACAGCTGCTCCATGAGCTGGAGGAACGCGGTGTCATCGTTGACCACGAGCACGCTCGGCCGGTCATTCATCACAGGTCAGGCACGGCAGGCCGGATGCCATCGGCTAGGCTTTGCGCCGAAGGCGAAGGTCTCGAATGATGCGAATCCTTATCGGTGTGGCGGCGTGCGCGCTCGCGCTCGCAGCGTGCGGCGGCGCAGCGGCGCCAAGCGCGCAAGCGCCCACCACGACGGCCGCGGTCGCAGCCGCCACGGCGACCCAGGCCGGTAGCACCGCCGCCGCCGCGACCGCCAGCGGCCCGAACATCAACGACGTGCTGAAGGCGGGCAAGAACTCGACGTACAAGGCCACTTATACGTGGTCGATCACGGCCGGCGGCCAGACCCAGACGAGCGAGCAGACCTGGTTCTACAAGGCCCCGAACTCCCGCTTCGACTTCTCGGCCGGTCCGGGCGCCACGTTCTCGGTCTTCTCGCTCGCCGACGGCACCTATGTGTGCACGAACGCGGGTGGCCAGGGCTTCTGCCAGAAGAGCCCGGCCGGCACCGCACTCCAGTCGAACCCTGCCGCGGACTTCGGCCTCCAGCTGCAGAACAATCCCGACCAGTTCAACTCGAGCTTCACCGGTACGAAGTCGATCGCCGGCCAGCAGGCCCAGTGCTACGCGGTGAAGGGCGTCGCCTCGTCGACGTTCGGCGACGTGAACTCGTGCTACTCGTCGACCGGCGTGCCTCTGCTGACCACGATGTCGGCGCAGGGCTCCACGTTCGCGATGGAGGCGACGTCGTTCAGCGCGACGGTCGCGGACTCCGACTTCACGCTCCCCGCGGCCGTCCGCTAACCGCCCAGCGCCACCAGCGCATCCTTCGCCGCGTCGCGGACCCAGGGATAGGGGTCCCCGGCGGCGGCGCGCTCCAGTAGCGGCCGCACCCGGCTGTCGCCGATGCTCGCGAGCGCGGCGGCCGCAGCCTCCCTGACCCCGGACTCGCGGTCCGCGAGCAGTCCGATGACCTCCATGAGCGAGTCGTGGGACCGCAGGCGATCGAAGCCGTGCGCCGCGAAGATCCTGATCATCCAGTCCCCGTCCTGCGCGGCCCTGCGAAAGGCCGGGAGGGCGAGTGGTTCGTGGAGCTCGGCGAGGGCGAGGAGCGCCCACTTGCGGACCTCGCTGCGCTCCTCCGCTGCCTCGAGCAGGATGCCGACCGCGGCCTCGCGACCTTCACCCAGGCGGTCTGCGAGATCGGCGAGCGCCTTCGCGGCGTGCGCGCGCTCGTACGTCTTCTCCTGCCGATCCGAGAGGAGGGCGACGATGCCTCGGATGTCGCCGGCACGTTCAAGACGCTCTACGCGCGTCTGCAGGAATCCAGGGGTGCGCATGTTACGGTCCTTTCTGACGGGCGCCGTGCCGCTCGAAGGATGTGTGCGAATGCGATCCGGAGGATTCCCGTGCCGCTACGGCGGCTGTGACGTCCGCTTCGCGGTGACGGAGCAGGGCTCGATGAATTCCCTGATGGCCGCGAGCGCGGAGCGCTCGGCGCACGAGCTGGCGGTTCACGCGTACACCCACGTTCGGCTCGATGACATCACGAAGAAGCCCAGTTGGGCGATCCGGCGCACCGTCGCGCCAAAGCCCTGATGTATTTCGTTCCCTCGATTCGGTAGACTCGACGCACAACTGAATACGCGATGCCGGCCAGAGGTGCGGACACCAGTAGCGCCGTCGAGGAACGAGCTTCCGCCGACACGGTGACCAGGGGTGCTCCGCCGGAGAGGGCGATCCGACTCGGGATCTCCCGCTGGTCCGCGATCCAGAAGGACGCGGGCTGTCGCGACGGAGAGGGCACTCCGCCGCGGAGCGCTGACCGCAGCAGGGCTTCGATAGATACGTCGGAGGCTGGTGCGCAGGTGGCGCGACCGGCCTTTTCTTTGCCTGACGAGGGAGGAACGGCGTGCCGATCGAGCGGTTCGCGATCATCGACTCCACGCTCCGCGAGGGGGAGCAGTTCTCGAACGCCCACTTCACGACGGCGGACAAGATCACCATCGCGAAGCTGCTGGACGAGTTCGGCGTCGAGTACATCGAGCTCACGTCCCCGGTCGCGTCGCCCCGGTCCTGCGAAGACCTGCGCACGATCGCCTCGCTCGGCCTCCATGCGAAGGTACTTACGCATGTGCGGTGCCATATGGATGACGCCCGGGTGGCGGTGGAGTCGGGTGTCACGGGCATCGACATCCTGTTCGGCACCTCATCCTTCCTGCGCGAGTTCTCGCATGGCAAGAGCGTCGACGAGATCATCGTCGAGGCCGGTCGCGTGATCGAGTTCATCAAGGACCACGGCAAGGAGGTCCGGTTCTCGAGCGAGGACAGCTTCCGTTCGACCGAGGGCGATCTCCTCAAGGTCTATCAGGCCGTCGACACGATGGGTGTCGACCGTGTCGGCGTCGCCGACACCGTTGGGATCGCAACGCCCCGGCAGTGCTACGCGTTGGCGGTAGAGCTCCGCCACCACGTCAGCTGCGACATCGAGTTCCACGGACACAACGACGCTGGCTGCGCCATCGCGAACAGCTACAGCATCCTCGAGGGTGGCGCCACGCACATCGACACGAGCGTGCTCGGGATCGGCGAACGGAACGGCATCACGCCGCTTGGCGGATTCGTTGCGCGAATGTACGCGGACGATCCGGCCCGCATCAAGAAGAAGTACGACCTGCCCAAGCTGAAGCAGCTCGACGAGCTCGTGGCCTCGCTCGTGAAGATCGAGATCCCGTTCGATGAGTTCGTCACGGGCAAATACGCGTTCCATCACAAGGCCGGCATGCACACGAAGGCCATCTACGTGAACCCGAACAGCTACGAGATCCTGGACCCCGCCGACTTCGGGCTCACCCGGACGATGAACATCGCCCATCGGCTGACAGGGCACAACGCCGTCGGAAAGCGCGCCGAAGAGCTTGGGCTGACCTTTGGGAAGGATGAGCTCCGGACGATCACGAAGCAGATCAAGGCCCTCGCCGACGCCGGCCCGTTGTCCATGGAGCAGCTCGACAACCTGCTGCGGGAGTGGGTCGTTGCCTAAGACGCTGGCCGAGCTCATCCTGTCGCGGCAGTCGGGGCGGGACGTGAAGGCAGGCGATCTTGTGATCGTCCCGCTGTCGCGCGTCATGGTCCACGACTCGGTCATCGATGCGGTCATGGCCGGCCTCCGCGATCTCGGAAAAGCCCAGGTGTGGGACACGAGCAAGGTCGCCGTGTTCGTCGACCATGCCGCGCCCGCGCCGACGCCGGTGGTCGCGGACTCGCACCGGGTCCTTCGCGAATGGGTGCGGGCGCAGGGGATCCAGACCTTCTATGACGCGGGCGAGGGCGTCTGCCACCAGATCATGGTCGAGGAGGGCTACTGCGAGCCGGGGACGGTGATCGTCGGCAGCGACTCGCACAGCAACTCGTACGGTGCCGTTGGCTCGTTCGGCGCGGGCATGGGCGCAACCGATATCGCCGTCGCCCTCGCCCTCGGCCGCACCTGGCTGCGCGTTCCCGAATCGATCCGTGTCGAGTTGAGCGGCACGCTGCGCCGGGGCGTGACGATGAAGGACGCGATCATGCGCGTCGTTCGGGAGATCGGGACCGATGGCGCGCGCTACGCCTGCGTCGAGTTCCACGGCGTCGGCGACCTGCCGCAAGGGGATCGCATCACGCTCGCGGGCATGACGACGGAGATGGGCGCCAAGGCCGGCATCGTGGCCGGCACGCCCGAAGCACCAGCGTGGCTGAAGCCCGATGCGGACGCGACGTACATGCGCCGGGTGCACGTGGACCTCTCGACGCTCGAGCCGCAGATCGCGATCCCGCCGCGGGTCGACCAGGTGTCGGACGTGAGCGAGGCCATCGGCATCCCGGTCGACATCGTGTTCCTCGGCTCCTGCACCAACGGCCGGCTCATCGACATGCAGCAGGCCGCCACGGTCCTGCGCGGCCGGCGGATCTCGCCGCGCGTTCGGCTCGAGGTGGTGCCGTCGTCCCGGCGGCAGTTCGAGGACGCGATGGCCGACGGAACGCTCGGCCTCCTGTCAGCGGCTGGAGCGGTGATCGGCAGCTCCGGGTGCGGACCGTGCCTCGGCCGGACCGGCGGTGTGCTCGCCGGCCAGGAGGTGTGTTTGTCCACGGCCAACCGCAACTACAAGGGCCGGATGGGGTCTCCAGACGCCTCGATCTACCTCGGATCCCCGTACGTCGCGGCGGTGGCCGCGCTCACGGGCGTCATTGACGATCCGCGGCCCTATCTCGAGTCGAATGACACGGACTTCGACGCCCTGGTCGCGCGGCGGCGCGCCGACCGCGGTGACCGCGGTGCCGCGTCCGAGCGCTCCGGCGACCGCGCGCGCGAGCTCGTGATGGCGATGCCCGTGCGGCACGGCCCACAGGTCATCGGCATGGACCAGGAAGATTGAACGAGCGACGAGGGGCTTTGCCCCGAGGGGCGATGACGACCGGCCGTGAGCGTGTCGCGCCGCGAAGCGGCGAGATCGAGAAGGACTGACGTGCCGCGGGCGTGGGTATTCGGCGATGACCTCGACACGGACCAGATGGTCCCAGGGCGCTACGCGCCGTTCATGGTCGGACAGGACACGTTCCAGAATTACGCGTTCTGCGACGCCCGGCCAGGCTTCGCGAAAGAGGTCCGGCCAGGCGACGTACTGGTCGGCGGCGAGAACTTCGGCTGTGGCAGCTCGCGCGAGTACGCCGTGGCGGCGCTCAAGAAGCTCGGCGTCGGCGGCATCGTGGCCAAGAGCTTCGCGCGCATCTTCTTCCGTAACTGCATCAACCTGGGCATCCCGGTGGTCGAGTCCGCCGATGCCCTGACCCTGACCCGCGATGGGGACGAGGTCTCGCTCGACATGGCTGGCGCGGTCCTGCGCACGCCACGGGGCCGCGCGACGATCCGGCCGCTTGCGCCCTTCGCCCAGCAGATCCTCTCCGCCGGTGGGGTGGTGCAGTACCTCGCGGCGCACGGAGACTTCCCCAAAGTCGACTGAGCGCTGCCCGGGCACGCGTCCTGCCGCTGCCTCCAGCCGGTGGGCCTGCCGTTCTTCATCATCATCCGTGCGCTGGGCAAAGCGACGACGTTCAGCCTCGGCTGGGCTACATCCTTGTTCTTCGGCCAGATCCCGGGCGGCAAGGAGCGCGTGGTCTCGATGCTGTCGGCGATCGCATTCGCGTGGCTGCTGATCACGTACATCGGCGGCGGTCTCTCAGCAGTGATCCTGTTGCTCAACGCGGCCGGCTGGTTCGCGCTCGATGACCCGGTGATCGGCGACGGCCGGATCCAGGCGGTGGCCCTTGGCATCGTGCTGCTGCCGCCGCTCCTCATGTACATCGCGGAGAAGTCGGATCTCACCGAGCCCTTCTCGGTCATTCACTGGCTGAGGCACATTCCCTCGAGCTATGCCGTCGCCCTCTCGCTGGGGGCCGGGGTCGCGCTCATGCTCGTCATCGGACCGATCGTGCTCCTGCGCCGCCGGCGCGCCGGCAAACGCACGCATCACATCCCGGTGCTCGTGCCCGAGGGTCGGTTCGGTGAGCTCGTCGACGACATCGTCGACGAGCTCGAGCGCGTGACCGGCAAGAAGCCGATCGTCGGCGCCCTTGGCGGCCTCTGGGCGATGCCGATGCACACGATGCGCTACGCCGGTGAGCGGCTCTTTGGAAGCATCGTCCACGACGACCCGGTGCTCGTGCTCGCCGGGGACGTCGAGGTGGCTGCGCACGCGACGGACGTGAACGTCACCGCCCCGGCCAAGGACGCGTACTGGCTTCGAGCGGCGCTGTACAAACGCTTCGGCCTTGGGCGGATGTACCTGACCTGGAGCGTCGATACGCAGGCGCTGGAGCGGCGGCTCTGGAAGCATCACCAGGACGGCGGTCCAAAAGCCGAGCGCCTCAAGCGGCTCGATCGGCTCGAACACGACATCGATCGCGCCGCCATTGGGTCGGACGAGTGGAATGTCCTCTATCGCATCGTGCTCCAGCTGCGCGAGGAAGAAGCGGCCGAGACCCGGGAGCGAACCGCCTAGGGCACGGGAAGCGGAGGCGTCGGCAGTGGCGGCAGCGGCAGCAGGCTCGGCGCAGGCGTGAGGCTCGGCACACTCGGCAACGCCGGCGCGGTCGCGATGGGCAGCGCGGGCGTCGGTATGGGGACCACCGGCGTCGGGATGGGGACCACCGGCGGAGCGGAAGTGATCGGGGCGGCCGGCAGCACCGAGGCGGGAGCGACGGGCGCGCTCGTCGCGTTCGTCGCGGGCGCGGCGGCTCCTGGGGTCGCGGATGCGCTGGGCGATGTCCCGGCCCCGCTCGGCGGCGCGCTGCGCGCCGGTGCGACGGACGGCGCCTGATCGGTCGGCGATGCTTGGTGTGTCCCGAGGTACCACGCGGCGAGACCCGTACCGGACGCGATCACCACCATCACGCCGAGCGCGACCACAGCTGCGAGCGGCCAGGCGAGCCGTGGACGCTGTTGGGTCCGGACGATCACGACCGGTGCCTCGGCCGGGCCTTCCCGGAGCAGGATCGCGACGGCCTCCGCTCGGCTGGATGCGCCGAGCTTCGCGAGCGCGTTGCCGACATGCCAATTGACGGTGCTGTCGGCGATCGACAAGGTGGCGGCGATCTCCTTGGTCGTCATTCCTGCCGCCACGAGCCGGAGGATCTGGCGCTCCCGGATACTCAGATTCGTTTCCACAGGCGGTAGTCACGCAGCCCTGCTGCCACGATCTGCCACGACGCGCTTGCCTGGGTGTCTCGTTACACAGCCGACCGCGAACAGTTGGGGCCCTGCACCCGATCCCGTAGCGAACCGTTCGAGCCATCGCTCGACCCAGCAGGCCTGAGGGCCCGTGGAACGGCTGGAAGTGGGCCTTGGGGGGCCGAGACGTGCAGCGGCTGGGTCGTCAGACACGGCGCACCGGCCCACCACAAAAGGAGGCACACCATGCTTCGCACCACAGCAGCATTCGTCCTCGCGCTCATGATCGGAGCGTTCGCGCTTCCGGCAACGACCGCGGCAGCGGCCGAGCCGGCCGTCAGTCCGTCAGCGATCTCGCAGACGACCTGCGACGCGACCAGCACGCGCGGCGGCGCCGCAGGCCTCGTCGCAGCGGTCGTACAAGCGGCCGTCAACGCGTGCGACGTCAACATCCTCAACCACTCGGTCAACAACCTGCTGCGCAACGCGGACATCCACGTGCTCGAGAACATCCTCAACAACAGCCCGATCCTCAACGACCTGACCATCACGGTGCAGAACATCGACGTGAACGTCCTCACCGGCGTGACCACGATCTCGGTCCTCAGTGGGGGCGTGCCCGTCATCATCACCCTCCCCTAAAGCGGACGCATAACGCACCGACCTAAGGGCGGCCCAGGCGGGCCGCCCTTGTCGGTGCTAGAGGTCGACCGCCACCGGCAGGGCGCCGCGCGCCCAGCTCGAGAGCCGCTTTCCCACGCGCCAGCCCATGTACTTCTCATCGAGCAGCTCGCGCGCGGCCTGGTCTTCCTTCGTGCCGCGCTCCACGGTCCGGGCCTTGCGTGGCGCCGTCTGCGAGTTGATGCGCACACGGACACGCGGGTCCTTCTTGATGTTCTTCACCCAGTCGGCGCCGTCGCCACCTCCGCTCAGCAGGTAGAGCGTTCTCTCACGGATGCCGAACCAGATCTCGATCTCGTGCGGCCGGCCACTCTTCCGGCCGGTGGTCGTCAGGTAGCACATGTCCTCGTCGGCGAGGCGTTCGAACACGCTCAGCCTGCCAGTGTCTGGCGGAACCAGCTCGTCACCGCCTCGAGCATCGCGGTCCGATGAGCTGGCAGCGTGAAGCCGTGATCCGCGCCGTCGACCTGCACGACGCGGTGCGCGACCCCGGCCTGTCGCAGCAGCAGCGCGTACCGGCCGGTGTGCTCCGGCGGCACGATCGCGTCGGCGGTCGCGCCGACGAGCAGGACCTTCGCCCGCGTGCGCGATAGCTCGGCCATCGGCTTGACCGTCCCGAAGTAGTCGCGCTCCGCCGGCGGGACGAGCAGCGCCGCGGCGCGGATCCGCGAGTCGCGGCCCGCGACGATGCCGGCGATGGCACCGCCGTACGAATGGCCCGAGATGCCGACCCGCTGCGGGATCGAGGGATGCGCCCGAAGGAGCCTGACCGCGCCGGCAGCGTCGGCGAGATCCGATGCGACGTCGCCCGGCATTCGCGTGTCGAAGCGGAGTGCGGCGATCCCCGCGGCCGCGAGCGCCTCGCAGAGGAACGCGCCGGGCTCGCCGAGCCCGGTCCGCGCCGGCAGGTGGGCGACGCCGCCGAGGGTCTTGCCGTCGGGCAGATGGAGGACGCCCTCGACCTCGGTGCCGGCCACTGGGAACGACACGGGCTGGAGCATTACGCCGGTGGGGCCGGCCTCGCGACGGGCTCGGGCATCGCCAGCATCTCCAAGACCATCTCGCGCCGGTCGATCGGCGTGCGACTGGAGATCAGCTCGAGGACCTTCTTGCGGCCCTTCATCTTGCCGATAAGCATCGCGCCGACGAGCTTGTCCCCGAGGAAGAAGAGCCGCTTGTAGTTGCGCCCCTCGTAGTCGGCTTCGACGAGCGCCTCTGCCTCCGGCTCCTCCTCCGTGGTGACGCCCATCACCGAGATATTCGAGTCGAACATCCCGGAGGCATACGTCGGTACCTCCACGTACGGCTGCTTCGCCCCGAGCATGTTCTTGGCGACGTGCCGGCCGTGGTTCAGGGAGTTGTCCCACGTGCCCATCCGGTGGTGGCGCATCGACACGACGTCATAGAACTCGGCCACGTCGCCCGCGGCCCAGACGTCCGGCATGGTCGTCTCGAGGAACTCGTTGGTCACGACACCCACGTTCGTCTCGAGGCCGGTGTCCTTGAAGATGTCGATGTTCATCGTGAGACCGAGGCCCACGCCCACGATGTCGGCGTTCGCCGTGAATCCCGCCGTGCCAGTCACCTTGGCCGCGCCGTTGGACTGCTCGACCTTCGCGATGGCCTCCTCGTAGTGCAACTGGACGCCGGCGTCCTGCGCGAGCAGGGTCACGATCTTCCCACCGGCCTCGTCCAGCGCCCGGCGGAGGAACCACGGGCCACGCATGAGCCAGTGCGTCTCCAGCTTGCGGAACGCGAACGCCTCCGTGAGCTCGTACCCGATGAACGAGCCGCCGAGGATGACCGCGACCTTGGACTCAGGGATCTTCGCGACCATCGCCTTGGTCTCGTCGAAGTACTGGAAGTTGAAGACCGCGGGCGCGTGCTCGGCCCCGGGCACCGTCAGCGGATTCGGGCGACCGCCGGTCGCGATGAGCAGCTTGTCATAGCGGAGCTCGCCGCCGGGCTCGAGCATCACGGTCTTGTGCTCGAAGTCGACCTGCGTCACCTTGGTCTCGAGACGAAGATCGATCCGATTCTTGTCGTGCCACTCCTGGTCCCGGACGTAGACGCGCTGCTCGAGCAGGACGCCCTTGAGGTAGCGGGGGAGGGAGACGCGGTTGTACAGGGTGTACTTCTCATCGTCGATCATCACGATCTCGCACGCGGCATCGTCCTTACGGACCTGCTCCGCGGCGTACGTCCCGGCCGCGCCGTTGCCGATGATCACGAAGCGGGTGGGGTTCGCGCCCAATGCGTCGTCCTCCGGGGTGCCGTGAGCAAAGTGTCGCCGAAAGTGCCCGTGGAGGGATTCGAACCCTCGCTGTACGGGTTTTAAATCCGCTGCCTCTACCGCTGGGCTACACGGGCACCGCTAAGTATCGGCCGCAGCGGTCCGGAACCTTTCCCGGCCGACAGCGTCAAGATGATGTGATGAGACGATCCGTGCGGGGCCTGACGGGAGTGGCGGTGGTCGCCGCGGCCCTATTCCTAGGGGCGGCCCCGGCACGGGCCTCGTGCATCCAACAGACCCGCGCCGAGCAGATCGCCCGCGCGGACGTGATCGCCTACGGCCGCGTGGAGAGCATCGACCAGCGGGCCGGCACGATCAGCTTCCGGCCACTCACCGTGTACAAGGGCGATCCCGGACCCGAGAAGCTCAACGTGCAGATCGGGCCGGGGCCTCGGTCCGGCGGCGTAACGAGCGTGGACTACCGGGCTGATCCCGGTGAACACGTCCTGTATCTGCAGCGGCAGGCGACCGGCTTCGAAACGAATGACTGCGGCGGTAGCCACGCCGGTCCGGCGACGGCGGATGAGCTGCGGGCACTTACGCCGCCGGGAACCAAGATCATCTCGTACTCGGATCCGGGGCCTGACCGGTTCGACCCATGGGTCGGACCCGGGCTGGCTGCGCTGGCCGTGGCGTTCGTCGGGGCGGCGCTCTTCATGTGGCGTCGCCGAAAGCCCGCCTAGCCCTCCGCGGGCTTCTCGACGTTCACCGTCAGGGCCCCGCGGCCCGCGCGCGAGAACACGGCGAGGTTCGGCTCGCTACCCGGGTTCGACTCCCGGTGCACCGCACCCGCCGGCACGTGGATGAAGTCGCCCGCGTGCGCGTCGAACGCGCCGCCCTCGAACTCCATGTGCAGCGTTCCCGTGACGACGTAGATGGACGTCTCGTGCGTGCCGTGGTGATGCCAGCCGCTGACCATCCCGGGGGTCGAGCTGACCCGCCCCGAGGTCAGGCCGTTCGCGGTGATCGCATGCGCGCGGTTCATTCCAGCGGTCGGGTTCTCGTCAGCCGTGAGCGCGTCCTTCTTGATGAGGCGCAATTCAGATGTCACGCTCGTCACGTCCCTTCACATCGTCGGTGCCCCAGCGTTCGTGCTGCACATGGAGCTGCGCACCGCGTTTCGCGATCCAGTTGTCGACCAGCCGCGCACGGGTCGCGTCGTCAGGCTCGCGCGCGACGGCGTGATGGTGATTCGCGCATTCGAGCCGCACCTCGCGAGGGTGCCGCGCGTACGCGAACATCGGCATCCCGCATTCGTGGCACTCGAGCGTGCCGTCGGCCTTGAGGTCGCGCAACACGTGTCCGATCTCCAACGTTGTGGTCTCTCTGAACTCCCGGCTACACTACTCAGGACCGCCCTGGCCCACGGCCGGGGCGCCTTTTCGCACCGGATCAGGGCAGCCCGTCCCCACTGGCGGGACCCGACGACATCCGCTGCAGACCCAGGAAAGGACGGTGGGACCGCATGCGTCCTTACGAGCTCATGTACCTCGTCCAGCCGACCGCCGACGAAGAGCGACTGACTGCCGTGAGCGACCGGCTCCAGCAGTCCATCGGCTCGCTCGGTGGCAAGGTCGGCAAGGTGACGCCGCCGATCCGCCGCCGCCTTGCCTACGAGATCGGCAAGTACCGTGACGGCCAGTACGGTGTCCTCGAATACACGCTTCCACCCGATCAATCCCGTGAATTCGAGCGCACCATCAAGCTGACCGAGGACATCCTCCGTCACATCGTCATCCGTCGCGATGAATGAGTTTTGAGGAAGTGATCTAGATGGCATCGATGGCCAAGATCTCCATCATCGGCAACGTCGGGCGTGACCCCGAGATGCGCATGACCCCCACGGGTCGTCCGGTGTGTGACTTCTCCGTCGCCGTGAACCGCGTGTCCAATAGTGGTGGCGAGCGTTCGGAGCAGACCGACTGGTACCGCGTCAGCTGCTGGGGCAAGCAGGCCGAGACCGCGCAGCAGATCATCCAGAAGGGCCAGCAGATCTACGTGGATGGCCGCTTCAGCCCGCGCACGTATACGAACAAGGACAACGTCGAGAAGACGAGCCTCGACATCAGCTGCAACGACTTCCAGCTCCTCGGGCGTCGCAACGAGCGCGAGGGCGGGATGGGCGGCGGCCCGATGCCGGCCGCGGCGGGCGGCCAGCCCCAGGGCGACTCCGGGTCGTTCGACCCGGACGAGATCCCGTTCTAGGGAGACGAGATGAGTCAGGAACGTTCCGGTCCGCGTCGCGACGGCGCCCGCTCAGGCGGGGGTTCTCGCGACCGCGGTGGCGATGATCGCGGTGGTGGTGGCGACCGTCCCCGCTACGGCGGACCGCGCCGACCACGCCGCAAGGTCTGCGCCTTCTGCGTGGACAAGGTCCAGAAGATCGACTTCAAAGAGGTCGGCCGCATCCGCCGCTACATCAGCGACCGCGGCAAGATCGACCCGCGCCGCAAGAGCGGGACCTGCGCGAAGCATCAGCGGATGCTGACGGCGGCGCTGAAGCGCGCGCGCCATATGGCGCTCCTGCCGTACACCGCCGAGCACGTGCGCTCGCTCATGAGCCCGCAAGCCCGCGCGATGGCCGGCGGTCCACCGCCGCCCAAGCCCGACCGGCCGCCATACCGGCCAGGTGGCTACGGCGCTCCGGGCGGCTTCCGGCCCGCCGGCGCACCGCAGCCGTTCCAGGGTGCGCCTGCGCCCGCTCAGCAGGCCGCCCCGCAGGCCCCCGCGCAGAGCCGTCCAGGCGAGGGAGGGCTTCGCCCGACCGAAGCCGCAGGGCCCTCGAAACCGGAGTAGCCGCAAGCGGCGAAGGTTTCGGGGTCCAACAGGAGGGAACGACATGGCAACAGCGAAGGACCCGATCTGCGCGATGGATGTCGACACCGCGAACCCGCCAGGCGGGAAGTCGGTCCACGCGGGCCAGACCTACTACTTCTGCTCGAGCGGCTGCCGCACGACGTTCGAGAAGGAGCCGGCCAAGTACGCGAGCTGAGCTAGGCTGCACCGCCACCAAGATCTCCCGACACATCGGGCGGGTCATCTCGGGCGCATCTTTCGCGCACCATAGACCACCGCAGCCGGGGTTCGTCCCTTGGTGTACCGGCCGTCATGGACGCGCTCGAAGTTGAAGAGCTCGAGATAGTCGGCGAGGTCCCGCTGCAGCGCGGTGT
>JBBQZK010000047.1:0-18652 GCA_038207785.1 Candidatus Limnocylindria bacterium | reverse complement strand
AGACTACCCGAGCGCAAGCGCGATGACGCCCCCTACCATCAGCGCCGCGGCGGCGGATCTTCGTCCGATATCGGCCTCCGCGAGCGTGCGGGCACCGATGAAGACGCCGAGGAGGATCCCGATCTCACGGGCCGGCGCGACGTAGCTGACCGGGCTGATGGCGAGCGCGGTCAGGACGAGCATGTACGCGAGCGGCGAAAGGGATGCCACGGCGAGGGCCGCGGTGCGGTTGGCGGACCATTCGCGCCGCACTTCGGCCCACCGGGGCAGCGCGAACGGCGTGAGGATCAGGCACCGCGCGACGTTCGATCCCCATTCGTAGAGCACCGGTGGGATGAGCAGCACGCTGACGGCGCGCTTGTCCCACAACGTGTACGTCGCGATGGTCACGCCGGTCAGGAGCGCGTACGTGACGGCCAGGCCCACGCCGCGCTCGCGCAGCCTGCGGGGATCGCCGGTGAGCACGAACACGCCGACGGCGATGGAGACCGCGCCGGCGATCGCCAGCGGCGTGGGGCGCTCGCCGAAGATGAGGATGGCGCCGATGGTCGCAAGCACCGGACCGGTGCCCCGGGCGAGCGGGTACACGATGGAGAGATCGCCCGCCCGATAGCCGCGCTGCAGGAAGATGAAATAGGCGACATTCAGCGCGCCGTTGATACCCATCCACGCGATCTCGACCGGACCGATGTGCGCGCCGCTCTGCAGCACGACCGCGACCGCGATCGGGGCGTAGAGCGGGATGGATAGCGTGAGGGCGAGCCAGAGGAACGGCACACCGCCGCCGGATCGCTTCGCGAAGTAGTTCCAGGTCGCGTGCGCCACCGCCGATGCGAGCACCAGCGCGAGCGCGAACGCGGTCACCGCCGGGTCTTCAGCGCGGCGCGCAGGGCGGCCTTGAACGGCGCCGGGCGGGCCTCCGCCACCGACACGTCGTCGCACCCGACCCACCGGGCGGCCTCGACGAGGGCGCGGGCGACGTGCGCGGCCGCAGCCGGTTCGCCGCTCACGCGCTTCGCGACGAGCGTCGTACCGCTCCGCCCGGGATCGACGCGCCCAACGAGCTTGCCTCCGGCGAGGACCGGCATCACGAAGTAGCCGTGCACCCGATCGGCAGCCGGCACGTATGCCTCGAATTTGTGCGCGTATCCGAAGATCCGCGCGGTGCGCGGCCGGTCCCAGATCAGCGAGTCGAACGGCGAGACGAGCGTGGTCCGATTCGCGCCACGAATCCCCGCCTCGAGCGCGCGCAGCGCCTTTGGGGATGCCCAGGCCTCGGCATCCCACCCGCGCACGGTGACCGGAACGAGCTTCGCGCAGGCGATCGCGGCTCGCGTGTCCGGGAGGGTGACCCCCATCCAGCCGAAATAGCCGCGCAGGTCCGTGAGGGTGCCGACCCCGAGCCGATCGGCCGCGAGCCCGAGCAGCGCCGCGTGACACGTCGCATCGTCCTCGTCCTTCTCGCGCAGCCGCTTCGGCACGACGCGCTCCGCCAGGTCGTACACGCGCCGCCAGGCCTGGCGATCGACGCAGACGACCAAACCGATCGCCAAGAGGCGCTCGAGCGCGATCTTCTCCGCCGACCAGTGCCACCAGACGTTCTGCGGCCGCGGCGCCTTGCTGCGCGAGCCGCCGAGGTCCGTGGCGGTGAGCGGCCCGCGCGTTTTGAGTGCCGCGAGGACTTCGCGCATCGCGCGGTCCTCGGGTGGCCGGCGGGGATGGACCCGCCGCGCGCTCAGCCTGCGCCGCGCCGCAAGGTGCGGCCAGAGCTCCATCGGGAGGATGCAATAGGCGTGCGCGATGCCCTCGAACGCCCGCGCCGGCCGGCCGCCCCAATACGCGTCCTCGACCGCGTCGCGGCCAACGGGACCGAGCCTGGCGTACGCAACGAGCTCGTGCGACCGCGCGAGGACCGAGATCGTGTCCAGCTGCACGGCGCCGACACGGCGGAGCATCGCCGGCACGCCAGGGTCGCGCGGACCGATGAAGCCCTGCGCGTGCAGGGCGAGCGTCCGCGCCTCGGCGGCGGTGAGCTCGATCACGTCGTGAACACGCGCAGTGGTCCCAGATCACGGAAGCCGATCGCGCGCAGATTGCGGGCAGAAAGGCCGTCCGGTTCGGCGAGCGAGAAGCAGACGCGCGCACCGCGCTGGAGCGCGATCCGCACACGGGCGGCGATCAGCGCGCGCTGGATGCCGTGGCCCCGATGCGCCTGCAGCACGCTGCCCGACCACAGGCTCGCCGCTCTGGACGACACGATGACGATCCCGCTGCCGGCCGGCACACCGCCGTGGATCGCGCGAACGGCGACGGCGGTCCGCGGGTGCGATCGGAGCATGGCGATGCGCGTGCGGGTGAAATATTCCGCCGTCGGTCCCCCACCGAAACCCGACCGCGCAAGGAACGAGAGCGCCGCGGCATCGCGTCTGGGGACCCGTTCGATCGCGACGTCAGGCGCGACCGGCTGGTCGGGAAGCCCACGGCCAGGGCGGACGAAGATGTTGTACGCGGGATCCGCTTCGCGGAGCCCCGCGCGGCGGAGCAGCGGCGCGACGGACCCGGGCGCGAGGCGGCCGAGCAGTGCGACCCGTGCCGTGAGGCCCAGCTGGGTGTAGTGCGCCAGCACATCGTCGAGCACGACCCGCGTCGGCGGCCGATGCATCCCGAAGCCGACAGCGAGGTCGCCGAACGGCTCGGGGAACGACATCGCGCTGAAGCACACGACCCCGCGACAGCTCGCATTGGCGAGACCGTAGCGTCGTGCGAGCTTCGGATCGCTCTCGGTCCACAGCCGCTGCGCGACGATAAAGTTGTCGTTGACGGCGCGCGCGAGGCTGGTCACGCCGGCCGCGTGAACCAGGTGGCGTGATACAGCGTGCGGAACCCGACGTCGTGCAGGTTGTGCCCGCTCGGTGAGTCGGGATCGGTCTGCGAGATGAAGATGCGTTTGCCACGCGCCTGGCCCTCCTGGACCCGGGCGGCGATGAGCGCCTTCTGGATACCGCGGCCCCGGAAGCGTTCGAGCACGCTGCCCGAGTAGCAGCCGGCGACCCGTTCGGTGAGGACGAGCTGCCCGGTTCCGGCATCCGCACCGTCGACGGAGGCGATGAAGCCGGCGCCGTCCGCGCCGAGGAGCTCCAGCGACGATGCGGTGAGGTCGACGAAGAACGGACCGAGCTGCGCGTCGGCGCCCATGTCGAAGCCGTCGCGAACGAGCTCGCCGAAATGCCGGTACTCGCGCGGCGTGACGCGCCGCACCGTGACGCCCGGCACCGGCGACCCGCTCGGGCCGTCGCCCTCCAGCACGTGGGACTCGTAGCCGTGACCCGAGTCGGTGAATCCGGCGGCGCCGAGCCGCGCGACCAGATTGGGCGACGTCAGGCCGGGGTAGACCTCGACGCACGCCACCCGGCCCTTGGCGGCGTAGTGCCGGACCACCGCGGCGATGCCGTCATCGTCGAGCGCGCCCTGGACGTCGGCCCCGATGACGCGGTTGAACAGCGGGTAGTCCCAGACCGCGCATGTCGTCGTCGGTAGGCCGGCGATCCGCTCGACCGCGCTGCCGTAGCGCGCCGCGACCTCGGTATCGGCCGCGAGGAACGCCCGGCCACCGGCGATCTGATTGTCGAGCTCCAGGCGAATGAGCTCGGCATCGGTGGTCATGCGAGCCGGCGAAGCGTGCGCCTGACAAGCTCGCGCGCGAGCGGGACCTTGTAGCCGTTGTCCTTCAGCGGCTCCGCCTTCTCGAGCGCGGCGTCCGCTGCTGCCTGGCACGTCGCGTCGTCGAGCGGCTTCCCCTCAAGGAGCTTCTCGGCGTCCCGCGCGCGCCACGGCACCGGCGCGACGCCGCCGAGCACGACGCGCGCATCGCGCGCGACGCCCCCGATGACCTTGACCGAGACGGCCGCCGATACGAGCGCGAAGCTCCAGGCCTTTCGCTCCATCGCCTTCTCGAACGTGCCCCGGCGGGCCAGCGCGTTCTCGGGGATCCGGACCTCCACGATGAGCTCGTCCGGTCTGATCGCGTGCTCGCGGCGCACGCGGCCGTGCGGCGTCACGAAGAGATCGGCCAGCGGCATGGTCCGAAGGCCGCGCGACCCGCTCAGCGAGACGGTCGCGTCATACGCGATCAGCGCCGGGGCGAGGTCCGACGGCGCGACCGCGACGCACTCCTCGGCACCCACGATGGCGTGCTGGCGGTTGTCGCCGTCGATGGCGAAGCACCGGACCCCGCCCTTCAGCCAGCAGGGGTAGGCCTCGTCGCGGAAGTACCAGCACCGGTTGCGTTGCAGCAGGTTGCCGCCGACGGTGCCCATCGTCCGGAGCTGCAGCGTGGCCGCGGGACGGAGCGCTTGGGCGACGATCGGCAGGAGCTTCTCGAGCTCGGCCGCGTTCTCGAGCTCGACCAACGGCACGAGCGCCCCGATGCGGACACCCTTGCCCGTGACCCTGGCCCAGCCCCGCAGATGCTCGAGATCGCGGATGTCGACGATGCGGTCCGGCGCGGCGATGCCGTCCTTCATCAGCCCGAGCAGGTCGGTGCCACCGGCCATCACCGTGGCGCCGGTGCGCGCGAGCTCGAGCGCCTCGGTCAGCGCGCGCGGGCGGGCGTACGCGAACGGCTTCACTGGAGACTCAACGCGTCGAGGATCCGCTGCCGCGTGATCGGCGCCGTGCGCATGCGGACGCCGATGGCGTTCGCGATCGCGTTGGCGATGGCCGCGGGCAGCGGGATGATCGGCGGCTCTCCGAGCCCCTTCGCGCCGATGTTGTTGGCCCGCGTGTCCGGCTCGTCGACGAAGCGCACGGTGATCTTCGGGGTATCCCGGACCGTCGGGATCTTGTAGCCCTCGAGGTTGCCGTTCACGACGCGACCGGTCGGCCGGTCCACGACGCGTTCCTCGCTCAGCACGAAGCCGAGTCCCTGGATCACGCCACCCTCGACCTGCGACGCCGCGGTGAGGGGATTGATGACGCGGCCGATGTCGTGCACCGCGACGACGTGCTCGACGAAGACCTCGCCGGTGCGGATGTCCACCTCGACCTGCGCGAAGTGCGCGCCGAACGTCTTCAGGGATAGGCCCTCGGGATTCGGGAACCGCGAGCCTTTGCCGATCACGGTGTAGTTGTCGACCTGGCCGAGGACCTCACCGAGGGGCACGCGCCGTCCCTTGCTCACGATCTTGCCGCCTTCGACGCGGAGCTCGCTCGCGCCGACCTCGAGGAGCCCCGACGCCGCTTCGAGCAGCTGCATCCGGGCGTCCCGCGCCGCGAGCCGCACGGCGGGACCGACGGACGACACCGTGAGCGAGCCCGCGGAGATCGGCGAGTACTGACTGTTCGTGTCGCCCAGCTCGACCCGTACGTCACCGACGTCGATGCCGAGTTCCTCTGCGAGGATCTGGGCCAGCACCGTCCGCGTACCGGTGCCGATGTCCTGCGTGCCGCAACGCAGCACGGCGGTGCCGTCGGGATTGAGGTGGACGGTCGCGTACGCCGGCGGGAGGCCGCTGCCGCCCCAGAGCTGCGACGCCATTCCGTATCCGCGGCGACGGTGCGGCGCGCTTCCGCGTGTGCCCTCGGGCTTGCGGTGCTGCCACTCGATCTCCTTCTCGCCGATGTCGTAGCAGCGGAGCAGCCGCTTCAAGGAGTACCGCTGGCCGGTGACCGGATCGCTCTGCCGGGCAGCGTGCCGCCGGCGCAGCGCGAGGGGATCCTCACCCATCCGATCGGCGAGCTCGTCGATCGCCTGATCGAGCGCGAAGGTCCCCTCGACGTAGCCCGGAGCGCGGAACGAGCTCAGCGCCCCGAGGCTCGTGACCACCTTGTACGAGCGCGTCCGCACGTTCGGGATGTCGTACAGCCCCTTCGTCGGTCCGGTCGGGTCCGCGACCCACCGCCCCTGACCGGAGTTCGACCACGAAAGGTGCTCGATCGCGTCGATCTTCTTTCCACGGGCGGAGATCTTCACGGTCTGATATGTCGCGGACCGGTTGCCCGCGGCGAGGTTCTCCTCGTCCCGCGTGAGGAAGCAGCGCACCGGCGTGCCGAGCTGGCGCGCGAACATCGCGGCGACGATCGTGTACTTCCCCGCGCCGCCCTTGGACCCGAAGCCCCCGCCCATGTAGTCGCAGAGCACGCGGATGTCCCGGTACGGGATCTTGAGCGCGGCCTGCAATCCGGCGCGGACGCCGAAGACGTGCTGGGTCGACTCCCACACCGTCAGCTCGTCCCCATCCCATCGGGCGACCGCGCCGTGCGTCTCGAAGCTGTTGTGGATCTGCGTCGACGTCCGGTAGATGGCTTCGACGACGATCTTCGCGCCGGCGAAGGCGCGCCTCGCGTCCCCACGATCGAACGTGCCCGACTCGGACACGTTGCCCTTCGCGTCGACGCGCACCGCGTCGTCGCGCATCGCCTCCTCCAGATCGGCAACGAACGGCAGGACCTCGTACTCGACGTCGATGAGCCGCACCGCGTCCGCGGCGTGCTCCTCCGAATCCGCCGCCACCGCCGCGACCTCGTCGCCCGCGAAGCGGACCTCGTCGCGGAAGATCGTCTCCTCGCCGCGGAAGGCGGCCTTCGGCGCGTTGAACCGGTGCAGCACGCCGCGCACGCCCGGATGCGCGAGCGCCCGGCTGGCATCGACCGCGAGGACGCGAGCGCGCGGGTAGGGGCTGCGGAGCATCCGCACGTGGAGCATGCCGGGGAAATAGAGATCCTGGGTGTAGCGGGCACGACCGGTGACGCGCGCGACCCCGTCGACGCGGGTAGCGCGCGCGCCGACGATCGAGAGCCCGTCGTCGCCGCCCCACGGTACGAGGTCCTTCCCTTCGACGAGCGCGGTCGTTTCCGCCAACTCGCCTTCGAACTCGGCCGTCGTGCGGACGACCTTGATGTTCACCGGCGCTGCTTCTTCGCGGCGGCGAGCGCCGCGGCGACGATGTTCGGATAGGCGCCGCACCGGCAGAGGTTCCCGCTCACGGCCCGCAGGACGTCCTCGCTCGTCGGCGACGCGTTATGCCGCAGCAGGCCGACGCAGGACATGATCTGTCCGGGTGTGCAGAACCCGCACTGGAATGCGTCGTTGTCGATGAACGCCTGCTGCACCGGATGCAGCGCGTTCTCGCTCGCGAGCCCCTCGACGGTCTCAACGCACCGTCCGGCGCACGCGACCGCGAGCGTCATGCACGAGTACACGGGCTCGCCGTCCAGGAGCACGGTGCAGGCCCCGCACGTGCCCTCGTCGCAGACGCGCTTCGCCCCGGTCAGACCGAGCGTCTCGCGAAGTGTGTCGAGGAGCGTGCGATGCGGTGGCACATGCACGCTCACTCGGTCTCGGTTCACTTCGAGCTGGACGTCGACCGCGCCCGGGCCGACGTATTGGGGAGCCTTGGGCACGAACCCATCGTACGGAAAAAGGCTGCCTAGAATGCGCGAGCGAATCCGCGTTCGAGGGAGCGTGCATGGCGATCAAGCGCGTTGGTGTCGTTGGGTTCGGACTCATGGGCTCCGGGATCGCGCAGGTGTGCGCGCAGGCCGGGTACGACACGCTCGTGCGCGAGGTCGGCCAGCCGCTTCTCGACAAGGGGTTCGGCCGCGTGGAGTCCTCTCTCGCGCGCATCGTCAAGTCGGGGAAGATGACCGAGGACGACGCGAAGGCCGCGCGCGGACGCATGACGGGCACGACCGCGCTCGAGGACCTGAAGGACTGCGACCTGATCATCGAAGCCGTGATCGAGGAGATGGCCGCCAAGAACGCCGTGTTCGGGACGCTCGATGCGCTCTGTCCTCCCACGACCATCTTCGCCTCGAACACGTCGAGCCTGACCATTGTCGAGATGGCCGCCGCCACCGAACGGCCCGACCGCTTCGCGGGATTGCATTTCTTCAACCCTGCGCCGGTCATGCCGCTCGTGGAGATCGTGCAGGCGCTGACGACGAGCGATGAGACGATCGCCGCGCTGCGGGCGTTCGTGACCACTCTCGGCAAGACCGGTGTCGTGTGCAAGGACTCGCCTGGGTTCATCGTGAATCGGCTGATGGTCCCCTACCTGCTCGGCGCCATCCGCGCGCTCGAGGAGGGCGTGGCCACGGTGGAGGAGATCGATACCGCGGTGAAGCTCGGCCTCCGGCATCCCATGGGGCCGTTCGAGCTCATCGACTACACCGGCCTCGACATCAACCTCCACGTCGCGAACGTCTTCTTCGAGGAGTTCAAGGACCCGAGCGTCGCGCCGCCGGCGCTCCTCAAGCGGATGGTCCTCGCCGGCCGCCTCGGCGCGAAGGTCGGCCGCGGCTTCTACGAGTACGACGAGAAGGGCCAGAAGAAGTCTCCGCAGACGAAGTAGCCGCGACGGCGAAAGCCGCGCTGTGGACCGCCATCGCCGGGGTCGCGCATCTTGCGATCGTCGCGTTCGGAGACCAGGCGTACCCGTATCTCTATGACGCGCTGGTCGCGCTCGCGTACGGCTTCCTGCTGCCGGGCATCGCGGTGCTCCACATCCGCCACGCCGCCGTCCGTCAGAGCGGCGCGATCCTCGCGACGATCAGCGGCGCTGCCGTCGCGACCGTGGGCCTCGCGGGCTCGGCGAACATCGACGTCCGTCCGGCATCGCTGTTCGTGCTCGGCATGTGGTGGTGGACGATCGGAAAGTTGTGGGCCCAGACCGGCGTGCTGCCGCGGCGCTTCGGGCTCGCGACCGCGGGCCTCGGCCTCGCGGCCTTCGCGCTCGTGCCGATCGAAGCGTTCTCCGCCGCGGTCGTGGCCGTCATGCCGCGCTCGCTCGCGGACGCGCTCGCCCAGCCGTACTTCAGCGCGGCGCACCTGATCCTCGGGATCTGGCTCCTCGTCCTGGCGTTGGCCTTCGCACGAACAGGGCGCCGACCGACCGTAGGCTGACCCCAATGCGCGAACGCTCCCCGGCGCGCGCGCGACGGCGTACGGCATCTTCCTGCGTCGGCACGCAGGTCCTCCTCGCCGCGGCGATCCCCGTATTTGCGTCGCGAGGCCGGGACGCGCGACACTAGCCCGGTCGGCGATGAGTCCCGCCGTTGAGCGCCGCGTCACGCGGCTGATGGCCTCTACCAGATAGATCGGGCGGGCTTCGGCCGGCCGTCTTGGCGGAGGATGATGTGGACCAGCTGCTCATCGCGACGATCGTTGGCACTTCGATCCTGCTCGCATCGATGCTCAGCGTGGAGCTTGGACTCTCCGTCGCGGTCATCGAGATCGTCTTCGGGGTCGTCGCGGGCAATGCGCTGGGCGTGACCTCGACGCCATGGATCGACTTCCTGGCCACTTTCGCCGGTATCGTGCTGACCTTCCTGGCCGGCGCCGAAGTCGACCCGTCGCTGTTGCGACGAAAGCTCAAGGAGTCCGTGCTCATCGGCAGCCTGTCGTTTCTCCTCCCGTTCATCGGCGCCGGCGTCTTCGCGCACTTCGTCGCCGGTTGGGACATCCGGCAGTCGGAGATCGCCGGGATCGCGATGTCGACCACGTCGCTCGCGGTCGTGTACGCCGTGCTCGTGGAGACGGGCCTCACGAACACCGAGATCGGCAAGACGATCATGGCGGCGACGTTCGTGACGGACCTCGGCACGGCACTCGCGCTGTCGCTCCTCTTCATCACGCCGACGCCGTATCTCGCGCTGTTCGCCGCCGTGTCGGTCGCGGCGATCGTCGGGATGCTCCTGCTGGAGCGCTGGTTCTTCGCCCGATACGGCGACCGGGTGATCGAACCGGAGATCAAGGGCGCGTTCGCCGTGCTCCTCCTCCTGATGTGGACAGCGGACCTCGCCAAGAGCCATGCGGTGCTACCGGCATTCCTCCTCGGGCTCGCCGTCGCGCGGGTGTTCCAGCGCAACCCCGAGCAGCACCGGCGGTTCAGGGTGGTCGCCTTCGCCTTGCTCACGCCGTTCTTCTTCTTCAAGGGCGGCCTGAACGTCAGCCTCGCCGCGCTCGCATCGTCGGTGCCGCTCGTGGTCGGCTTCTTCGTCGTGAAGGTCGGCCTGAAGTTCGCGGGGGTCCTTCCGGTCGCGATGCGCTACGTCCGGCCGCACGCGATCTACGCGACGCTGCTCATGAGCACCGGTCTGACGTTCGGCACGATCACGTCGTTCTATGGACTGAATGCCGGGATCATCGACCGCACGCAGTTCTCGATCCTCGTGACCGTCGTCATCCTTTCGGCGATCGTGCCGACCGCGGTCGCACAGCGGCGCTTTTCGCCGCCGGTCCACGCGCTCTCGCCGGGCGAGATCCAGGCGATCGAAGACGCGGAGTTCGAGCCACACGGCGCGGCGTAGTCTGCGACCGTGCGCGCGCTCGTGGTCCTGGACGGCGATCCCCTCGGGAGCAGCGCGTGGCTCGCAACGCAGGCCGCGCAGGCCGACGTGGTCATCGCCGCGGATGGCGGCGCGAACCGCCTCGCGACGGCCGGACGACGTCCGGACCTGGTCGTGGGCGACATGGATGCGCTCTCGACCGACACGCAGCGCGAGCTCGAGCAGGCCGGAGCAAAGCTCGAGCGCTATCCCACGGAGAAGGACCAGACCGACGGAGAGCTCGCGCTCGAAGCCGCGGTCACGCGCGGCGCGGACGAGATCGCGGTCGTGGGCGCGTTCGGGGGACCGCGCCTGGATCACATGCTCGGCAACCTCATGCTGCTCGCGCACGAGGACTACGCGGCCATCGATGTCGCCCTCCTCACCGAGCACGCCACGTTCCGCGCGCTACTCGGTCCGGGCATCCTCGAGATCGAAGGCGCGCCGGGCGACTGGGTAACGCTCGAGCCGCTCTCCGACGTGGCGCGGGGCGTCGCGACCGACGGCCTGCGATACCCGCTCCGGCACGACGAGCTCGTGCGCGGCTCGACGCGCGGCGTCAGCAACGAGCTGACCGGGCGCCGCGGCAGCGTCGAGGTCAGCGAGGGACTGCTGCTGGTCGCCGTCACGACCCGCCGGTCGATAGCATCTCGCTGATGGCGGTCAGGACCGGTCAGAAGCCACGTCACGAGGCTCTCGGGCTCACGCTGGACGACGCCAAGGGCATGTACCGGGCGATGCTGCTCACGCGAATGCTCGGTGAGCGGATGATGCAGATGAACCGAATGGGCCGCGCGGCATTCGTCGGCGTCGCCGATGGACACGAGGCCGCCGAGGTCGGGTCCGCGTGGGCCATCCGGCGCGGGCACGACTGGGTGCACCCGTACTACCGCGACGTCGGTGTGGCCCTGGTGCTCGGACAGACCGCCACGGATCAGTTCCTCGGGGTGTTCGCGAAGGCGACCGATCCGAACTCCGGCGGCCGGCAGGTCGTGAACCAGTTCAGCTCGCGCGAGGCCAACATCGTCACGGGCTCGGTCTGCATCGCCACCCAGTTCCCGCAGGCCGCGGGCATTGCCCTCGCCATCAAGGTGCGCAAAGAGGACAAGGTCGTGTTCACGTATGGCGGGGACGGCGCGACGAGCCCGGGCGACTTCCACGAAGCCGTGAACTTTGCCGCGATCCACAAGCTGCCGGTCGTGTTCGTGATCGAGAACAATCTGTTCGCGATCTCGACGCCGGCGTCCAAGCAGATGAGCGTGCCGAATGTCGCCGACCGCGCCGCCGGGTACGGGATCCCCGGCCTCATCGCCGACGGCACCGATGTCCTCGACGTGTACGCCAAGACCAAAGAGGCAGCCGACCGCGCGAGGCGAGGCGAGGGGCCGAGCATCGTCGAGGCGAAGTGCTATCGCTACCAGCCGCACAGCTCCGACGACGACGACTCCCGCTACCGCTCCAAGGACCTGTTGAAGGAGTGGCAGGCCAAGGATCCCGTGGACAAGGGCCGCGACTACATCCTGTCCCAGCGCGTGCCGCGGGCCGAGCTCGACGCGATGCGAGCCGAGATCGCGGCCGAGATCGAGCGCTCCATCGACCTGGCCGAAGCGGCGCCGGACCCGCGGGCCGAGGATCTGCTGGAGCACGTGTACGCGAGGGACGGGATCCCGGGCGGCACCCGCGCCTAGACCGGTGCTGCGCGCCTGGCTCGCCATCGTCCTGCTCGCCGGCGCGTGCGCCGCTCCGCCGCCGTCAACAGCATCGCCGACTCCGTCGCCCTCACGCGAGCCGGGGACGTATGCGGTCACCGCGCTGCTCGACCTGTCCGGGGGGCGCGGACCGCGCGGCGATCTGCAGCGGAACGCCATGCAGCAGTGGGTGGATGCGCAGCGTTCGACGCCTCGGGTGAGGCTCCGGATCGTCGATGTGGCGGGCAGCGACGCCCGCCTGCTGCTAGAGCTCAAGCGCGGGTCCGAGAGCGGCGATACCGATGCGTTCGTCGTGGGCGTGCCTGCCACCCTCGATGACAGCCTGCGGGCGGCGATCGCGCTCGTCCGGCGTCCCGTCCTGTTCACCATGCCGATCGCGGAGCCCGCGGGCGATGCGGCCAGGTGGATGTTCGGGCTCGCGCCGACCCCCGATGCGCTGGCCCGCATGCTGGCCGGCGCGCTGCCGTCGCGGGGAACGCCCACGATCGTCGTCACCAACGGGTCGCTGGCCGCGGGCCGCGAGGAGCTCGCGCTCCGGACCGTCTTCGCCGCCGACGGGCGGCCGTTCCCGTTCGTGATGAGCGCGGCTCCGGAGGTCCGCGACACCTTCACCGCTCGGGCGCGGCCGTTCCTCGGCACCGGCGCGGCCATGTTCTTCGCTGGGCCCGCGCAGGGCTACCTCGAGCCGCAGCGCATCGTCCCATCGACCGACGCGACCGCGACCGTGATGGTCTTCCTCTCCTACATGACCGACGCGGCGGACGCGAGCCGTCTCGGTGACGCAGCGACCGGCGCGCGATGGCCGGGCCTCCGCGGGTCGGCGACCGCCGGGCTTGGCACGCATGCGGCGTCGGCGCGCGATGCGCTGGCGCTGCTGGCGGCGCGCGCAGATCCGGCCGGGGACCCGGAGCGGTCCCGGACGGCGATCGAGGGCGGTACATTCGCGGGCATCGCCACGACGTACAGCTTCAGCCCCTCGCGGCACACCGGCGTTGACCCGCAGGAGATCGCGCTGCTGGCGTGGGAGAACGGCCACGTCGTGCCGGCTCGTCCCCCGGGGGTGCCGCCGCGATGACCGCGCTCGACACGCTCGTCTACGACTGGAACCGCGACGGACGGGCCGCGACCGCGGACTACCGCGCCGTCGAGCTCGATGACGAAACGCTCCGCGACGGGCTGCAGGGCCCGTCGGTACGCAATCCGCCGCTCGAGGTGAAGCTCCGGCTGCTCCATCTGATGGACGCGCTCGGGATCCAGAGCGCCGATATCGGACTTCCTGGCGCATCGGCGCGCGCGCGCGAGGAGATCGTCGCGCTCGCGAAGGAGACCGCGAAGCTGCGCCTGGTCCCGAATGTGGCGTGCCGCACCCATCCCGCGGACATCGAGGGCGCCATCCGCGCGTCCGTCGAATCCGGCGTGGCCATCGAGATCTGCGCGTTCATCGGCTCGAGCCCGATCCGTCGGGTGGCCGAGAACTGGTCGCTCGACACGATGCGTGCGCAGGTCGAGGACTCCGTCGCCCGTGCGGTCACGAATGGACTGCCGGTCATGTTCGTGACCGAGGACACCACGCGCGCGGATCCGGAGACGCTCCTGCTGCTGTACGAGACGGCCATCGCCGCCGGCGCGAAGCGGATCTGCGCGTCGGACACGGTGGGTCACGCGACACCCGAAGGCGTCCGCAACCTGCTGACCTTCATGCGAACGGACGTCATCAAAGGGCGCGACGTGAAGCTCGATTACCACGGGCACAACGATCGCGGCCTCGGGACGATCAACGCTCTGGCCGCAACGGCCATCGCCGATCGCGTGCACGGCACGGCCCTCGGCATCGGCGAGCGCGTCGGCAACTCCTCGATGGATCAGCTGTTGGTGAACCTCCGGGTCTCCGGCCTCATCTCGACCGATCTCGAGCCGCTCGTCGAATACACCACGCTGGTCGTCGAGCATTGCGGGGCCCTCCTGCCGCCGAACTATCCCGCGCTCGGTGCCGACGCCTTTCGGACCGGTACGGGGGTGCACGCGGCAGCGGTGGTCAAAGCGTTGCGGAGCGGCGACCGGGCGCTCGCGGATCGCGTGTACAGCGGGGTCCCCGCGTCGATGCTCGGCCGCGAGCAACGCATCGAGGTCGGGCCGATGAGCGGTGAGTCGAACGTCGTGTTCTGGCTCGAGCACCGCGGCATCGCACCGTCCCGTGCGCGGATCGATCGCATCATGACGGCCGCGAAAGCCTCCGATCGATTGCTAGAAGAGGAGGAGCTCAACGCGCTCGCGCGCCTAGACTGAACGCAGTGACCGACGTGCACCATCGCATCGAGCCGGCCACGCTGCTGCCCGGCGTCGCGATCACCGACATCGAGCGCCGCGTAGTGGCGCCCGAGGTCGCGCGCGCGGAGCACACCATCCGGGGTCGCGCGCTCGTCTTCTGGGACCGCTCGGGGCGCCGGCCCGGCAAGAAGCTCGATGCGATCGACACGGACCAGATCACCCCCGCGAAGGACTGCGTGTCCGAGAGCCTCGAGACCCTGGACGAGCGGTGGAAGGCAGGCTCGTTCCGCTTCCTGATGCCCGATTTCCGGCAGCGCGTGCATGCGGGCGAGACATTCGTGATCGCCGGTGACCGGTTCGCCATCGGCAGCTCGCGGGAGATGAGCCCGGCGGGCCTGAAGGCGGTCGCCGAGGAGGTCGGTCTCGAGATGGTGATCGTGTGCGGCAACAACATGGGCGACATCTTCCGCCGCAACGCGTTCAACCTCGGCCTCGAGGTCGTCCAGGCGCCGGACGCGGTCGGTGACGCGCAGGACGGCGAGACCTTCAGCTACGAGCCGTCCATCCGGCGCCTGACCAACGAGACGCAGGGCAAGACCTACGACCCACTGCCGCTGACCGCGAAGGAGGATGAGATCCGCCGCTCGGGCGGGATCTTCACCATCGGCCGCCGCGAGTTCGTCGGATCCGTCCAGCAGCCGCCGGTCATCGGGTGGCCCGACGATGACACTGCCCGGCACCTGACCACCACCGAGCGGATCGTGTGGGCTCACCGCGTGGACAAGGACGCCGACGTGACACCGGGCGCGACGCTTCGCGTGTACGCCGACCTGCTGCCGGCGTCCGACGGGACCGCGCCGTTCGCGATCCACACGTTCAACCAGATCACCGGGGGCGACACCATCTATCCGCGGCAGATCGCCGTCGCGAACGATCACTTCGTCTTCACCCGGAAAGAAGCGGATGACAAACAGACCGCGATCGGCAAGGCGTTCGCCGAGAAACTGGGTATCCGCAAGCCGTATTACGCGACGCCCGGCGATGGGATCTTCCATTTCTACTTCCCGGAGCAGGGGCTCGTGCACCCAGGCTCGTTCGTCGCGGGCGCGGACTCCCACTCGCGCGCGTACGGCGCGTACGGCGCGGTAGGCATCGGCGTCGGATCGACCACCCTCGGCTTCGGCTGGGCCACCGGCTACGTGTTCACGACGCTGTCGAAGGCCCGGCGGGTCGTCTTCACCGGCGCGCTGCAGCCATGGGTGAGCGGCAAGGACATCGTGCTGAAGCTGCTCGAGCGCTGGGGTACCGCGCAGTCCCAGGGCATGTCGGTCGAGTTCGTGGATGAGCACAAGCAGCTCCCGATCGCGTATCGCAACACGATCGCCAACATGATGGCCGAGGGAGAAGCGCAGAACGGCATCTTCGCCGCCGACGAGCTCACCGCGGCGTGGTACCGCACGAAGGGGATCGGGCTGCCCTACCCGCTCGCCGGGCCGGGGAGGGACGCGCGCTACGAGATCGACGAGACGCTCGACCTGTCGGAGGTGGTGCCGATGATCGCGAAGCCGTATTCGCCGGGCAACGCCTTCGCGGCCGAGGCCGTGGCCGCCGAGCGGATCACGTTCGACAAGGCGTACATCGGGTCATGCACGAACGGGAGCTACGACGATCTGATGCAGGCGGCGCTCGTCGTGCGCGACGCCCGCGACGCGGGGCACACGAAGGCTGCCACGGATTTCGTCGTGTTCCCCGGCTCCGGCTCCGTGAAGGACGCGATCGAGCGTCCCGACGCGCGGCTGGGCGGCGATTCGGTCGCGAACGTCCTGCGCTCCGTGGGCGCCCAGATCCGGATGAGCTGGTGCGGCCCGTGCTTCGGGCAAGGCGATGACGCCCTCGCGCAGGGCGAGCGCGCGATCACGTCGTTCAACCGGAATTGGCAGAACCGCATGGGCGTGGGCGGCGAGGGCTACCTCGCGAGCCCCGCCGTGGTGGCGTCGTCCGCGCTGCTCGGCTACATGGCGCCGCCGAGCGAGCTCCGTCTGGTGTGGGAGCCCGAGCGTTACGGGATCTAGGGCCCACGACGCCGCGTTCCTGACCGCGGCGCTCATCGCGCTGATCGCCTTCGGGCTGCTGATGCTGCTCGTCCGGCCGGTGACGTCGACCGCCGGCCCATCGCCGTCACCGAGCGCGCTGCCCAGCCTCTCGTTCTCGCCGCTCCCGGCGATCACGGTCACGCCCGCGACCACGGCTCCCCCCGCCGCGACGACCGCGCCACCGATCCCGACGACAGCGGCGCCGGTGCCGACGACCAACGCACCAACGACCCCTACTCCGCCGCGGCTCACGACGCCGCCGAGCGCGAGCCCGTGAGCCAGGCACGCAGCGCTGACGGGTCTGCCGCGCCGGCTTCCACGCTATCCGGCACGCCCTGGCGCGCGGACCGCGCGGCGCGACGCGCGGCGCACAAGATCAGCGACGGTCGGCCAAAGACCTCGGCGTAGCCCGAGCACGATCACGATGAAGACCGTTCCCGTCACGACGCCCGGCGCGTCACGGAATACGTCGGCGGTCGATAGGAAGTCACGAAGCATCAGGAACACACCCGCACCGAGGACGCCGCCCCACAGTGTCCCGAGCCCGCCAAGGACCGTCATGAGGACCACCTGGCCTGAGGTGGTCCAGTGCAACATCTCGAGCGAAGCGAAACGTTCGCCCAGCGCGTACACCGCGCCGGCCAGACCGGCGAGCGCGGCCGACAGAACGAACGCGATGAGCTTGTACCGGCCGGTGTCGTACCCGAGCGCTTGCGCGCGCGCCTCGTTGTCGCGGATCGACACGAGAACGTGACCGAACGGTGAGTGGACGATGCGATACGCCGCGAGATAGCCGACCAGCACGAGCGGCAGGGCCGCGTAGTAGAAGGAGAGTGACGGACCGAGCGACAGTCCAGGCAGGGTGCGCGGGATCCCCTGGAACCCGTTCTCGCCGCCGGTGATAGGCCGCAGCTCGTTCGCGACGTAGTAGAGCATCTGCGCGAACGCGAGCGTCACCATGGTGAAGTAGATGCCCGTCCGGCGGAGCGAGAGGTAGCCGAGCGGCACGGCCAGAGCAGCCGCGCCGGCGACGCCGGCGAGGACCGCGATCGGATACGGCGCTCCCGCCTCGCGCGCTGCGAATCCGGCGACGTAGCCGGCGACGCCCCAATATGCGGCGTGGCCGAACGAGAGCAGGCCGCCGAACCCAAGGAGGAGATCGACCGCCATCGCGAACAGGCCCCACGCGAGGATCTCGAGCGCGAGGACCGGGTAGATGACGCGCGGCAGCGCGATGCCCGCGCCGATCATGATCGCGACGACAGCGAGCGAGCGGAGGGACGGCTTCACCGCGTCTCGACCGAGCCGAACAGGCCGCTCGGCCGCACGAGCAGCAGCACCGCCATCAACGCGAACGCGACGATGCCCTCGACGGCCGGATCGAAGATCGCGATGACGCTCGACAGCGCCCCGACGAGGAATCCGGCGACGATCGCGCCGGCGATGGAGCCCATCCCCCCGATGACGACCACGGCGAACGTGAGGATGATGAGCTCTGAGCCCATGAGCGGAGACACGTTCCGCATCGGCGCGGCGAGCACGCCGGCGAGCGCGGCGAGAGCGAGTCCGAACCCGAACATCGGCGTGACCCAGCGATCGACGTCGACGCCGAACGCCCGGGTCAGGTCGGCGCGCTCCGTCGCCGCGCGCACCACCATTCCGAGACGCGTCCGCTCGATGACGAACCAGACCGCGACCGAAGCGGCGAGGCAGAACCCGACCACGAAGAGGCGGTACACGGGGTAGGTCACGGACCCGAACGCGACCGTGCCGGCAAGCTCGCCAGGTGTGGGGTACGGCTGGCCCTGCAGCCCGAACCGCAGCCGCATGGCGTCCTGGATGAGGAGCGTCAGCCCGAACGTGAAGAGGAAGCCGTACAGCGGGTCCAGACCGGTCAGGCGCCGCAGGAGGACGCGCTCGAGGAGCATGCCGGCGGCGGCGATCACGAGCGGTGCGATGACGAGCGACGGCCAGAAGCCGATGCCGGCCTGCTGGAGCAGCGCGTACGCGATGAACGCACCGAGCATGTAAAAGGCGCCGTGCGCGAAGTTGACGACGCGCATCATCCCGAAGATGACGGCGAGTCCAAGCGACAGGAGCGCGTAGTAGCTCCCGTTCACCAGGCCGTTGAAAAGCTGGACCGCGAGGTAGTCCATCGGTGCGGTGGGGGGCGGCCGCCGGGAGGGGGGGGCCCCCCCGGGGGCCGACCCAAATTGGGGAGCAGAAGCGCGGGAAGGCGGGGGGGCCCGCGGGCGA
>JBBQZK010000046.1:0-18795 GCA_038207785.1 Candidatus Limnocylindria bacterium | reverse complement strand
AGGCCTTCATCCCGCACGCGGCGTGGCTGTGTCAGGGTTTCCCCCATTGCACAAAATTCCTAACTGCTGCCTCCCGTAGGAGTCTGGGCCGTGTCTCAGTCCCAGTCTGGCTGGTCATCCTCTCAGACCAACTACCGATCGCAGCCTTGGTAGGCCATTACCCCACCAACTAGCTAATCGGCCGCAGGCCCCTCCTAAAGCGTCTTACGACTTTGAGCACTGAAATGAATCAGTGATCACATGCGGTATTAGCTCGTCTTTCGACGAGTTGTCCCCCACTTCAGGGCAGGTCACCTACGTGTTACTCAGCCGTTCGCCACTAACCTCAGCCCTTGCGGGCTTTGGTCCGTTCGACTTGCATGTTTTATGCACGCCGCCAGCGTTTGTCCTGAGCCAGAATCAAACTCTCCGACAAAAGAAGAGACCGGTCCTTTCGGAACGGTCATCATCGCTTCGAGTTCGAATGGCTTATTGATCGACGAGTCCGCGCTTGTTTTGTTCCTGCCACTTTTCAACTGTTAAAGATCGAGCCCAGACCTCCCAAATGGAACATTGGCCACGGGCTTGTGCGGACGACCATCATACCGACCGCCCGCGCCGCGCGTCAACCGCACCGGGGGTCCGGCCCCATCGGGATTTTCGCGTATTTCGCGATATCCGGCCGACCCTGCCAGGGAGCGGAGCGGCCAGGCAGCCCAGCCTCCCGATCAGCGCGCGAGTGCCTGCTCGATATCGTCCAGATGCTCGTTCCGGTGGGTCGCCCGCGCGAGATTGAAGGGCGGCCCGCCGATCGCCTCGATCTTCGCGAGCATGGCATCGCTCAGCCCCGCGACCGTGCGGTCGGATTCCTCGGCGAGCCGGAGCGCGAGCTCGGCCGCGTCCCGTGGCCGGAGCGCAAGACAGAGTGGCTTCGCCGCGTCGTTGACGGCGTCTACGTTCTCGGGCTCAGGCGTGGACGGCGTTCCATCGGGTCCCCAGCTGTCGATCCAGAAGATCGCGCGCGCATCCCAGTACGCGGCGTGCGCGAGCGACGCCGCGATGGTCCAGCTGCCCGGTAGCGGACGCGCGAGATCCGCGTCGCTCAGCCGGCCGATGAGCGCCCGCAGCCGTCCGCGCGCGGCGTCGTTCACGGCCTCGTGCGAGCGGTCGACCGCCATCAGAGCGCGCGTCGCCCTTCGAGCGCGCGGCTCACGGTCACTTCATCGGCGTACTCGAGATCGCCGCCCATCGGCAGTCCGCGCGCGAGGCGGGTCACACGCAACGCACCGTTGTCGCTCCCGAGCGCCTGGCCGATGTACATCGCCGTCGCCTCGCCTTCGAGGTTCGGGTTGGTCGCGAGGATCAGCTCGGCGATGCCGCCCGCTCGGATGCGCGCGATGAGCGGCGCGATCTTCAGATCGTCAGGGCGGACTCCGTTGACCGGCGAGATCGCGCCGTGGAGCACGTGATAGATGCCCTTGAATTGGCCGGTGCGTTCGATCGCGAGCACGTCGAGGGGCTCTTCGACGACGCACACGATCGTGTGGTCACGGTCATCGGCCGCGCACACGGCGCACGGATCGGTCTCGGCGATGTTGAAGCACGTCCCGCAGTACCGAAGATCCGTCTTCACCGCGCGGACCGCGCTCGCGAGCGCGTCGGCATCGGCCATAGATGCGCGGAGGATGTAGTAGGCGAGCCGCTGCGCGGTCTTCGGTCCGACGCCGGGAAGCTTCGACAGCTCGTCGATGAGCCGGCCGAGCGGACGCGCGAGAGCCTGGGTCAAGCGGCGCTAGAACCCCGGAAGCTTGAGGCCGCCGGTCACGCCGCCGAGCTTCTGCGCCGCGAGCTCCTTCGACCGTGCGAGCGCGTCGTTCACCGCAGCGAGGACGAGATCTTGAAGCGTCTCGACGTCCGTCGGGTCCACGGCGTCCTTGCTGATCTTGATCTCGCGCGCTTCCTGCGTTCCCGTCATCACCACGGTCACCGCTCCGCCGCCCGCGGTCCCGGTGACGGTCAAGTCCCCGAGCTCGGTCTGCGCCTTCTCCATGTTGGCCTGCATCTCTTTCGCCATGCGCTGCAGATCACCGATGTTCTTCATGTCATTCGACCTCCAGGATGCGATCTGGTCTGCGGAACGTCTCGAGCGCGGCGCGGAGCATCGGATCTTCGGTCGCGGGCTGGATGTTCGTCGCCCCTGCGGCAGGTTGCTTCACGCACCGTACCCGCATCGAGGTACCGACGAGCTCGCCCAGATCGCGCTCGAGCTCGGCCCGCTGCCGATCCCACATCTGCCGCGCGAACTCGTCGCTGAAGGCGAGAACGATCGTGCCGCCCTCGATCGCGACCGGTTCCGCCTTCACGAGCTGCGCGGCCTTCGCGATGCTCCGCTCCTGCACGCGTTCGAGGAGCTGGTCCCACGCCGAACGGACCCGTTGCAGCGTGACACCGGGTGACGCGGCGCCCGGCGCGCCGGTCGCGCTCGTCGCCGTCGGCGCGGGCCTTTGCTGCGCCCGGCGCTCGGCCAGATCGACCACGGCCTGCGATCGCGGCGCGGGCGGCGGCTGCGCCGATGGTGCGGTCCGCGCCGGCGGTGTCGCACTGGGCCGTGCGGAGGCGGTTTGCGGCGCGGCCTGCTTCGGTCCGGGGGCGGGCGACGCCGCTTCGGTGGTGAGATCGAGCAGCGCGAGCTCAAGGGGCAAGGGCGTGCCCTCGCCGGTGCGCAGCTGCTGCTCGGTCTCGATGAGGCGGTGCGCGATCTTCGCGAGCCGATCGAGGGAGAAGAGCGGCGCCTGGCGGCGGAGCACCGCGGCGACGCTTTCGGTCGCGGTCTCCGGCGTCGTGTCGGACGCGCAGACGAGGACGAGCGCGCGCATGTGATCCATGGCGCGTCGGACGAACAGCCGGAGGTCGCGACCATCGTCAACGAGGGTGCGCACGAGACCGACGGCTTTCGCGGCGTCATTCGCCGCGACCGCGTCGAAGAGGGCGCTCGTTTCCTCCCAGTCGGTCGCGCCGAGGAGCTCGTCGACGTCGCCGACCCGGACCTTGCCCTCGGCGAACGTCGACACCTGATCCAGGATGCTCTCGGCGTCGCGCAGCGAACCCTGCGCGTGACGCGAGATTGCCTCGAGGGCGGCCGGCTCGACCTCCCACTGCTCGGTCTTCGCGATGGCCGCGAGCTGCTGGACCATCTTCTGGTGCGAGATCCGACGCAGGTCGAAGCGCTGGGTCCGCGAAACGATGGTGGCCGGGATCCGCTGCGATTCCGTGGTCGCGAGCACGAAGATCACGTGCGGCGGCGGCTCCTCGAGCGTCTTCAGCAGCGCGTTGAACGCTTCGTTCGTGAGCTGATGCGCCTCATCGATGACGTACACCTTGTACTGACCCATCGACGGGGCGAAGCGGACCTTCTCGCGCAGGTCGCGCATCTCGTCGATCCCGCGATTGCTCGCGGCGTCGATCTCGATGAGGTCGAGGAAGCGGCCCTCCCGGATGGCCACGCAGCTCTCGCACGCGTCGCACGGGTCCCCGTTCTTCGCCTTTGGGCAATTGACGGCCTTCGCGATGATCCGCGCGATCGACGTCTTGCCGATACCCCGCGCGCCGGCCAACAGGTACGCGTGCGCGACCTGCCCGTTCGCGATCGCGTTCTTGAGGGTGCGTGTGACGTGCTCCTGACCGATCACTTCTGCGAAGGTCTGGGAGCGGTAGCGGCGGTAGAGGGCGGCGCGCTCCGGCACAAGGTCAGGATAGTCCGTCGTCGGGGTACAAGAGGTATGGCGCGCGACGCTGTCTGAACGCGAGCGCGTCCGCGGCCCATGACTCGATGAGCGAAGCGATCGACGTACCGCTCTGCAGCGTCCGGCGCACGGCCGGGTCCCCCGCGAGGCGGTCGAAGGCGTCGGCGTGCCACTCGAATCGTTCGCGCGACAGCTCGTTGCACCGGGCGAGCAGCTCGAGTCCGACGTGCGTGGGGCGCAGCGCCTCGCGATCGATCACGACGAGCTCGACGCCGTGACACAAAGAGCCCTCGTGCTTCGAGCTCGTCGGAACGAACGAGACGGGCCGGACCGCGAGACCCGGCATGGGTCGCGCACGCATCCGAGCGGCGAGCGACCCCTCCTCGAGCCACGGCGCGCCGATCCACGCGAATGCGCCCGCGGTCCCGCGTCCCTCCGACAGGTTCGTGCCTTCCATGAGACATGTGCCCGCATACAGCAGCACGGCATCGAGCGTCGCGAGATTGGGCGACGGCGGGATCCAGGGGAGACCCGTCTCATCGAACCACGCCCGGCGCCTCCAGCCCTCCATCGGGATGACGGTCGGCACGGGCAACCCGCGCTCGGAGGCGACGAGCGTCGCGAGCTCGCCCAGCGTCAGACCATGCCGGATCGGGACCTCATGGACCCCGACGAACGATCGCTGCCCCTCCATCAACAGGCCGCCCTCGACGTGCATCCCAGTGAGCGGCGCCGGCCGATCGAGGATGACGACCTCGATCCCCGCGTCAGCCGCGGCATCGATGCAGTTGATCACCGTCGCCGGGTAGGTGAAGTAGCGGACCCCAACGTCCTGGAGGTCGATGACGAGGCACTCGACCGAGGCGAGCATCTCATGGGTCGGAACGCGGGTCGCCCCGTACAGGCTGTGAACGACCAGGCCGGTGCGCGGATCGGTCCCGGTCTCGACCGGCACGCCGGCCTGGGCGTCGCCGCGGATGCCATGCTCCGGCCCGAATAGGGCCGCGAGCTTCCAGCGGCGATCGGCGGCGATGAGATCGATCGCGCTGCGGCCCGCGCCGTCCACGCCGGCGGGATGTGTGAGCAGGCCGACGCGCCGACCTTTGACCAGGGGATGGCCATCGCGGAGCAACACCTCGAGCCCGCTGCGTAGCCGCGTATCCATGCCGTGCACCCTCCGTCGATCACGCCATCTCGGTCACGCCCGCGCGTCTTGGCTCGGACCAGGCTTGCCTGCGGCACTCAGCGACGACCGCTTACCGCTGCTTCCTTCCGGACCTGACGGGGTTCGCGGGCCACTGCTGCACAGGACCCGATCGTCAACGCCGCGACATGCGAACAGGAGCCGGGACGACGGACCTCGGGAGGGAATTCAGCCCCGCTGAAGCGGATTGCGGGTACAGGGCACCGCTAGCTCCCCGCCTAGCACAGCGCGGTCAACGCTACCACCGCGAGTCGGACGATGATGATGGTCGAAGCGCAAAGGGAGATGACGATGAACATCCAGGAAGTGCTCGCGAAGGCCCAGGACTCCGTCACGGTGCAACGCGTGTATGGCGCACCGATCGAACAGGACGGGTTGACCGTCATCCCGGCGGCGAGCGTCTCCGGCGGCGGCGGTGGCGGAGGTGGGCCGGCCGACACGGGCGGCGGTGTGGGGTACGGAGTGCGCGCGCGTCCGGTCGGCGCTTTCGTCATTAAGGACGGCGAAGTCCGCTGGGAGCCGGCGCTCGACGCGACGCGCCTCGCGCTCCGCGGGATGCTCATCCCGATCGTGGGGATGCTCGTAGCGCGCTCGATCGTGAAGACCCTTGCGAAGCGTCGCTAGAGCAGCAGGGCGTCCGCGATGCCGGCGAGGTCGGGCGCGACAATGTCCGGCTGCGGACCGACGGGATAGAGGACCCCGCCGGGCCGCGCGACGAAGGCGGCGCGACACCCCGCGGCGAGCGCGCCGGCGATATCCCAGCCGTGCGCGGCAACGAGGCGAACGTCGCCAATGGCCACTCCCGCGCGCTCCGCGACCATCCGGTAGGGCGCGGCCGCGGGCTTGAGCGCGCGTACTTCGTCGGCGGAGTGGACGGCCTCGAGGAGATCGCGGAGGCCGCTGTTCGTCAGCTGCGCGTCGGCCACATCCTTCGGGCTGTTCGTCAGAGCGACGAGGCGGTATCGCGCACGGAGCCTCTCCATCGCCGCCCGCACCTCGGGGTGCGGCGGCAACTTGCGCATCCCATCCACGATCGCGTCGGCGTGCGAGGCCGAGATCGTGACCTTCTGGCGGGTCGCGAGCATCGCGAGGGCGCTGCGCTGCGCGGCCGTGAAGTCGACGTATGTACCGGTGAGGCCTCCAACGAAGGCGACCTGCAACATCAGCGCGAACCACTGCGGTCGCAGCGCAGCGTCGCCGAACGCAGCCGTGAACGGCGCATCGAGCGCGCGCAGATCGAGCAGGGTCTCGTTGACGTCGAAGGCGATGACGGTCATTCGGCGGAGAGGGGGGGATTCGAACCCCCGAGGCTTTCACCTACCCGCTTTCCAGGCGAGCGCACTAGGCCACTATGCGACCTCTCCCTTAAACCCTGAACCCTTCGCTGCCTCGCTCCGCTCGGCTGCGTGTTCGGGGGCCCCGCGAGGCTCAGTCGGGCTAAGCCCTCCTTCGCCCTGAACACGTTATCCCTCAGGCGACTGAGGGCTTTGCCCGAAGGAGCCGCAGGTTCCTTCCTTGCGGAGCAGCCGAAGGCGGCGAAGCAAGAAGCAAGAAGGGGTCAAAGGATCCACCGCCGCCGCCAGAGGCGGCGGCGGAGAGGGGGGGATTCGAACCCCCGTGGCTTTCGCCAACCGCTTTTCGAGAGCGGCACCATCAACCACTCGGACACCTCTCCGCTACGAAGTTTAGCTGGCGAGGTGCTGCTTCAGGAACGACGTGATGCGCGGCCAGGCTTGCTTCGCATAGTCGGCGCGATAGACGTCGGTGCGCTGTTCATTGAGCATGCCGTGATCGCCGTCGGGATAGACGACCTTCTCGAACGTCGCGCCCGCGGCCTTGAGATCGGCCTCGAGCTCCGGCAGCGCCTGCATCACGTGGTCATCTTTGCCACCGAAGATGCCCAGCACGGGTACGCCTTTCAGCTTCGCGTAGTCCGGCTTCTTCTGTGGAGGCACGCCATAGCAATCGACGACGGCGCCGACCACGTCCGACGCGACCGTGCCGGTCATGAGGGCGAGCATGCCGCCCATGCAGAAGCCGATGACGCCGACCTTCTCTGACGCGGTGTTCGCATGGGCTGCGAGATAGAGGGCCGCGCCCCGGGCGTCCTTCGCGGCCTGTCCCAGATCGAGCTGCATCATGAGCTTCTGCGCATCGTTGGGCTCGCCGATCTTCGCGCTCTTGCCGTGGTAGAAGTCCGGCGCAAGGGCGTTGAACCCCTCGCCGGCGAGCATGTCGGCGACGCCCTTGATCTGCGGGATGAGGCCCCACCACTCCTGGATGACGATGACGCCCGGTCCCGTGCCGGTCGTTGGGCTCGCGAGGTACCCGCTGGCCGTCCCGCCGTTGCTTTTGAATTCGATCATCTTGGAACACCCACCTCTACGGGATTTCGGAGCACACCGATCTTCTCTATCTCGAGCTCGACCACGTCCCCCGGCTTCAGCCACTCCGGCGGCTTGCGGCCCATGCCCACGCCCTCCGGGGTACCGGTGATGATGACGTCTCCGGGATGCAAGGTCAGGCCGGCCGACAGCTCGGCGATGATGCGGGCGACCGGGAAGACCATGTGCTTGGTGTTCGAGTCCTGCTTCACGGCTCCGTTCACCTTCGTCGTGATGCGCAGCGACTGCGGGTCAGGGATCTCGTCCGCGGTCACGATCCACGGTCCGAGCGGCAGATGCGTGTCGAAGTTCTTGCCCTTGAACCACTGCCCGCCGTGCCAGCTGCGCTGCACGTCGCGAACGCTGACGTCGTTGGCGACCGTGTAGCCGAAGACGTGCGCGAGGGCGTCGCCCAGGGCGATGTCGCGGCCGCGGCGTCCGATGATGACCGCCAGCTCCACCTCGTAGTCGAGCTGATCCGAGATCGGCGCGGGGTGACGGATGCCGGCCTCGGGTCCGATGATCGCGAAGGGGTTCTTGGTGAACAGCGCGGGATGCTCGGGCACCTCCTGCGGCGCGGAGGCGGGGCGGAAGTCCTTCCCCTCGGCGAAATGCTCGGCGTAGTTCCAGCCGACGCAGAACACGTTGCGCCGCGGGACGATCGGCGCAAGCAGCCGAACGCTGTCCAGTGGATGGGCAGGCCCGGCCGGCGCCCAGCCGGCACCGCGCTCGATCAGCTCACCCATCTCGACCGTGTCGCGCAGGGGCAGGACCGCCGCGCCCTCAATGACGCCGGTGAGCGGGCCTTCGCCCGCGTCGAAGGTGCAGAGCCGCATGGCTCCGTATTCTGGACGGCGTGCGGGTGACGCGTTTCCACTACGCCTGGGTCGTCGTCGCGATCACGTTCCTGGCCCTCCTCGTGACCTCGAGCGTTCGCGCCGCCCCGGGCGTGCTCATCACGCCGCTGGAGCGGGAATACGGCTGGGATCGGGCCGCGATCTCGGCCGCGATCGCCGTGAGCATCCTGACGTTCGGGCTCGGCGGGCCGCTCTCGGGCACGCTCGTCCAACGGTTCGGTCCCCGCAAGGTCATTCTCGCCGGCTGCGCCCTCGTGGCCGCGGGCCTGCTCGCGATGCTGAGCCTTCAGGACCTCTGGCAGTTCTTCGCGTTCTGGGGGATCGTCGTCGGCATCGGCACGGGCGCCGTCGGGAACGTGCTCGGCGCGACCGTCGCGCACCGGTGGTTCCGCACGCATCGCGGGATGATCCTCGGCGCATTCGGGGCCGCGACATCGACCGGCCAGCTCATCTTCATCCCCGCGATGGCCTCATTGACCGTGAACGTCGGCTGGCGCGCGGCCATCCAGCTGCTCGTCGCGATCTCGGTCCTGGTGCTCGTGCCGGTGGCGATCTTCATGCGCGACCGGCCCGAAGATCTGGGACTGAAGGCGTTCGGCGAGCAGCTCGTGCTGACCGACGCCGAGCGTGCCTCCGACTCGCGCACCACGACGCTGCGCACGGCGGTGCGGACCGGCGACTTCTGGCTGCTTGCGGGGAGCTTCTTCATCTGCGGCTATACGTCGAACGGATTGATCGGCACGCACCTCATCCCCCACGCGCTCGATCACGGCTTCACGGAGGTCACGGCGGCGGGCGCGGTCGGGCTCATGGGCGCGATGAATATCGTGGGGACCCTCGGGTCCGGCTGGCTGTCAGATCGCTACGACAACCGCAAGCTGCTGGCGGCGTACTACGGCTTCAGGGCGCTCTCGCTGTCCCTGCTGCCGCTCATCTTCGACGTGCAGGGCCTGTACATCTTCGCGTTCGTGTATGGCCTCGACTGGATCGCGACCGTCCCGCCGACCGCAAACCTCGTGGCCTCCATCTACGGACGCGCGTCGCTCGGCACGATCTACGGGTGGGTGTTCTTCAGCCACATGGTCGGCGCCGCGCTCGCCGCATACGCCGCCGGGTACTTCCACACGATCCTCGGCGACTACCACCTGATGTTCATCTCGGCGGCCCTGTTCGGCGTCGTGGCCGCCGGCTTGGCCCTCCGCATCCAGGCGCCGGCGCGGACCGCCACGGTGTCCGCTGCGGCCTAACATCTGCACCGCGTCGCGCAGGGGGGTGGATCGATGGCCACGCTGACGAAGGGCACGGTCACCGCGGGCAAGGCAAAGGGCATCGACGCCTGCGCCGACGATCGCGGGGTCATCCGGGCGGCCGCCATGGACCAGCGCGGCTCCTTGAAAAAGGAGATCGGCCGTCAGGGTGGCCAGCCGACGGGCGAGTCGCTGACCGAGTTCAAGACCGCGGTGACCAAGGTGCTCACCCAGCACGCGACCGCGATCCTCATGGATCCCGAGTACGGCCTGCCGGCGCTGAAGGCCCGCCGGCCCGGGAGTGGGGTGCTCCTCGCATACGAGAAGACCGGGTACGACGCCGACCCGCAGAACCGGACCCCTGACCTGCTCGAACAATGGAGCGTCCGCCGCCTCGTGGACGCCGGTGCCGACGCGATCAAGATCCTCCTGTACTACGACCCGTTCGACGACGGCGCGGTGAACGACCGCAAGCACGTCTTCCTCGAGCGCATCGGTGCAGAATGCGCGGCGCTCGACGTCCCGTTCTTCCTCGAGCCGCTCGCGTACGACAAGGACATGGACGAGAAGGGCTTCGACTTCGCGAAGCTCAAGCCAAAGGCCGTGCAGGCGTACATGGACAAGCTCTCGGACCCTCGATTCGGGGTCGACGTGCTGAAGGTCGAGGTGCCGGTGAACATGGCGTTCGTCGGTGGCTCCAAGGCCAACACGACCGGGCAGATCGCGTACGACCGCAAGACCGCGCTCCGCCACTTCAAGGAGGCGTCCGACGCCGCCCGGCTGCCGTTCATCTACCTGTCGGCTGGCGTGACCAATGAGGTGTTCAACGAGGCCATCGAGTGGGCCGGCGAAGCGGGCTCGAAGTTCGCGGGTGTGCTGTGCGGCCGCGCGACCTGGCAGCGCGGCATTCCCGTTTACGCGAAAGAGGGTCTCCCGGCGTTCGAGGCGTGGCTCGGCAGGGACGGCGTGGCGAACATCGAAGCCTTGAACGCGATACTGGCCCGCGCCGCGTCGCCGTGGTGGACGGTGTACGGCTCGCGCGAAGCGGCGACCGGCTAGGCCGGCTCGCGACGACCGGCGAAGAAGCCGGACAGCAGCGCTTCGGCTTCCGCGCGCCGGGCACCGAGGCGCCACTTCGGATGGTGGTTCAGGGCGGGCTCATCGAGCAGCTCCGCCACCGAGCGGACCGCACCGGCCTTCGGATCCGGGGCAGCAAAGACGACGAGGTCGATGCGCGCGAGCACGGCGGCGCCCGCGCACATGGCGCACGGCTCGAGCGTCACGTACAGGGCGCAGCCGGTGAGGCGCCAACGGCCCAGCACGCTCGCGGCGTCGCGGATCGCGATCAGCTCGGCGTGGGCCGTGGGATCGCGATCCAGCTCCCGGGCATTGTGACCTTTCCCCACGACGACGCCCTCATGGACGACGATGGCCCCGATCGGCACGTCATCGTGCTCGATGGCGACCCTGGCCTGCTCGAGCGCCATGGCCATGAAGCGATCGTCGTCGGCGACGCCGGGCGCGCTAGACACCGAGGTACCGCGCCTCGACGTCGGGCCGCGCGGCGAGCTCCGCGGGCGTGCCGCCGAACACGATCGTCCCCTTGTTCATGACGTACAGCCGCTCGCCGACGCGCGTCGCCAGAGCGAGGTTCTGCTCGACAAGGAGGATCGCGAGGCCGGTGCCACGCAACGACCGTAGGGCCACGCCGACATCGGCGACGAGCTTCGGGGCCAGACCCTCCGACGGCTCGTCGAGCAGGAGCACGCCGGGATTGCGCATGAGCGCGCGGCCGATGGCGAGCATCTGCTGCTCGCCTCCGGACAGCTCGTCCCCGCGGTTCTCGAGGCGCCGCCCGATGGACGGGAACAGCTCCACGACACGTCGCTCATCCCAGCCGCCGGAAACCGGCCGGGCCGCAAGGTGCAGGTTCTCGCGCACCGAGAGCTCGGCGAAGATCCGGCGGCCCTGCGGGACGAGCGCGACCCCGGCCCGCGCGACGCGGTGCGCCGGCCGCCCAGCGACATCGGTATCGCCGACGCGGACGGTCCCCACCCGCGGCCGGACCAACCCCATGATCGCGGCGATCGTCGTGGTCTTGCCGGCGCCGTTGCGCCCGATCAGGGACACGGCCTCGCCGTCGCGCACGTCGAGGTCGACACCCTGCAGCACGTGGCTGTCGCCGTAATACGCGTGGAGGCCCCGCACCTCGAGGCCGCTCACGCCTCCACGCCCTTCCCGAGGTACACGTCGTGGACCTGGCGATCGCCGCGGATCTCGTCCGGCGTGCCCTCCGCGATCACGCGACCTTCGTGCATGACGGTGATGCGGTCGGCGAGGCGGAAGACCACGTCCATGTCGTGCTCGACGATCAGGATGGTGAGTGCTCGATCGAGGCCGGCGATGAGCGCGGCGATGCGCTCCGTCTCCGCCGGTGACATCCCGGCGGTCGGCTCATCCAAAAGGAGCACCGAGGGCCTCCTGGCGAGCGCGAGCGCGAGCTCGAGCTGCCGCCGCTCCCCGTGCGACAGCGCGCTCGCGGGCGCGGACGAACGGTCGCCGAGGCCGACGCGCTCGAGGACGGCCTCCGCGTCGGAGCGCTCGGCCGCAAGCGGTGACCGAAACAGCCGATATGCGCCGCGCAGCGAGCCGACCGAGAGCAATACGTTGTCGAGCGCGCTCAGCGGGCCGAAGAGCTCGTTGCGCTGGTACATCCGCACGAGCCCGAGCCGGGCGCGCTGCCAGGTCGAGAGCCGGCCGATATCCATGCCGCCGAGACGTGTCGCTCCCGCCGTCGCGCGCAGCTCACCGGTCACCACGTTGAACAACGTGGTCTTCCCTGCCCCGTTCGGGCCGATGATCGCCCGCCGTTCGCCCGGCCGGACCACCAGATCCACACCGGCAAGCGCGCGGATGCCTCCGAAGTCCCGGCGGAGGTCCTGGATGTCGATCACGCGCGCACCGCGCGGCGGAGCGCGCCCACGACGCCCTGCCGCGCGAACACCACAAAGCCGATGAACACGATCCCGAGGATCGTCTGCGCCGGCAGCTGTGACGGGAGCAGCCGCTCGATGAGCAGTACCAGGGCCGCGCCGACGATCGGCCCGAGCAGCGTGCCGGCGCCGCCGACGAGCACCATCACGAAGCCGGTCACCGACGTGCCGAGGGCGACGTCGTTCGGTGACACGAACCGGAATTCATATGCGGAGAGCGCGCCGGCGACCCCGGCGATGGCGCCGGCGATGACGAACGCCGAGAGCTTGAGCGTTCGCGTGTCGTACCCGAGCGCACGCATGCGGCGCTCGTTCTCCCGAACGCCGATCAGCGCCGCGCCGTAGCTGGACGTCGTGATCCTCCAGAGCAGCACGACACACAACAGAAAGATGGTCGCTACGAGCACATACAGGTCGCTCGCGGCGCTGAGATCAAGTCCGAACAGCGTGGGGCGGGGCACGCTCGAGAAGCCGTTGGAGCCGCCGGTGAGGTCGGTGGCCTGGTACGCGAGGGCAAAGACCATCTGGGCGAGCGCGAGCGTGAGCATCAGGAAGAAGATCCCGACCGCGCGCACGGCGAAGAAGCCGATAACGAGGGCGAGCAGCGCCGCGCCGGTGATGCCCGCGACCAGGCCGACGGCGAGCTCGTCTGTTCCGAGACGCTGCGCCGCGATCGCCGCCGCGTACGCGCCGCCGCCGAAGAAGGCGGCGTGGCCGAGCGACGGCAGCCCGGCGTACCCGACGAGCAAGTTCAGGGAGCTCGCGAAAATGGCGAAGATCAGGATCTGACGGATGACTCCGGCCGCGAAGCGCGACGACTCCCAGAAGGTCGACCACTGCGGGAAGGTCACGAGCGCGATCCACGCGACCCCGACGATCGCGACGCGCGCGGCTGCCGACCGGCTCATCGGCCGATGCGGATGCGGCCGAGCAGACCCGTCGGCCGGAGGAGCAGAACGACGGCCATGATCGCGAAGATCAGCGCCAGCGCGAACTGCGGGAACAGGACCTTGCCGAAGGTATCCGCCGGACCCACGACGGCGCTGCCGGCGATCGCACCCGAGAGCGAGCCGAGCCCACCGACCACGACGACGATGAGCGAGTAGATGAGCGCGTCGACGTCCATCCCGGGCTGGAGACCAAACACCGGCGCGGCGATGACGCCGGCAAGGCCGGCGAGACCGGCGCCGATCGCGAAGGTCAGGGTGAACAGCCGGTCGGTGTCGACGCCGAGGGCGGACAGCATCTCGGCATCTCCCACGCCCGCCCGCACGAGGGCCCCGATCCGGGTGCGCCGGTGCAGCACATATAGAAGGAGTGCGAGCGCGGCGCTGAAGCCGATCACGAACAACCGGTAGGTCGGATAGTCGCTGCCGGCGACCTCGATCGAGCGATCCAGCCCCGCCGGGAACGGGAGTGAGCGGACGGTCGCGCCCCAGCCCCAATCGTCTCGCAGTCGGATGAAGTCGGCGATCACGAGCGAGAGCCCGATCGTGACGAGCACCTGGTCCAGGTGCCGGCCGCGGAGGCGGCGCAAGAGGAGCGGCTCGACGATGAGGCCCAGCGCGGCGAGAGCGAGGGGAGCGACGATGAGCGCGGCCCAGAACGAACCGGTCGCTCTCGTCACCGACAGGGCCACGTATGCGCCGAGCATGTAGAAGGCACCGTGCGCGAGGTTGACCACATCCATCATCCCGAAGATGAGGGACAGCCCGGCGGCGAGGATGAACAGCAAGGCGCCGAACGAGAGCCCGTTCAGCGCCTGCTGCAGCGCGTCTTGGAGCGTCACACGAAGGTCATTTGCCCGGGTCGGTCACTCGGCCGATCTTGTCGCTGATGGTGTTCACGGTCTGGCCATTCGCGGTCTTCACTTCGCGCATGTACATGTCCTGGATCGGGTTGTGGGTCTCCTTGTCGAACTCGAAGGCCCCCCGCGGGCTCTTGAACTTCACGGCCTCGAGCGCGGCGATCAGCTTCTGCTTGTCGGAAGTGTCGCCCTTGGTCGCCTGGAGTGCCTGGTCGAGCGCCTGCATGCCGTCCCACGCCTGCACCGCGAACACGTCGGGCAGGAGGTTGTACTCCTTCTGATACGCATCCTTAAACGCCTTGTTCTCCGCGTTGTCGAGCTCGACGGCCCAGAACAGCGACGTGATCGCCCCGTTCGCCTGGTCCTTCACGACCGCGAGCACATCCTGTTCGGTGAGAAAGCCCGCGCCATTCATCTTGTAGCCGAGGGCCGGCAAGCCGAGCTGGGTCCAGGCCTGGATGTACTTCACCGCGTCCGCCCCGGAGAAGAAGGAGTAGATGTCCTTCGTCGGCTGGGCCTTGAGCTGGGTCACGAAGGGGACGAAGTCGGCGCTCCCGAGCGGCGCCTTCAGTGAGCCGGTGATCTTGCCGCCCGCCTTCGTGAAGCCGGTCGTGAAGTCGGCCTGCGACTCGGTGCCGAAGCCGTAGTCGGCGACAAACGTGAAGACCTCCTTCACCCCCTTCTTGCTCGCCATGTACTCGCCGATCGGCTCCGAGATCTGGTACGAGCTGAACGAGCTGCGGAAGATGTACGGGCTCTTGCACGACGGCTTGCAGTCGGTGGTCGTCCGGGTGAGGGCGTTGCCGCCGGCGTTGGTGGCGATGTAGATCATCTTGGCGCTGTCGACCGCGTTTCGGATCGCGTACGCGATCGGCGTGGCGACGACACCGAGCATCACGTCCACTTGATCCTGGTCGATGAACTTCTGCGTCTTCGCAAGGCCGACTTGCGGGTCGTTCGCCTCGTCCTCATAGATGACGGTGACGGGACGGTTGGCGAGCCTGTTTCCCTTGAGCATCAGATACAGATCGGTCGAACGCTTCATCGACTTGCCGAGCTCGGCGTAGACCTTCGTGAATGGGAGGAGCTGGCCGATCTTGAGCGCCTTGCCGGGGCTCGAGATCGACGTCGCTGCCGCCGATGCCGCCGCGTTGCCGCCGGTCGCGGCAGGCGCGCACGCCGCCAGAGCCGCGGCCGAGCTCGAGATGAGAAATGCCCGCCGCGACATCCGGAAGTGGTCACTTCGCTTTCGTTCGTTGGTGCCGCTCATTCGTCCGACCCTCCCCGCTTACGTTCGCGGCCGAACTCTAGTCGTCCGGGGCCTCGGGGCGGGCTTTTCGCCAGTCAGGAGCCGGTGAACCGGGCCTGGCGCTTCTCCAGGAACGCCCGCACCCCCTCGGCGTAGTCGGCAGTGCGGCCGGCGCGGTCCTGCAGCGCGGCCTCGACATCGAGGAACTCCGGCAGGCCATGGTCCCACGCGGCGTTCAGTCCTTCCTTCGTGAGCGCGAAGGCCGCGGTCGCGCCCGCCGCGAGACCGTCCGCGTACGCGCGCCAGCGATCCGCGAACTCGGCGTCCGGCCAGACCCGCGTCGCGAGTCCGATCGTGAGCGCGGTGGCGCTGGGGATCGCCTCGCCACCGAACAGGATGTCGACCGCGCGGCCCCAGCCAACGAGGCGCGGCAGGAAGTACGCCGATGCGGCATCGGGCACCAGCCCGACGTTGGACCATGCCGCCCGGAACGACGCGGACTCGGCGGCAACGCGTACGTCGCACGCGAGCGCCAGCCCGAGCCCCGCGCCCGCTGCGACGCCGTTGATCGCGGCGACGACCGGCTTACGCATCTCGCGGATCGCGGTGACCACCGGGTGGTACCGGCGCCGAAGCTCGTCGCCAAGGCGCAGGTCCGCGCCGCGTTCGATCGCGTCGGCGCGGTCGCGCAGATCCTGGCCGGCAGAGAACGCTCGGCCCGCTCCGGTGATCACGACGCAGCGCACGGCCGGGTCGTGCGCGACATCCGTGACGGCCGCGGCCAGTGCCGCGGTCAGCGGCTCGTCGAAGGCGTTGAGCACGTCCGGCCGGTCGAGCGTGAGCACGGCGACGCCGCCGTCACGCTCGACGCGGAGCGGCGCGCTCACTTCCCGGTGAACGACGGCTTGCGTTTGGTCATGAATGCGTCGACGCCCTCCTTCTTGTCCTCCGTCGAGAACAGGAGGTAGAACGCCTTGCGCTCGAACTCCAGACCGGCATCGAGCGTGGAGTTCCACGCGAGGTCGATCGCCTCTGTGGCCAGCCGGACGGCGATCGGCGGCTTCTCCGCGATCGTGCGAGCGAGGGTCTTCGCATCGTCGAGCCATGTCGCCGCGGGATAGACCTGCGCGACGAGTCCGATGGCCTTCGCCTCGTCGGCCTTCAGGCGGCGGCCGGTGAGGATGATCTCCATCGCGCGGTACTTGCCGACCGCGCGCGTGAGGCGCTGGGTCCCGCCCGCGCCCGGGATGATGCCGAGATTGACCTCGGGCTGTCCGAACTGCGCGGTCTCGCTCGCGACGATGATGTCGCAGGTCATCGCGAGCTCGCATCCGCCGCCGAGGCAGTACCCGGACACGGCGGCGATGATCGGCTTGCGGATCCGCCGCACCCGCTCCCAGCGAGTGGTGAGGTCCTGCTCGAGCATGCTCGCCGGCGTCGCGTCGACGAACGACTGCTTGATGTCCGCGCCCGCTGCGAAGGCCTTCTCGCTGCCGGTCAAGACGATGCAACGGATGGCGGCTTCGTTGTCCAGCGTCTCCAACGATGACACCAGCTCGTCCATGAGCTCCTCCGAGAGGGCGTTCAGGACCTCGGGTCGGTCCAGCTGCACCGTTGCGATGGGCGCCTCGCGCGCGATCTTGATATTGGTCACTGGCAGTACTCCCCCATTCGTTCGGCTGAGTATGCCGTCCCTCTTTCGGGGGGGGCTGGACCGCTCGTTCGGGGGTGAGACTCACGCGATGCTGCCAACGGGTCTGACCGTCATCGAGATGCCGCGGCTCGAGCGCGCCATCAACAACGCGCGCTGGGTCGGCGCGGTCATGGTCGTCGCGATCGCTCCGTTCTTTCAGACGATCGGCATCGGCTATATCGCGCTGCTCGCGCTTAGCCTGGTCGCCGGCGCCGTCGTCATCCCGCGCCTTGGTCGCGCGTACATCGCACAGATCGTGGACACGGGCGTGGTCATCCTGGCGATGCTCATCTTCGCCCCAGATGTCGAGTGGCCGCAGTCGATCATCGGGATCTTCCTGGTCATGGGCGGCGCCTTCCGGTTCGGCCGCGTTGGCACGCTCGTTGCGGCCATCGTCGCAACGGCCGTGTTCCTTGCACTCTCGTTGTACCGTGAGGCCGCCTTCGGCTACGCGCTTCTGCCGCAGCGCCTGGCCTTCGAGCCCGCGATTTTCTTCATCACGGCCCTCTTCATGGCCGGGCTCATCTGGCAGCTCGAGTCGTACCGGCGGCGGACCGATGAGGAGACCGAGCGCTACGAAGCGCTCCTGCGGGCGCAGAGCGACCTCGGGCAGCTCGTGCTCGTGACCGAGGACGGGAGCGCCGTGTACATGAACGACGCCTTCGCCGCGTTCATCGGACGTCCGCGCAGCGAGATCACCGACGTACGGGCGCTGTACGAGCTCGTGGCCCCCGCCGAGCGGGACGCCTTCCGCACGAAGGTGGAGACGCACGTGCGGACCGAGGAGAGCCTGGCCATCGAGGTCCCGATCATCCGTCCCGATCGCGAGACCCGGTATCTCGAGGTGGCGTTGAAGCCGTTCGGCGCGAGCAAGCGATCACGGCTCGTGCTCATCGCCCGCGACGTCACCGACCGGACCTACGCCGAGAACGCCCTCGCGCACCAGGCGCTCCACGACATCCTGACCGGCCTTCCGAACCGCACGCTCCTGCACGACCGCCTGGACCAGGCCATCCACGGCGCGCGTCGCCGGTCGGAGCCGCTCGCCCTGCTCCTGCTCGACCTCGATGAGTTCAAGGCCGTGAACGACAGCTTCGGGCATCACGTCGGGGACGTGCTCCTCACGCAGGTGGGACCGCGATTCCAGGCGAGCCTTCGCGAGGTCGACACGGTGGCCCGCCTCGGCGGAGACGAGTTCGCGATCGTGCTCCCCGGTGCGGATCCGTCGAGCGCAGGACGCGTCGCGGCGTCGCTGCTGCGATCGCTCGAGCGGCCATTCGTCGTGCAGGGCGAGGCCCTGGTCGTGGGCGCGAGCATCGGGATCGCGATGTACCCGCTGCACGGCGATAACGCCCAGCTGCTCCTGCAGCACGCCGACATCGCGATGTACGCGGCCAAGGCCGATCTCGGCAATGGCTACAGCGTGTACGCCCCCGAGCAGGAGCGGAACGGTGCCGACCGGCTCGGCCAGATCGCTGATCTCCGGCGCGGCATCGACGCCGGCGAGCTGATGCTCGAGTACCAGCCCCTCGTCAGCCTTCGCACCGGCCGCGTCACGAGCGTCGAAGCCCTCGTCCGCTGGCGCCACCCCACCCGCGGGATGGTGCCGCCGAACTCGTTCATCCCGTTCGCCGAGCAG
>JBBQZK010000045.1:0-19248 GCA_038207785.1 Candidatus Limnocylindria bacterium | reverse complement strand
GCCGCGCGCCACTTCGCGAAGCACGGCAAGCTCGACCCCAAGGTCGTCGTCGGCACCGTCATGACCAATGGCGGGCTCGAAGCGACGCTCGCCCGGGACGGCATCGCGCTCATCCGCACGCAGGTCGGCGACCGCTACGTGTGGGAGGAGCTGGACAAGCGCAAGGCCCAGTTCGGTGGCGAGCCGTCGGGGCACGTGATCTTCCGGGAATTCACGACGACGGGCGACGGGATCCTGACCGCGCTCGAAGTGCTCACGCTCATGCGCTCGGAGCAGCGCAGCCTGGTCGAGCTCGCCCGGGAGATCGAGCGCTGGCCGCAGATCACGAAGAACGTCACGGCGCCGCGCCGCCGCGAATGGAAGGACGTCGTGCCGTTCTCATCCGCCGTGCGCGACGCCGAGGCGGAGCTCGGGACGGCAGGGCGGCTCGTCGTCCGGCCCTCCGGCACGGAGCCGGTGCTGCGGATCACGGTCGAAGCCCGTGACGACGCGGTCGCGCGGCGGATCGCCGACTCGCTCGCCGCCAAGGCGATGGAGGCCCTGGCCTAACCGTGTGCGGGATCGTCGGGTACGCCGGGCCGCGTCAGGCGCTGCCGCTCCTCATGAGCGGCCTGCGGCGTCTCGAGTACCGCGGGTATGACTCCGCGGGCGTCGCCATCGAGCGCGACCACACGCTCGAGATCCGACGCGCCGAGGGCAAGCTCGACAACCTCGCGGCCGTCGTGGCGCAACGCCCGGCCGAAGGCGACACCGGCATCGGCCACACGCGCTGGGCGACGCACGGCCGGCCGACCGAGCAGAACGCGCACCCGCATGTCGACTGCACCGGCGCGACGGCGGTCATCCACAACGGGATAATCGAGAACTTCCAGGCGCTGAAGGGACCGCTGGTCGCGGCGGGCCATCGGTTCACGTCGGAGACCGACACCGAAGTGGTCGTGCATCTCCTCGAGGACCAGCTCAAGGCCGGGAAGTCCCTGGAGGACGCCGCATTGGCCGTCCTCCCAACGCTCGAAGGAGCGGCCGCGCTCGCGCTCATCTCCACGTCGGACCCCCGGACGATCGTGGCAGCCCGGATCAGCAACGCGGGAGGCGTCATCGTCGGTCACGGCACAGGCGAGAACTTCGTCGCCTCCGACATGACCGCGCTGCTGGAGCACACCAGGGAGATGAGCTTCCTGGAGGGCGGCGACATGGCGATCGTGACGCCGGACGCGGTCCGCTTCCGCCGCATCGCCGACGGTGCGCCGATCGAGCGGCCGGCGCGGACCATCGCGCTCGACCCGATCGCCGCCGCGAAGTCCGGGTACAAGCACTTCATGCTCAAAGAGATCTTCGAGCAGCCGCGCGCGATCTCGGACACCCTCCTCGGCCGGGTGGACCGGTCCACCGGCCGCGTCATCTTCGACGAGGATCTGAAGCTGGAGGACGCGTACGTGCGGGCCCTGCCGCGCATCACGTTCGTGGCCTGCGGAACCGCGTATCACGCTGCGCTCATCGGCAAGTACCTCGTCGAGCGCCTTGCGCGGATCCCGTGCGACGTGGAGATCGCCTCCGAATACCGGTATCGGGACCCGGTCGTGTCCACGGGCCAGCTCGTCATCGCGGTGACCCAGTCGGGCGAGACGGCGGACACGCTTGCGGCGATGCAGGAGGGCAAGAAGCGCGGCGCCCGGCTGCTCACATTCGTGAACGTCCTTGGGAGCGAGGCCAGCCGGGTGTCGGACGACGTCATCTATCTCCATACCGGCCCCGAGATCAGCGTCGCGTCGACGAAGGCGTACACCGCGATGCTCGTCGACCTCTACCTTTTCGCGATCTACCTGGCGCAGCGGCGGGGGACCATTCCCGACGCCGACGCCGCCAAGCTGCTCGCGGAGGCGTTCCACCTGCCCACGCTGATCGACGCCGTGCTTCGCGAGGAGCCGAAGCTGAAGGCGCTCGCGTACCGCTATCACACGGCGACCAACTTCCTGCACCTCGGGCGAGGCGCGAATTACCCGACTGCCCTCGAGGGCGCGCTGAAGCTCAAGGAGCTGAGCTACATCCACGCGGAGGGCACCGCGGCGGGCGAGATGAAGCACGGCACCAATGCTCTGATCGACGGCTCGCTCCCGGTCGTGGCGATCGCGCTGCAGGACTCGGTCTACAAGAAGATGCTCTCGAACATCCAAGAGGTCCGGGCCCGCGCCGGTGTGGTTATCGCGCTGGCCACCGATGGCGACACGGAGATCGTGCAGCACGCCGACGAGGTCATCTGGATCCCGCCGACCAACGAGCTCCTCTCGCCGGCGCTCGCCGTCGTGCCGCTGCAGCTCCTCGCGTACCACGTCGCCGATCGCCGCGGCAACGACGTCGACCAGCCCAGGAACCTGGCGAAGGCGGTGACCGTGGAATGACCAATGAGGTCGGGATCGACATCATCGAGACCGTCCGCATCAAGGGGGTGCTGGATCGTCACGATCAGCGGTTCCTCGCCCGGGTCTACACCGAGTGGGAGCGCGCGTACTGCCGGCGCAACATCCTCCATCTGTCCGGCCGCTGGGCCGCGAAAGAAGCGGTCTCGAAGGTGCTCGGACTGGGCATCCGTGGCGTCGGCTGGCGCGAGATCGAGATCCGCCGCACGCCCCTCGGCCAGCCGATCGTGAGCCTGCACGGCCGAGCGGAGGAGCGCCGTCGCGCGCTGGGCCTCACCTCGCCGCTCGCGGTGAGCATCTCGCACATCCGCGACCTCGCCGTCGCCGTCGCTGTCGGCACGCGAGCGGGACCGGCCTGAGCACCGCGCGCCCGGCCGCCGCGGCGGCGCTCACCGCACGCGCCGTCCGCGCCGTCCTGAAGCCGCTCGATCCGGACGCCGGCAAGGAGCGGCGAGGCCGGGTCCTCGTGGTCGGCGGCTCGCTGCGGTATCCAGGCGCGATCGTGCTGGCCGCGCGCGCGGCCGCGCGCTGCGGCGCCGGCGTCGTCACGGTCGCGAGCGCGCGCTCGGTGGTCGACGCGATCGCCGGCAGCGACCCGAACCTCACGTTCTTCCCGCTCGCCGAGTCTCAGCCGGGGGTCGTCGCGACCGCATCGGCCGCCCAGCTCACGACCGTCCTCGGTGAGAAGGTGAAGGCGATGCTCATCGGACCGGGGCTCGCCCATGCGGCGGGCACCGACGAGTTCGTCGGTGCGACGCTGCGCAACACGCGGGGCACGCCGACCGTGGTCGACGCCGACGGACTGAACGCGCTCGCGCGCACGGAGGATTGGCAGAAGCTGCTCCCGTCGAAATGCGTGCTGACGCCACACGACGGCGAGGCCGCCCGGCTCGCCGGCGGGGTCGTTCCGAGCGGCGGTGGCCGGGTCGCGTTCGCCGAGCGGCACGCCCGGGTGTGGGGGGCGGTCGTCGCGCTCAAAGGACCGGTCACGGTCATCACGGACGGGAAGAAGACCTTCGTCCACGACCTGCCGAATCCCACCCTCGGTGTCGGTGGATCGGGCGACGTGCTCGCCGGTGCGGTGGCGGCGTTCCTCGCGCGCGGCCTGGCGCCGCTCGCGGCGGCGTGTGCCGCCGTCTGGATCCACGGGCGGGCGGGCGCGCTGCTCGCCGCGGAGATCGGGGAGTCCGGCGCCCTCGCGTCGGACCTCATCGATGCGCTTCCGCGCGCGCTGCGCGAGATCGTGCGGGGCACGTGACCATCATTCGCAGCACCGTCGCGGACGTCGACCTGGATGCGGTCGCGGCGAATACGCGGGCCGTGCGCGAGCGTGCCGGCACCGACGTGATCGCGGTGGTGAAGGCAGACGGGTACGGGCACGGCGCGGAGGCCGTGGCGGAGGCGGCCATCGACGCCGGAGCGGCCGGGCTTGCGGTCGCGACCGTGGAGGAGGCCGTGGTGTTGCGGCGCACGCGGCCGCGCGATCCCCTCCTCGTCCTGCTGGGTGCGCAGGAGCGTTCGGAACGTGACGCCGCCATCGCCCTCGATCTTGTGGTCACGGTGTGGGATGTCGACGGCGCGCGCGGCATGGGCGAGGCCGCCCGCGCAGCCGGCAAGACCGCGGTGCTGCACTTCAAGGTCGACACCGGCCTGACGCGGCTGGGCGCGCCGCTCCAAGAGGCGGCCGACCGCTACCGGTCCATCGAAAATGTCCCGGGCGTGCGTCTGGACGGGGTGTTCACGCACTTCGCCCGAGCCGACGAGGAGGACCTGACGACGACGCGCGAGCAGCTCGATCGGTTCGATTCGTTCCTGGACGCGATCACGCCGCCCCGATGGGTGCACACGAGCGCGACCGGCGGTGTCGCGAGCTTGGGCCAGCGCCCCCGCATGACCGCGGTGCGGCCGGGCCTTGCGCTCTACGGCCTCGTGGCCGCGCCGCACCTCGCCCGACGGCTGCTCGTCCGTCCGGCACTCACCTGGCGGTCGAAGGTCCACCGGGTCGCGGAGGTGCCCAGGGGAACGGGCGTGTCGTATGGCCATGAGTACCGCCTGTCCCGCGCGGGCAGGATCGCGACGGTGCCGATCGGCTACGGCGACGGGCTCTCGCGGCTGGCGAAAGGCGCACGCCTGCTCGTTGGCGGCGTGGCCGTGCCCATTGTCGGGCGAGTGGCGATGGACCACGTCATGCTCGATGTCACCGACGTGGGCGAGGTGCAGGCCGGGGACGAGGTCGTCCTCATCGGCCGTCAACGCGAGGCGACGCTGACCGCGGACGACCTTGCCCTCGCCTGGGGCACGATCAACTACGAGGTTGTCACTTCCATCAAGCCGCGCGTTCCGAGACGCTACTTCCGAGAGGGGCGGCTCGTGGCGTCGAAGACGCTCGCCGACGGCTATGTCAGGTGCTGACCTGCGTACGGCGCGCGCTGATCGGGCTCCTCGTCGCGACCTCGTGCGTCGCGACCCCGGCCCCGACACCATCGCCGTCGCCACCGTCGTCGTCGACGACCGACCCCGGCGCGGCGGCGGTCCAGGTGGTCCAGGACATGACCGACGCCCTCGCCAGGAACGCCCTACCGCCCGCTGACCTCTTCGACCTGACCCGGAGGCTTCGCGGCCGCGACGGCAGTCCCGCCACGCCGTTCACCCAGGCCCGCGAGAGCGCCCCGGACGAGGCCCCGGGAACACAGGTCCCCTTCTGGACCTACGACTTCGACGCGAAGAAGAACATCCAGGTCACGGCGACGCTGAGAGTCCTCACCGAGCACTCCAAGTGGTGGGTCGAGAACGGCGTCACGCTGGACCCGACCGCGCTGCAGACCACGGCGAGCACGTTCGAGACGAAGATCTATCCGGCGGATCGCGCGGCGTACGGCTCCGAGTGGTCGCTCGGCATCGACGCCGACCCGCGGATCGACATCCTGATCGCGCGGATCCCCGGACGGGCGGCGGGCTACTTCTCCTCCGCCGACGAGCTGCCCACGTGGGTCAACCAGTTCTCCGCGCAACGCGAGATGATCTACATGAACGTCATGAGCGCGCGCCTCGCGACCGATGGCTTCTACACGGTGCTCGCGCACGAGTTCTGTCACATGATCCAGTTCAACAAGCGCAAGCGGTCCGTGGTGTGGTTCACCGAGGGGCACGCGCAGCTGTGCGAGCGATTCGCCGGCGGGCCTTCCGGCTTCGATCAGCTGTTCTTGCGCCAGCCAGACACGCAGCTCAACGATTGGAGCGACCTCGATAAGGACGCCACGCTGCACTACGGTGCGTCGTTCCTGTTCCTCGAGTTCCTCCGCCAGCACGCCGGCGGTGACGACCTGATGAACGCCCTCCTCGCGCATGGCGTCGACACGCCCCTCGACGTGGATGCGGTCCTGAAGGCCCGCGGGCAGGCCGGGATGGACGAGCAGTTCGCCGACTTCGTCGCGGCGAATGCGCTCATCGGGGCGAGCCCCGACGCGAAGTACGCGTACACCGGCACGCGCCTCACCGCCGCCACGCCGACCGCGCAGGACCGCGTCGCGGTGGACAAGGACCTGCGCGCGACGGTCCACGAGTACGCCGCGCGATACGTCGCGCTGCCGCAAACGCCGGTGCACCTGAAGTTCTCGGGCGCGACCACGCAGCGCGTCATCCCGGCGGACGCGCACTCCGGTCGCACGATCTGGTGGTCCGATCGCGTCGACGGGCTCGACTCGACCCTCACGCGCTTGATCGACCTGTCGACGGCGACCAAGGCCACGCTCTCGTTCTTCAGCTGGTACGACATCGAGCCCGACTTTGACTATGCGTACGTGTCCGTCTCGACGGACGGCGGCCAGCAGTGGACGACCCTCAAGACCGGGGCGACGACGCAGGACGATCCGAACGGGAACAACCTTGGCAACGGCATGACCGGAGTCTCGGGGGGTGGTCCGAAGCCTGCGTGGATCCAACAGACGGCGGATCTGGGCCCCTACGCGGGTAAGAAGATCCAGCTCCGGTTCGAGTACGTGACCGACGCCGCATTGAACTTCGATGCCTTCGCCATCGATGACGTCACGATCCCTGAGATCGGGTTCGCCGACGACGCGGAAACGGACGGCGCCTGGACGGCGAACGGGTTCATCCGCTCGTCCAACGTGGTGAAGCAGCGGTACGTGGTCCAGGTGATCCGCTTCGGGGCCACGCCGACGGTGGAGCGCCATGTCGTGGAGGACGGTAGCCTCGAGCTGGACGTCGACGGGTCGAAGGATCGGAAGGCGCCCGTCCTCGCCGTGACCGGACTGGCGCCCCGCTCCACGCAGACGACCGCATTCACGGTCTCGGTGGCGGCGAAGCCATGACCCGGGTGCGTACGGCGGTGATCCCGGCGGGCGGCCTCGGCACCCGGTTCCTGCCGTTCAGCCGGACCGTCCCGAAGGAGCTGCTACCCCTCGTGGACACTCCGGTCCTCGATCTGGTGGTCAGCGAGTGCGCGGCCTCCGGCATCGAGCGCGTCATCCTCGTGACCGCACCGGGGAAGGAGTCGCTGGCCGCGTACTTCCAGCCAACGCCCCGCGTGGAGTCCCGCTTGCGCCAGGAGGGCCGCACCGCCGAGCTCGAGGCCCTCACCCGGCCGCAGCGCCTGGTGCAGGTCGAGGTCGTTGTCCAGCGGGAACCCCTGGGGAACGGCCACGCGGTCCTGGTCGCTCGGGACGCGGTGGGCGACGAGCCGTTCGCGATGCTGTGGGGCGACGACATCGTGGTCGGCGCGACACCGGCGCTGCGCCAGATGCTCGAGGTCCGAGACCGGCTGGGAGGCAGCGTCGCCGGCGCCGCGAGGGTTCCGCGCGAGCACGCCGCGCGCTACGGCGTGTTCGCCGGCCGGTCGGAGCAGGGCGCGTTCCGGGTGACCGGCATGGTCGAGAAGCCGGCTCCGAAGGACGCTCCCAGCGACCTCGCATCGGTCCATGGCTACGTCCTGGAGCCGGCTATCTTCGGCATCCTCGCCGGGCTGGGCGCCGGTCGCGGTGGCGAGATCTGGCTCGCGGACGCGGTCAACGCGCTCGCGGCGACGGACACCGTCTGGGCCGTCCTGCTCGAGGGTGACCGCTACGACGCGGGGGACCGGGCCGGCTACGCCACGGCGTTCGTGGACCACGCCCTGGCCCGGGACGACGTCGGGCCGGCGCTTCGCGACCATCTCCGGCAGCGGGGCTGGCGTCCGCCGGAGGCCTGACGGCCCCCAAGCGCCCAGTTACATACCGCGTGCGACCGCGAACGGGCGCGGACCCCGTTTGGTACCCTTTTCCGCGTCCCCCTTTCGTACACCTTGGCGTTGCCATGGGTGGTACGCGAATGGGGTGGGGAGGAAGCGATCCGCAGCTACGCCGTCCAACGGCTCCTTCGCAATGCCTGTCTGGGGCTTCTGGCCGTCGCCGTCATGGCCGGCACGTGGGCCGTGGCCGCGCCGGCCCGCAGCGGTCTGCCGCTCGTTGCCGTCGCCGGATACGAGCGCGCCGCCGGTGAGGCGCGGTTCCGTCCGCTCGGCGCGCTCGATGCCCTGACGGGGGTGACGGTGGTCGTGGACGGCATCGCGGTCGCGACCGACGCCCAGCCCGGGCAGACCGTTGGCGGGCTCCTCCGCTCCGTCGGCCTCGAAGTCAGCACCGGCGACCGGCTGTCGGTCTCGGCAGACCAGCCCCTGGTCCCGGGCCTCCGGATCGTGCTGGACCGGGGATTCCCGGTGACCGTCGTCGACGGCGGGACGCCGGTCTCCTTCCGCGCCCAGCCCGGGACGGTCTCGGCATTCCTGGACCAGGCCGGCATCAGCATCGGGCCCAAGGACCGCCTGGAAGTGGCTGCCGAGGGGCCGATCGTGCCCGGCGCGATCGTGGGCATCCTCCGGGTGACCGAGTCGACCGCGATCGAGACGATCTCGGTCGCTGCGCCCGTCCAGACGGTCAACGAACCGGACCAGTACGTCGGCTGGCGGTCGGTCACCGCCCCCGGGGTGAAGGGCGAGTCCCGGGTCACCTTCCTCGTCGTACGGGTGAACGGCGTCGAGACGAGCCGGTCGATCCTGTCGACCGAGGTCGTGACCGCGCCGGTCCCGCAAGTGATCCATGTCGGCACGAAGTACAAGCCGGCGCCGCCTGCCTCGGCGGAGATCGAGGGGATCATCCGCGCGGCTGCTGCCAAATACGGTATCGACCCCGAGACGCTGCTCCGCGTCGCGTACTGCGAGAGCCGCTACGACCCCCTCGCGTACAACGGGATCCTCGGCGCGTCCGGCCTGTTCCAGATCATCCCCGGCACGTGGCGCGCGAACAGCGTCGCGGCGGGCTACGGTGGCGCGAGCGTGTGGGATCCGGTCGCTAACGCGAACGTCGCAGCCTGGATGTTCTCACGCGGCCAGGCCGGCCAATGGGCCTGTAAGTAAGGATCAGCCCCTAGGCTCGCTGCGATGAGCGGCGACCTCAGCGACCCGAAAGCTCTTCGAGCCGTCCTCGATCGCCACGACGTCCGCGCCGCGAAAGGCATCGGCCAGCATTTCCTCGTCGACCGTTCCGCCCTGGGAGCGATCGTCGATGCGGCGGAGCTCACGAAGGACGACGACGTGCTCGAGATCGGTCCAGGCCCCGGGGTTTTGACCGCGGCGCTCGCGGACCGCGCGCGATCGGTCACCGCCGTGGAGATCGATGAGCGGATGATCGCGGTCCTCACCGACACCGTCGGAGCCCGGCACAACGTGCGCATCGTCCGCGCGGACGCCCTCGAGGTCGATCTCTACGGGCTTGGGGATCGGCCGCCCACCCGGATCGTGGCCAACCTTCCGTACCAGATCACCTCGCCGCTGCTGATGAAGTTCCTCGAGGACGGCCGCCGGCCGCCTCGAATCGTCGTCCTGGTGCAGGACGAGGTCGCCCGGCGGATCGTCGCGCAGCCGGGCGACGTGAAGGAGCGCGGATTCCTCTCGATCTTCGTGCAGTCGTTCGCCGTACCAACGATCGTGCGACGGGTCCCGGCCCGATCCTTTCGGCCGCCGCCGAAAGTGGACTCCGCCGTCGTCGCTCTGCGCACCCTCGGCACGCCGGCGTTCGGGGCCCTGGATCAGCACCGGTTCCTCGCGTTGGTCAGCGACACGTTCCGACATCGGCGCAAGCAGCTCCGGGGCGCGCTCGGGTTCGAGGCCGGGGTCTCCAAAGAGCGCGCCGACAGCGCGCTGCGCACCGCCGGCATCGATCCGTCGCAACGCCCCGAGGAGCTTTCGCTGGTGCAGTGGGTCGCCCTCGCGACGGCGCTCGCGTGAGCCGTGCGGTCCGCCTGCTCGCGCCCGCGAAGGTGAATCTCACGCTCGAGGTCGTCGGGACGCGCGCCGATAGGTATCACGAGCTGCGGAGCGTCTTCGCCACGATCGATCTTGCCGATCGCGTGCGGGTCGCGGCCGCGAAGCGTCTCGACATCGACGTGCGACCCGACCCCGGGGGCCCGCCGGGCGAGGAGCTCACGGCGCGCGCGGTGCGCGCCCTCGCCGATGCGACGGGCCATCCGGCGACCGCCCACATTCGCGTCGACAAGCGCATCCCGATCGCGGCCGGGCTGGGGGGCGGCTCGAGCGACGCCGGGACCGCGTTACGCGGGCTGGCCATGATCTGGCGGACCGATCTCGACGTCGTGGCTGTCGGCGCGCGCGTGGGCTCGGATGTCCCATTCTTCGCGTCGGGTGTCCGCTTCGCGCTCGTCGAAGGGCGCGGGGAACGGGTGCGTGAGCTCTCGGCCCCGATCGATCCCGTGTGGATCGTGATGGTGCGCGTATCGGCACGGGTCCCGACCCGGGACGTGTTCCGTGCGTTGCGGTCGGATGAATGGAGTGATGGGCAGGCGACGGCGATGCTCACCCGCGCGTTCGACTCGGGATCGATCGATCCGGGCACGATCCGTTCGCAGATGCGTAACGACCTGCTCGGTGCGGCGACGCGCGTCTGTCGCGACATCGGCGAGGCCCGTTTGATCGCCGGATCGAAGGGCGTGACGCTGTCTCTGTCCGGAAGCGGGCCATCGTTGTTCTGTATCGCGGATTCGCGCGCGGATTCGCTTCGGCTCGCACGCATCCTGCGGGGAGCAGGACTCGATGCCAGACCGCACGAGCTCGGACCGGTCGAAGATCGAGCCATCCGAGCAAGCGGTGTCCTCTTACGCTCTTGAGGTGGACGAGAAGCCCGATGTGACCGTCCGGCAAGCCGGGCGAAAAGGTGGAACGCACACCGCGACCAAGCACGGCGCCGAGTTCTATCGCGAGATCGGACGCCGCGGCGGACAGGCGCGCAAGAAGCAGCTCGGTGCCGGCGGCTACGCGGATCTCGGCCGGAAGGGCGGCGAGGCGCGGAAGGGCCAGCTCGGGAGCGAGGGCTACGCGCAGCTCGGGAAGCGCGGCGGCGAGGCCCGAAAGACCCAGCTGGGCAGTGAGGGCTACGCGCAGCTCGGGCGCAAAGGCGGCCGGCGCGTGGCGGAGCTGATCAAGCGCGGCAAGCGGCCCACCGGCTCCAACGGTCAGTCAGCGGCCTAGTCCCACCTAGACTTGCGCCATGTCCCCGTTCCAAGCGTCCCATCGATGGGGCGTGGCCAAGTGGTAAGGCAGAGGACTTTGGATCCTCTATCCCAGGTTCGAATCCTGGCGCCCCAGCTCGCCTGCTGATCCGGAGCTCCTCCAGATGAGCGCGCCGTATCTCGCATTCGTGCTCGCCGCGGGTCAGAGCAAGCGCATGCGCTCGAAGATCCCGAAGATCCTGCACGCCTGCGCGGGCAAACCCCTGCTGCGCTGGTCTCTCGACGCGGCCATCGCCGCCGGAGCACGCCCGGTCGTGGTCCTTTCGCCCGAGACCGAGGCAGCGGCCTCCCCGATCCTGCCGCCCGGTACGACCGTCGCGATCCAGCCCCGGATGCGAGGGACCGGGGACGCGGTTCGCGTCGCGCTCGCGGCCGCTGACGAACCTGACGGCGAGGCGTACGTCCTGTACGGGGACACTCCGACCCTGAGCGCGACCACGCTCGACCAGCTTCGGGCCGTCCGGGCCGAGCGGGGCGCCGTGGTCGCGATCCTCACCGCCAAGGTCGGCACGGACAACGCGTACGGGCGGATCGTCCGCGATGCCGCCGGGGACGTGCGGCGCATCGTCGAGGTGCGCCTGGCGACCGCCCAAGAGCGCGAGCTGCCGGAATCGAACCTCGGCGCGTACGCGATCGACCTCGGGTGGCTGCGGGGCGTGATCGGGCACCTCCGGGCCAACGCGACCGGCGAGATCTTCTTCACCGACATCGTCGACACGGCGATCGCGTCCGGGAGGCGTGTGGCCGCGTTCTGCACGCCCGACCCGGGCGAAGGCATGGGCGTGAACACGCGCGTCGAGCTCGCGGCGGCCGAGGCGATCCTGCGCCGTCGGATCCGCGAGCGGCTGATGCTGGACGGGGTCACGTTCCACGATCCGGACTCGACCCTGGTCGACGACACCGTCCGGATCGCGGCGGATGCGATCATCGAGCGCGGCTGCGTGCTCGAAGGAGCCACGATCGTGGGCGCCGACACGCGCATCGGCCCGTATTCGATCGTGCGCGACACGACCGTTGGTGCCCGGTGCGTCGTCGAAGCGTCGGTGCTCGAGGGCGCCACGCTCGAGGACGACGTGCGCATCGGACCGTTCTCCCACCTTCGCCCGGGCGCGTACCTCGAACAGGGGGTCGGCATGGGCAACTTCGGCGAGGTGAAGGCGGCCCGTCTTCGCAAAGGCACGAAGATGCATCACTTCAGCTACGTCGGCGACGCCGATGTGGGCGAGCGCGTGAACATAGGCGCCGGCACGATCACGATGAACTTCGACGGGGCGAACAAGCATCGGACGACGATCGGCAACGACGCCTTCATCGGGTCGGACACGCTCCTGCGCGCACCGATCACGATCGGAGAGGGGGCCGTCACGGGAGCCGGCGCCGTCGTCACCAGGGATGTCGCGCCGGGCATGCTCGCAGTCGGCGTCCCGGCCCGTGCGATCAAGAAGGCGACGAAGCCCACCAAGAAGCCGGCGTCGTAATGGGAAGCTGGGAGCTGCTCGGGGTCGAGCTCGTGCTCGTCGTGTTGCTGGCGCTCCTTTCCATGAGCGAGGCGGCGCTGCACGCGATCCGCCGGCCGCAGCTGGTCGAAGAGCTCGTCGTCCGCGGCCGGCGCGGCAAGCGTGCCGGGCGGATGGGGGAACGCCGGGTCCGCTACCTCGCCGCGATCCAGGTCGTCGAGTTCTTCGTCATCTTCGCGTTCTCCGGGATCGCCGCTGCGTTCCTCGCGCCGCGGCTGTCCGAGCTGCTGAAGCTCGTCGGCATCGCAGCGGTGTTCAGCGATCTGGGGGCCGTGGTGGTCACGGTCGCGGCGCTCTCGCTGGTCGCCGTGCTCTTCGGCCTGTTCGTCCCGCGCTCGATCGGCCGAAAGCACGCGAAGCAGGTGCTGTTGTTGATGGTGTTCCCGCTCGAGCTGATCACGTGGATCACGAGGCCCCTGGTCGCCGTGCTGTTCTTCCTCACCCGGATCGTCACCGCGCCGTTCGGCGCGGATCCGCGCGAGGGCACGCTCGTCAGCGAAGACGACATCAAGGCCCTCGTGGAGACCGGTGAGAAGCAGGGCGTCTTGGATGTCCAGGAGCGCGACATGATCCACTCGGTGTTCGCACTGGGCGAAAAGATAGTCCACGAGGTCATGGTCCCGCGTACGGACATCGTCGCCATCGACGTGAACACGCCGCCGCAGGAGGTCCTCGAGAGCGTCGTGAGCGCGGGCCACTCGCGGATCCCCGTCTATGAGGGCTCGTCCGATCAGATCATCGGCGTCCTGTACGTGAAGGATCTGTTCCGGCGCCTGGCCCGCGGGGAAAAGGACGTCACCGTGCGGCCATTCCTGCGGCCGGCGCAGTTCGTTCCTGAGACCAAGAAGGTCGACGAGCTGCTGCGCGAGATGCAGAAGGACAAGGTCCACATCGCGATTGTCGTCGATGAATATGGCGGGACCGCCGGCCTCGTCACGATCGAGGACCTGGTCGAGGAGATCGTCGGCGAGATCCGCGACGAATACGACGTCGACGAGGAGCTCGTGCTGCCCGTCTCCGAGCACGAAGCGGTGATGGACGCGCGCGTCCCGTTCTCGGAGGTCGAAGAGACATTCGGGATCGCCCCGCCCGACGGCGGGGACGAGTTCGACACCCTCGGGGGCTTCGTCACCCACGAGCTGGGGCGCCTGCCGAGGGTGGGGGAGACCGTCCAGCGTGATGGCGTCACGTTCGTCGTCGAGAGCATGGACGGCCGCCGGGTCGGGCGGGTCCGCGTAGTTCGCGAGCCGGTCGTCACCGAGCGGCGGTGACCACCCTGTCGCCCGGTGACGAAGACCTCATCCGCGTCGCGTCGCTTGCCCGGGCGCGCGCCTATGCGCCGTATTCGAAGTACAAGGTCGGCGCCGCGATCCGCACGAAGCGGAACAAGATCCACTCAGGCGCGAACGTCGAGAACGTCTCCTACGGCCTGACCGTGTGCGCGGAGCGATGCGCCGCATTCGCCGCCGTCGCGTCCGGCGAGACGAAGGACTGGGACGCGATCGCGGTCGTCATCGACGGCGACACCCTGCCGTCACCGTGTGGAGCGTGTCGCCAGGTCCTCGCGGAATTCGCGCCCGAGATGCGGGTCGTGCTCGCGACCACCGGCGGCCTGCGCGCCTCCACGACCGTGCGGGAGCTGTTGCCGGACGCGTTCCTGCCCGGCGCGCTGCCCGGGACCCCCTGACAGCCGAGCGAGCGGTCGGCGATCCGGCACTCGCCTGGCGGGTCGGCCAGCCTCCAGAATGCCGGGCACAAGACGCCGGAGGTACGACAGTGGCTCGCCCAATCGACCGAGCGGTCTCGCTCCTCCTGACCCTCGCCCTGCTGGTGTCTGCGACCCTGAGCCTGACGCCACGGACGGCGGGGGCCGCGAGCTCGGAGTTCCGGGCGTACTGGGTCGACGCCTTCGGCCCGGGAATGTTCAAGCCGGCGGAGATCGACAAGCTCGTCGCGGCCGTGAAGGCGGCCCATCTGAATGCGATCGTCGCGCAGGTCGGGCGCCGCGGCGACTGCTTCTGCAACCTCGCGGCGATGCCGCGGACCCAGGCGGCGATCGATCCGCTGCCGTACGACCCGCTGCAGACGCTCATCACCAAGGCCCACGCCGCGGGCATCCAGGTCCACGCCTGGATCATCACGACCGCGATGTGGAACAGCGGCATCCCGCCCAGGGATCCGACCCATGCGTTCAACACCCACGGGCCGTCGAAGGCCGGGACGCACGACTACTGGCTCGGCGTGAAGTACGACGGCTCGATCCGCGAGACCCTGAGCCCGTCCGCGAACTACTTCTTCGACCCCGGCCATCCGGACGCCGCGAAGTACATGGTCGACATGTACACGAGCGTCGCCCGTAACTACGACATCGACGGCCTCAACTTCGACCGCGTGCGCTATCCCGACATTCCCGATACGCGTTGGCCGCGCGACAATGCGTGGGGCTACAACCCGGTGGCGCTCGCCCGATTCCACGCCGCCACCGGCCGCACGGACAAGCCGTTGCCGAACGACCTCGAGTGGTCCCAGTGGCGTCGCGATCAGATCACGAATGTGGTCCGCCGGGTCTATGTGGAGACGTACGCGTTCAAGCCCGGTCTTCGGATCACCGCGGACACGATCACGTACGGCGATGGTCCGCAGGGGTACAGCAACGAGTGGACGCAGACCCGCCCCTACCGCGAAACGCTCCAGGATTGGCGCGGCTGGCTCGAGGAGGGGATCCTCGACACGAACATCCCGATGAACTACAAGCGCGAGCATTGCACGGGCGGAGCGATCACGGGCTGCTTCAATGGTGCGGATCAGCGGACCTGGTACGTCAACTGGAGCGACTGGGCAAAGGATCACCAGTACCGGCGTTCGACGACCGTTGGCTCCGCGCTCTACCTCAACACGATCGCCAATTCCGTCATCCAGGTGCGCAAGGCGATCGCTCCGAGTGCCGCGGGTAACCTCGGCATCGGCTGGGTCGGTTATTCGTATCGCACGCCGGATGACCTCGCGAACGCGAACACGCGTAGCGGTGACGCGAGTCGCGCTGAGCTCACCACCGCCCTGACGCAGCCGAGCGCGTACGACCCGATCACGCCGCCGGTATTCGCGGACACGGCGACCATCCCCCCGATGGCCTGGAAGGTGGCACCGGTGACCGGACACCTCATGGGCGCCGTCACCACGAACACGGGCACGCCCATCGATCAGATCCGGGTCAACGTGTACGACGCGGATACCGATGCATTCGTCACGACGCGGCTCACGGACGGTACCGGCTGGTTCGGATTCGTGGATCTGGTCCCCGGGACGTACAAGGTGTTCGTGCCGGATGACGCGCGCGTCACCGGGAAGCGCGTCGCCATCGTCAAGGTCACCGCCGGAACCGTCGCCGACGTCACGATCACGCCGTTCGCCAAAGGCGAGGAGGGCAAGAGGCCGCTCGGCGGTCCGGCGGGCGTCGACCAGCCAGTGGATCCAACGTTCGTCGACGATCTCCCGAACGGGGAGCGCTGATCAGGAGCGGGAGACCGACTCCGACCGCGCCGGTGATCACGGCGACCCGCCGTACGCCCACTAGCGTCCGGGGGTCAGCGCGTTCGTCAGCTGCGCGTAGAAGCGGCTCGCGCCGGTGACCGCGATCTCCTGAAGACCCTCGGTGACCCGCTCCTGCGAGTGGATCCCCGCGGTCTCGAGCTTCAGGATCCCGTAGTCCGCGAACATGGATGCCGGGAATGGACGGGTGAGGCTCGCATCCTGGATGCGCTCGAGCAGCACGGCCGCCTGCGTGCGGTTCAAGATCCCGCTTCGCGCGATGACCCGGCGGTCGGTGAGGACCCACACCCGGCTGATCCACTCGACCCAGCGGACGACGGTCACGACCAGGACCAGGAACGCCGCCGCGAGCGAGAACAGCGCGATCGACGTCACCGCCTGCAAGGCGGCCCATACGGCCACGAGTGCCAGCACGAGCGCGAGGAGCAGCAGGAGGACCCACCACGCGAACGGGCGACCGACCGCGAGCACGGCCTCGCCCGGCTCGTAGATGATCCCGCCTGGAGCTGTGATCGGCGTGTCGGACACCGCGCGGATGCTAGCGGCTGCCCATCCCGACAGCCTCTTCGGCGCCGGTCGCCGACGCGACGAGCTGCTCGAGCAGCGCGAGAGGCTCGCTCGCGCCGGCCAGCGCGCTGATCCCACGCAGCGCGTGCAGCGCGCGGGTGCGGTGCGACGTGATCTCGCTCTCCAGCTGCTCGCGGGCACCGAGCTCATCCAGGATCTCCCGGATACGCTCGACGCGCTCGGCCCCGAGCGGCGCGGGGGGCGCGAACAGCGCGGCGAGCTCGGCGCGGAGGCGCGGCGAGGCTTTTTCGAATGCGATGACGACCGGCAACGTCTTCTTGCGCTTTACGAGGTCGTTCATCTCCAGCTTGCCGGTGCGCTCGGTCGTCGCCCAGATGCCCAGGAGGTCGTCGTACGCCTGGAACGCCTGCCCGAAGTGGTCGCCGAAGCGGGCGAGGGACTCACGGACGTGCGGGTCTTCGGTCGCGAGCACGGCGGCGCCCTCGGCGCACGCGGCGATGAGGGCTCCGGTCTTCTTCGCGGCCATCGCCCGGTACCGCTCCACGGTGACGTCGGTGCGGTCCTCGAACGTGATGTCGAGGAATTGCCCCTCACAGACCCGGACACAGGCCTGGTCGATGAGGCACGCGAAGTCGAGGATCCGTTCGGCCGGGAACCCGCGATCGCGCAGGCGCTGGACCGCGAGACGCGACGTTGCGTACATCCCATCGCCCGTGTTGATGGCCTGGGGCACGCCCCACACGGACCAGACGGTCGGCCGGTGGTGCCGCGTCGGGTCCTGATCTTCGATGTCGTCGTGGATGAGGGTGAAGTTGTGCAGGAGCTCGAGCGCGGCGGCCGCCGGCAGCACGCCGCGCGAGTCCCCGGCCAGGGCCTCGTACACGAGGACGCACATCAGGGGCCGCATGCGTTTGCCGCCGCCGGCCCGGCCCGTGTCGAGGCCGAGGTGGTACAGCATCATGCCGTAGAAGGGCTGGAGCGCCGGCTCGGCGTGGGCGAGAACGTCGCGGATCTCTTCGTCGATGGCGGCGATCCGAGACGCGGTCGGCGCGAAATTGGTCACCGAATTGCGATGGTAGCGGGTACCATTCACCTTCGATGGCATCACGCACGTACCGTGCCGAGGCGATCGTGCTCAAGACCATTGACTTCGGCGAGACGGATCGCATCCTCACGCTCCTCACTCGTCACTTCGGCAAGGTGAGCGTGGTCGCGAAGGGAATTCGCAAGCCGACCAGCCGTCTCGCAGGTCATGCGGAGCCCTTGACGCACGCCACCTATCAGCTCGCGCGCGGCCGGAACCTCGACGTGCTGACCGGCGCCGAATCACGCGCGCTGTATCGCGAGCTTCGCGAGGATCTGCACGGCATTGCCGCAGGCTGGTACATCGCGGAGCTCGCCGACCGGTTCGCGGTCGAACGTTCGCCGTCGGCCCCGTTGTTCGATCTCGTGGAGAGCGCCCTGCGCCACCTGGCGGCCGGGCACGTCCCCGCGCTCGTGTGCCGCTGGTTCGATCTGCATCTCCTGGATCGCACCGGATTCCGGCCCGAGGTCGGCCGGTGCCTGCAGTGCGGATCGGCGCCTGCCGAGATCACGAACGCATGGATCGTCGACGCGGGTGGGCTGGTCTGTGCGACGTGTGCGCCGGGCGATACCCAGGGGCCGCGGGCCTTGACCGTGCGCGCCCTGAAGTCCCTCCGCTACCTGCTGTTCAGCAACTTCGACGGTGCGTCGCTCTTGCGCGTCGACGACGCGCTCGCGATCGAGCTCGAGCGCCACCTGCGCTCGTTCCTGCAGAACGTGCTCGATCGCGAGATCCACTCCGCGCGCCTGCTCGACGAGCTCGCGCGGCTGCCCCGTGCCGTCCCCGCGCTCACATGACCGAGGCGCCGCCGCCGGAGCTGTTCGACAAGCTGGTCTCCCTCGCCAAACGCCGCGGCTTCGTGTTCCCGTCGAGCGAGATCTACGGCGGCGCAGGGTCGACGTGGGACTTCGGCCCGCTCGGCGTCGAGCTCAAGAACAACGTGAAGCGCGCGTGGTGGCGGTCCATGGTCCAGCTTCGTGACGACATCGTCGGACTGGACGCCGCGATCCTCATGCACCCGAAGGTGTGGGAGGCGTCGGGCCACGTCGAGAACTTCACCGATCCGCTCGTCGAGTGCGCGAGCTGCAAGCGCCGGTATCGCCTCGACGAGCTGCCCAACGGCGTCGATGGAGCGTGTCCGAGCTGCGGCCAGCAGACGCTCGGCGCGCCCCGGAAGTTCAATTTGATGTTCAAGACGTTCGTCGGCCCCGTCGAGGACTCCGCGTCGGTGGCCTGGCTGCGGCCCGAGACGGCGCAGGGGATCTTCGTGAACTTCGACAACGTCCAGCAGTCGATGCGCAGGAAGCTGCCATTCGGGATCGCGCAGATCGGGAAGTCCTTCCGGAACGAGATCACGCCGGGCAAGTTCATCTTCCGGTCGCGCGAGTTCGAGCAGATGGAGATGCAGTACTTCGTGCGCCCGGCGGACGCGCCGCGCATCTACGAGGAGTGGAAGGAAACCCGGCGGCAATGGTTCCGGGATCTCGCGCATCACGACGAGCTCTTCCGCTTCCGCGAGCATGCGGATGACGAGCGCGCGTTCTACGCGGCGCGGGCCTTCGATATCGAGTTCCGC
>JBBQZK010000044.1:0-19415 GCA_038207785.1 Candidatus Limnocylindria bacterium | reverse complement strand
GCACTCGCAGCAGCCGCAGGTATGCGACGGTGACCGTCACCGTAAGCACGAGGATCAGCGTGGCGAACGCGGCGGCGACGTTGTCGTTGCGGTTGTTGTAGTACCAGTCATACGCCTCGTATCCGAGCACCGGAAGCTGCCGTCCGGCGAGCGTCAGCACGACCGCAAAGGCATTGAAGGCGAAGATCGTCCGGATGATCAGCGCGGACTGCAGGCTCGGGCGCAGTAGCGGAAGGACGATCTGGAGTGTGCGCCGCATCCGGCTCGCCCCGAACACCTCCGCCGCTTCGAAGTATTCGCGCGGGATCAGCTGCAGCCCGGCCAGGAGGATCACGAGCACGAGTGCGGTCGCGCGCCACGATTCGGCGACGACGATCGCGATGAACGTGTACTGGAGGTTCTCGTACGACAGATATTGGATCGGCTCTTTGATGATGCCCAGCCCGGTGAGGATCGTATTGAGGTAGCCGTTCTCGGTGAAGATGGACAGCCACACAATCCCAGCCGCCAGGTCCGAGATCGCGAGCGGGATCGCGTAGATGTACAGGAAGATGCCGTGACCGGGGAACCGCGAGTGGATGAGCAGCGCCATCGCGAGGGCGAGCACCACCTGGATGGGGACGATCGCGATAAGTAGCAGGATCGTGTTGCGGAACGACTCGGCGAACGCGATGTCGTTGAACATCCGCTGGTACGCCGCGAGCCCGATGGTGCCGTCGGCGGCGGTGAACGACAGCAGCACCGCTTGGCCGACCGGAACGAGGATGAGGAGCGACAGGAAGACGACGGTGGGTGCGAGAAGGCCGAGCGGGAGGGCCGCTTCCGATCGCGTGATCCTCTGCGGGAACGGAAGGGCCCTCCGCGCGCGGACCGCCAACCCTTAGCTCACTTGACCTGACACGGTCCCGTGCTCGGCGGATCCGGTTTCCAGCAGGGCGCCTTCGAATCGTTCAGGACCGTCTGCAGGATCGCCGCTTGTTCGTTCAAGACCGTCTGGATGTCCTTGTTCTGGACGACGATCTGCTGGAAGGTGTCCAGCTGCACCTTGTTGAACTCGCCACCCTTTGCTCCCAGACCGACCGGAAGGAGTGCTGGCTTCGCATCAGGTGACTTGGATTGTGCCTGCACGGCATCCGCTTCCGCCTTGAGGTATGGCGCGAGGTCCGAGGGAAGCGGATCGCTCAGCACGGGGAAGAACGCGACGGCGGTGAGGGTCTTGGCCTGTACCGCCGAGGTGGTCATGTATTCGATGAACTTCTCGGCGCCGGACTTGTTGGGCGAGCTCTTCGGGATCGCGAGGCCCGCGAGGACGGTCATGTAGGACAATCCCTTGGGGCCCTTTGGAGCGGGCACTGCGACGAAGTCATTGGGCTTGGTCTTGAGCGCGTCCACCACCCGGGCCACGTGATCGAAGCCGACCCACACCTCGCCGGATAGCAGAGCCTCCTGGATGAAGTCGGTCTGCAGCGACTGCGGGCTCACGTTCGCCCAGATGCTCTTGAAGTCCTGCCACATGGTCACCGCGTCGGACGACTTGTACGTCGTCACCAGCCCGCCGGTGTAGGCGGGGTACAGGTAGCCCTGGATGAACCGGTGGATGAGCGACTTGGGGCCGGCGGCGAACCCGCAGCGCTTCTTGCCAGTCTTGTCGGCGATGTTCTTACACCACTCGGCCAGCTGCTTGTAGGTGATGTTGGTCTCTTTGACGCCAGCCGGTAGGTATTGGAGCGCCTGCTTGTTGATGGCCATGATGTACGTGGCCTGCATCCACGGGATGAAGACCTGCTTGCTGGTGCCGAGCTTGCCGAGGTCCATCAGGTCTTTCGGAATGCCCGTGAGCCGGCTCGCGAGCGGACTCAAGTCTTCGAAGGTATCGGTGTTGGCGAAGGCGCCGAAGTCACCGTACTGCCCGCCGACGATGCCGATCGTCCCCTTGCCGGCCTTTTGCTCGGCGGAGATGCGGTCATTGAACGGGCCTACCTCGGACCCGACGAAGTCGACCTTGGCCGTCGTGAAGCCCGCGAGCACCTGACTGCGGACCGCTTCGGCTTCGGTCACGGTGTTGAACTGGGTCGAAAGGAACACGAACGGATCGCTAGAGACGGCGCCGGACCCGGACGCGGGCGTCCCGCCTCCCGTCCCACCACCACACGACACCGCCGTGATCAGTACGGCTGCCGCGATCGTCGCGATCGATCGGAATCGAAAACGCTTCATATCCTCACTCCCCTACACCCCGCAATAGCGGCTCACTATAGGTCGCGCCAGGCGTGCACGGCCGCGCCGATGAGCGCCGCCTCATCGAGCCGCTGCGCGACCTCACAAGTGCTCAGTGCGAGCGCGGGGGGGCAGGCCAGCCGGAATGTATCGACGAACAGGTCCCACGACCGCGAGATCGAGCCGCCGATGATGAGCGCCGTTGGCGCGAAGGCGACGAGCCACGGAGCCATGAACTCGCCCAGCGCCGCACCGAACCCGGCGAAGACCTCCTTGGCGTCGGCCTCGCCCGCGCGAGCCCGCGCAGCGATGTCGATGACATCGGCACCGGGGCGGCCGTACGCCGCGAGCAAGCCGCGGCGCGAGATCCGATCCTCGATCGCGCCGCCGCGGAACGGGATGAGGTCCAAGCGTCCTTCCGGTGGCACGCCTGGACCCGTCTCGAGGATGCCGCCGTCGCGCAGGAAAGCGGACCCGAGGCCGGTCCCGAGCGTCAGGCCGATCGCCTGGCGGTGCCCGCGGGCCGCTCCGGCGAACGATTCCCCGATGAGGAACGCGCTCGCGTCGTTGATGAATCGGATGACATCCGGCGATCGGATCCGGAGCGCCGATGCGAGCTCACGTCGCAGATCGACGCCGTAGAGCGCGTCCAGCTTCGCCACACCACGGATCCGTGAGACTCCCCCGGCGTAGTCGAACGGACCCGGTACGGCGACCCCCCACGCCGCGATCGACGGGTCGGCCGCATGGCTGGCCGCGGACACGATGCACGCGAGCAGCTCGTCGCGCGAAGCATCGGGCGAGACGTCCGCACGCCGGAGGTCGACGAGATCGGTGGTGTCACCATGCACGACGATCCGCGCGCTGCTCACGTGGCTCCCGCCGAGCTCGATGCCGCCGACCGTGACCGGGCGGTCACTCACGGATCGACGAACGCCTTGATCACCTTGTGCGGGCCATCCCCGATCGGCAGCACGCGATACGGGCCGACGCTCGCCGGCACGATCAGCGATTCGCCGAACGCGAGCGGATGCGCGTCGCCGCGTGCGGTCTCGACCATCGCGGACCGGCCTTCGACGAGCGCGAGCGCGTGGAAGCCGCCGGCGGTGTCTTCGGGGGCAATGCCCCCATCGAGTTCGAGGCGACGGACCGCGAAGAACAGATCCGGGTGGCGACCGAGGTCGCGCTCGACGAACCCCGGGCCGGTCCGCACGACCGACGGTTCGCGCACGAGCTGCCCGACCTCCGGCCCACGCCGATCGGGATCGAGATTCGCGAACGCATGCTCAAGCTGCACCGGACGAAGCGCGCCATTGCGATCCGCGCGGACCCAGTCGTAGAACCGCAGGCTGTAGAGGTAGGGCGTCGAGCTGATCTCGAGGACGACGCTGCCCTCGCTGCTCCCGTGCGGCGTCCCGGCCGGGATGAGGTACAGCTGGTGCGCCACCGCGGGGAACGTCCGCACGAACTCCTCGATCGGGAACGGGGCACTCGACGCACGTGACCAGGCCGCGCTGTCGCGAAAGGCCGCAACGTCCGCATCGTCGCGCAGACCGAGGAAGATCCGCGCCGCCGGCCGCGTCGCCACGACGTAGTAGCTCTCATGCTGGGCGACCGGCAGGCCGAAGACATCGCGCATGTACTGCGCGCGGGGATGGCAGTGCACGGATAGATCGCCGCCGTCGACGGTATCCAGGTAGTCGAAGCGGATCGGGAACCACGGTCCGAACCGGGCAAGAGCGCCGGCGCCGAGTAGCGCATCTGCCTCGAGGGCCATGAGCGTCTCGAAGCTCACCTCGAGGTCGGCGTCTCCATCCGTCAGCGACATGCCGTGTTCGGGCGCGAGGACCTCGAAACCCAGCCCGATCTTGCCGGTCGGCGACGGGACGCCCAGAACGTCGTGGAGCCACCGGCCACCCCACGGCTGGATCTGGAACGTCGGGATCGGACGGAACGGTGCGCTCGCGACGTCTCGCAGCGCGCTGCGGAGCACGTCGCCGGCGAGCGACCGCGGTTCGCGAGCGTTCGATGCGTCGACGTAGCGACCCCAGCGCGAGGCGAGCGAACGCCGCTGGCGATCCTCCATCGTCCAGTCGATGAACAGGAGACGGCGCACGGTCCCGGTCGCGCCCGGCGGCTGTCCGATGTTCCTCGCCCGGCCGTTCGAGATGGCTTCGAGGGCAAGCCGCTTCGGTAGGTCCGCGTACCAAAGAACGTCATGCGGCATCAGGGCGCTGCCCGGTCCAAAGAGGACCGCGATCGGACCATCTCGACGAAGCTCCGGCTGATCGGTCGTGAACAGGTCCAACAGCGTTCCCTCGAACACTCTGGCGAAGACCGGGTCGGACCGCAGGGCGCCACCGTCCGTGCGGCGCTCGATCTCGGTCCAGGGCTTGAGGAAGTCGCGCACGTCGATCGTCAGGACGGCACGGCCCAAGTCCGCGAGCCGATCGCTGAGCGACCCGATCAGGACGGGCCAGTCGACGGCCGCCGGACCGTCCACGGCCACGACGACCGATCCGAGTCGCCCGATGTCGGCGGCGAGATGATCGAGCCCGACGTCGATTCGGGTCCCTGCGGCGAGGCGGTAACGAGGCTCGCGTTCGTAGCTCATCGCTGCTGCACTATGGCCTCGTGACGCACCGGGCGCTGGTCCTCGGCGCCGGCAATGCCGGCAAAGCGCACGCCGAGGCGCTCACGAGCATCGGTGTCGATGTCGTCGGACCGATCAGCGGGACCGCGACGGTCACCGATCTCGCGCCACTGCGCGATCCGGCCGTCGACGTGGTGCACGTTGCCACGGCGAACGATCTGCATGAGCCCCTCGTCCACCAAGCACTCCTCGCGGGAAAGCATGTGGTCTGCGAAAAGCCGCTCGCCGGAGACCTCGATGGAGCGGAGAAGCTCGTCGAGTGGGCCGAGCGCAGCGGGCAGCAGACGACGATCTGCCACAACTATCGCTTCCTGCCCTTGATCGCCGAGCTCGCGTGGCGCGTCGGCGCCGGCGAGCTCGGGGCGGTGCACCTCGCGCGTGGCGCGTACCTCCAGGACTGGCTGCTGCTCGCAACGGACCAGGACTGGAGACTCGATCCCGCGCGGGGCGGCGCGGCACGGACCGCGGCCGACATTGGCGTGCACTGGATCGATCTCGTGGAAACGATCACCGGTCGGCGGGTGGAGGCCGTCGTTTCACAGCTCGGCTATCTGCACGGCCGCAACACCGAGGACCACGCAGGCCTGCTCATCCGTTTCTCGGGGGGCATGCAAGGGATCTGCACGCTATCGCAGGCAGCGGCCGGCCACCGCAATGATGTCGAGCTGTCATTCGACGGCGTGGCACGATCGGCCACCTGGCTCAGCGCGCAACGTGACGAGCTGTGGATCGGCGCACGCGGCCATGCACCGGAGGTCGTGACGCGAAGCGACCTGCGCTCGCCATCGGCGCGAGCGCTCGCGAACCGCTCGCATGGCCCGGATGAAGGCCGCAAAAATCTCCTGGCAGCGTTCTACGGAGCGCTCGACGGACGACCATCGCCGGTCGCGTTGCCGACGTTCGCGGACGGCCTGCGGCACGTCCGCTTCGCAGAAGCCACGATGCGGAGCGCGAGGGGCGGGGGCTGGGTGCGAGTCGCGGACATACGGTCGACGGACGGCCGACCGTCATCGTGACCCGGATCGGCCTTCAGGATCGCCTCGCGCCGGGCGGGACGCTGCGGGAGAAGTACGAGTCGGCGCGGCGCTTTGGTTTCGACGCCCTCGAGCTGTCCCAGCGTCCGGCCTTCGACGAGGCACGCATCGCGATCCGCGAGCGGATCCCGGTCACCGCCATCGCCGGTGGCTACCGCGGTTGGCTGATCGATCCGGACCCGGTGCAGGTCGCCACCGCGCGGGCCGACATCGCCGAGCTCCTCGATCTCGCAGGCGACCTCGGCACGGGCATCGTCGTCGTGCCTATCTGGGGTCGGACGAAGAACCTTCCCGGCATCGCCACGGGCCGTACGCCGGAGGAGGACGAGGCGCTCTTCCTCGACGGGCTCCGACCGCTCGCGGAACATGCCCAGCGCGTTGGCGCACGGATCTTCCTCGAGCCGCTCAATCGCTACCAGAACGACGTGTGCGTGACGATCGGCGACGCGATCCGTCTGCGGGATGAGGTCGGCAGCTCGGCCGTGTCGATCGTTGGGGATACCTTCCACATGAACATCGAAGAGGCCGACATGGGCAGGTCGCTGGTCCAGGCCGGCCCGCGACTCGGGTACATGCAGGTCGCAGACTCCCAGCGGTTCGAGCCCGGGGCCGGGCACATCGACTTTGCGCCGATCTTCTCGGCCCTCGCCACGATCGGCTACACCGGCGACATCGGCGTCGAATGTGGGTCTCTGTCGGGCGAACCCGAGGTCGTACTGCCGCGCGCGGCGGCCCTCGTACGGGGCCTTATGGGGGCAGGCGGGCCATCACCATGAACCCTCGCCACATCGACGAGCTGCTGGCTGGCGGCGAGATCGGTGGCCGCACGGTGCGTATCGAGAGTGGCGGCACGGTCGATTGTCATGACTACCCGGTGGGGCCGCTGCTGCCGGGCCACGTACGCGTGCGGACGGTACGTTCGGCGATCAGTCCGGGCACCGAGCTGACGTACATCGGCACGGGCGCATCGAACCCGTACCTGCACCGGCATTGGGATCCCGCGCTCCGGATCTTCGATCAGGGCGAGGCATCGGTCAGGTACCCGATCGTGTTCGGCTATCGCGCGGCGGGTGAGGTCGTCGAGAGCGCGACTCCGGCGGTCCCCGTCGGCGCGCGGATCTACGGCAAGTGGCGTCACACCGAGCTCGTGGCCCTGCCCCTGGACGTCGCCGCCGCGCAGCGCATCCCGGATGGGCTCTCGTTCGATGACGCCGTTGATCTCGGTCAGATGGCTCCCATCGGCATGAACGCGATCGCCTACGCGGGCGAGGAGCTTCGCGGAGCACCGGCCGTCGTCTTTGGTGCGGGCCCGGTCGGCCTCATCGTCGCGCAGCTCGCCGCCGCGTCGGGTGCCTCCGCCGTACACGTCGTCGACCGTCTCGGGTCCCGCCTGGAGATCGCGAGGTCGCATGGTCTCGAAACGCTCCTCTCGGCGGAGGACGTTGATGTCGCGCGCGATCTGAAGGTCCGCCTCGGACCCGACGCCGTCGCAGTCGTGTTCGAGTGCACCGGATCCACCCGTGCGTTGCAGGAGGCGATCAGGACGGTGCGCCGGCGGGGGCGAGTCGTTGCCGTCGGTTTCTACCAGGGCGAGTCCACCGGGCTGTATCTCGGCGACGAGTTCCACCACAACGGCGTGGAGCTCCGCTCAGCGCAGATCGGCAACATCCATCCGGACTGGTCCATGGCGTCGCTGCGCGCCCGAGTGATCGACCTCGCCCTCGGCGGAGGCATCGCGCTGGGCGGCCTGCCCCGGGTGGCCTTCCCGGTCGATGACGCCGCCGACGGGTTCGCGGCCCTGATGCATCCTGAGACGGTCCTGCAGGTCGCGTTCACGTACTGACGGGGTCTAGCGCAGCCGCCAGAACTCACCTGACAGACCAAGATCCGCGAACAGGGCCTCGGCTTCCTCGAGCGTGTGGCGTCGCCAGTCAGGTTCGAGCTTGCGCGAATACCAGGCCCGGGCGAGCTTCCAACCGGTCTCGAGCGAAAGGCTCGTGGCGTCGGGAAAGCCGCGCGCGTCGCGCCAGCTGCGGGCATGATCCTCCGACCGGAAGAGCAGCATCGTCGATCAGGTGAAGACGATGTCCTTCCACCAGTCGCGCGCGGGGAGCGCGAACTGCATCACGACTCCATCGAGCGCGCCTATCGCGTCGCCCGCGAGCCGGACTTCGAGCGGCACCCCGCAGACGTCGGCGCATCGGCCGAGGACGAGCCCATCGGCATGGAGCGCAGCGGCCACACCGAACGCGTCCCAGGCGCAGAGCGCCCACCACTCCCGACCGGCGGCGCGCACCTGGAAATCTGTTGGGCCGGCCGCGAATGGGTTGAAGCTGAGGATCTCGGTCGTGCCGGGCCGGAGGATCATCGTTCGCGCTGCCGCAAGCCGGCCGAACGCCGCGGCGACCTCCTGCTCCGGCGAGGTGACCCGAGCGGCGACCTCCGTCAACGAGGGCACAGCACCGCGGTCCCGGATGCAGAGGGCGATGGTCGCCCGCACGTCCCGATCGAGCGCGTCGGAGTCGATCACGAAGACACCGCCCACCCTACGCTCTCGACGTGGCCGATGTCGTTCCGTTCCACGGTCTGCGTTTCGACGAATCGAAGGCCGGACCGCTCGCGGATCTCGTCTCGCCCCCGTACGACGTCATCTCCGACGCGGACCGCGCGGCGCTCTACGCGCGGAGTCCATACAACGTCGTGCGCCTCGAAGAGGGCGTCGAAGAGCCGACCGACACAGCGACGGTGAACAAGTACACGCGGGCGAAGGCGGCGCTCGAGGATTGGCTCGGCAAGGGCGTGCTCAAGGTCGACTCGTCACCGGCGTTCTACCTCTACGACCACTACTTCGCCGCGGGTGGACGGCGGCTCCGCCGGCGTGGCTTCCTCGGCGCGCTCCGCCTCTATCAGGAGGGTCGCGGGATCGTGCGCCCGCACGAGCGCACGTTCCCGAAGGCGAAGACGGACCGGTTGAAGCTCCTTCGGGCGACGCGCACGAACACGAGTCCGGTGTTCGGCCTTTTCGCGGACGACAAGGGCGCGGTAGCCGCGGCGCTCGAAGCGTGGATGGTTCGCGGGCCGGCGACGCTCGTGGCCGACGCCCGCGTGGGCGACGAGCGCCATCTGGTCTGGGCACTCACTGATCGACCCGCGGCGGAGAAGCTCACCGCCGCTCTGCGGGACAAGCGGGTGTACATCGCGGACGGGCACCACCGCTATGAGACGGGGCTGGCGTATCTGAAGGAGGAGATCGAAGCCGCGAAGATCGACTTCGACGAGGACAGTGCGCACTTCACGCTCGCGTATCTCTGCGCGCTGGACGACCCCGGCCTCAGGATCTTCGGCACGCACCGCGTGCTGCGAGGCGCCGACGCTGCGATCGACGAGCTCGTGCTGCGCAGCTTCGACACGGCGGTCGTCGACCGTGGCGCGCTCGGCGACACGCAGTCCGGCATCGTGCTCGTCCGCGATGGCACGTTCACCGCATTGACCCCGAAACCGGACCTCGACCTCTCCGCGATGCCGGAGAGCTGGCGCACCCTCCCGGTCGCACAGGCCGAGGAGCTGCTCATCGAGCCCGCGCGAAAGCTCGGCGGCGAGGTGACGTACGAGCACGATGTCGAGCGCGCGATCGCGCAGGCTCGGGGTGGCGCGACCACGGTGCTGCTTCGTGCGGTCGAGGCCGAGACCCTTCGGAAGGTGGCCGATTCGTGGGAGCGGCTGCCCCAGAAGACCACGTACTTCTCACCGAAGGTGCCGGCGGGGCTGGTACTCAGGCCGCTCGGCGACTAGTTCGTCGGGAAGGTGAAGCGAGTCGCGGAGGTGTTGAACTTCTTCACGTCGAAGGCGATGAGTTTCTCGGGACGGACGCGGAAGGAATAGCCGTTGATGTACTGCTCCGGCTTCGGACGGTACTTGAAGCCTCGTCCGTACTTCGCGCCGTATTGCGCTGCGATCCGGCGAGCGAGCGGCGCCGGCACGCCGCGGACGATCTGAGCGGTGCCATCGCCGTACGCGGCGTTGTTCCCGCTCTGGATCCCGAAGCCGATGCGTGGATCGCGCGCGAGGTTGCGGGCCCAGCGCGTGCGCTCGCTCCCGTCGAAGAAGAGCTGTTGGTCGATCCAGACGCCCCACTGCTGGATCAGATGCGGCCGGCCATCGTCGCCGGTGGTCGCGATCCAGAAATACGGCGACGCCCGAATAAGCTTTTCCACGGCCGCCCAACCGAGCATGCCCTTCGAGGCCGCGGTGATGTAGCCCTTTGGGAGCTTCGGCCTGTCGCGCGCCGGCGCCTTCATCGTGCCTCGATGGTAAGACTGCGGGGAGGGCGGGATTCGAACCCGCGACAGGAGAAACCCCCTGTAAGGGTTTAGCAAACCCTCGCACTCGGCCTCTATGCGACCTCCCCGGGTGTGCCAAGCACCGCGGGATGAGCGAAGTCTACCCGGGAGGTCGCAGCGCACTACGACGCGGGCTTGTCGAGTCCCTCGTCGCGACGGCCTTCCCGTTCGACATCACCGGCCCGCTTCTGGACCTCGCCCTTGGCCTGATCGAACTTGCCGCCCCACTCCGTCGAGCGATCGCCGACCGCCTTGCCGAATTCTTCCTTTGCCTTCCCCTTGACCTTGTTGAGCTCGCCTCGGCCTTCGTCGCGGACGCCGTCCTGCTGCAGCTCACCCGCGCGCTTCTGCACTTCCCCCTTCGCCTGATCGACCTTGCCGCCCCATTCTGTCGAGCGGTCACCGACGACCTTTCCGAACTCTTCCTTGACCTTTCCTTCGGCCTTTTTCATCTCGCCCTTGACGATCTCGTCCACGACACACCTCCGCTATTCGCATCGTCAGGTAGAGCAGGCCGCATGCCCGGCCGTTGTGCGAGCATCCCGAACGTGCACGACGAGCGCATCCTCGCCATCGACATCGGCGCCGGGACCATGGACACCCTGGTATATGACCCTGCGCAGCCGATCGAGAACGCGGTCCAGCTCGTCCTGCCATCGGCGACGAGCCTCGTCGCGCGACGGATCGCCGCGATCCGCGAGCAACACAAGCCCGTGTTCCTGCATGGCTCGCTCATGGGCGGCTACCACACGACGAACGCGGTGTGGGCGCATCTGCGGGCCGGACTCGCGGTCTACGCGACCGCGACGGCCGCGGGGACCGTGCACGACGACGTCGATCTGCTGCAAGCACGGGGCATCGTCATCACCGATGATCCGCCACGCGAGGCGGTCCGCGTCGACATGCGGGACCTCGATCTGCCGCGCCTTGAACGCACGCTCGCGGCATACGACATCGAGCTGCCCGAGACGATCGCCGTCGCGGCCCAGGACCATGGCTTTTCGCCCAAGGCGAGCAACCGCCTGTTCCGGTTCGAGCACTGGCGCCGGTTCCTGACGCCGGGGTCGACGCTCGCCGATCACATCTGGCGACAGCCGCCGGCCTACATGACGCGATTGCTCGCGATCCAGCACGACGCGCCCGGTGCGTTCGTCGCTGACACCGGCCCCGTGGCGGTGCTGGGCGCGCTCGAGGATGAGCGTGTCGCTGAGCGCGCACGCGCGGGCGCCTGCATCGTCAACGTCGGCAATCAGCACGCACTGGCGCTGCTGGTGCGCGGCGAGACGCTGTTCGGCGTGGTGGAGCATCACACCGAAGCGATCGACACGGCGAAGCTCGGGCAACTCGTGGACCGCCTGATCGCGGGCACGGTGACCCACGACGAGGTGTTCGCCGACGATGGCCACGGGGCCCTCGTCCTCGCCGAATACGCGGCCGAGGCGCCGTTCGACTTTGTCGCGGTGACCGGACCGAATCGCCGGCTGGCGAAGCCGTTGGCCTGGTACGAAGCCGCACCGCATGGCGCGATGATGCTGAGCGGCTGCTTCGGCCTCGTGCGCGGCATCGAGCGCCTGCGCGAGCGTGAAGCCGCCGCAGCGTCCGCCTAGACGAGAACGAGCCCTGCCTCGCGGCAGGGCTCGTCGCTCGTTCCGAAAGGTGCCGGACCTTACGCGAGGAACTTGCGGATGAACGGGTCGGCGAAGTAGATGAGGAACGCCACGGTCGCGATCCACATCCAGAGCGAAACGTCGCGGCTCTTTCCGCTGACCAGCTTGAGGAACGCGTAGGCGATGAATCCGGCGCCGATGCCGTTAGTGATGGAGTACGTGAGCGGCATCAGGAAGACCGTCAGGAGGATGGCGAACCCGGTCGCGAAATCCACCTCACCGGTCTTGTTGAGGTCCAGGATCGGCTTGAACATGAACCAGCCCACCAGCATCAGAGCCGCGGCGGTCGCCTGCGGCGGGACGATGCCGGCGATGGGCGCGAGGAAGATCGCGATCAGGAACAGGAAGGCGGTGACGAGGCTCGCGAGCCCCGTGCGCGCGCCCTCGGCCACCCCCGCACCGGATTCGATGTAGGTCGTGTTGCTCGACGTGCCGAAAATGCCGCCGAACAGCGCGCCAAGTGAGTCGACCCAGAACACGCGGTCCGAGCGGTCGATGCGACCGTCGAGGTGGAGCCACCCACCCTGCGCCGCGACGGACGTCACGGTGCCAGCGGTGTCGAAGAAGTCCGAGAGCATGAGCGAGAAGACCGTGAGCAAGGCGACGATGAGTCCGAGCTTGCTGAACACGCCCAGCACGTCGAGCTGCCCGACGGTCGAGAAGTTCGGTGTGTCGAGGAACGTGGCGGGCATCACGGCGACGCCCGGAAGGTCCTTGTACGTCGCGCCGCCCGTGGCGGCATTGACGAGGACGCCAACAATGGTCGCCCCGACGATGCCGAGCAAGAGCGTGCCCTTCACCCCGCGGGCGTACAGGGCCGCGGTGATGATCAGGCCCGCGAGGGTCACGATGACCGGGCCAGAGTTGAGATTACCGAGGGCCACCGGGTCGGATGGGTTGCCCGTGCCGATGGCGAGGCCGCCATTGAAGACGCCGATCGCGAAGATGAACGCGCCGATCCCGGCGCCGATGCCGAGCTTCAGCTGGTACGGGACCGCGTCGAGGAGCGCACGCCGCATGCCGAGCGCCATGGCGATGCAGATCGCGCCGCCCTCGAGGGCGACGACACCCATGGCCTGTTGCCAGGTGAGGCCGGCGCCTTTGACGAGTCCGAACGCGACGACGGCATTGATGCCAAGGCCCGCTGCGCCGGCGTACGGATAGTTCGCCCAGAGCGCCATGCCGGCGGTGAAGAGTGCGGCCATGAGCGCGGTCGCGGCGACGATCGCCGGAAATGGCATGCCCGCGTTGGAGAGAATGACCGCGTTGACCACGAGGATGTAGGACATGACCAGGAAGTTGGTCAGCCCTCCGCGTACCTCGGTGCCGATGGTGGAGCCCGCCTCGGACACCCGGAAGTAGCGGTCGAGCATGCTGCGTTCCGCTGGGAGCGCCGTGCTACCTGCTGCCATTGGACCCTCCTCTTTCAGTGCCACACCGGCGACCGAACGAGGCTGCTGACGCGCGAGCCCCCTCCTCTGACTCGCGCGGATGTTACAGGACGTGATCCAGGAATCGCAGCATCGACGCGAGGGCCAGCTGGCCGCCGATCCCCCACACGATGCCGTCGAAGCCGTGCCCCGCCCACGGCAGCTCGATGAGCGCGACCGCGTGGCCGCCGCGCCGCAGGGCTGCGGCGAGCGACTCCGAATGGTCCGGCTTCACGACCTGATCTGCCTGTCCGTGGATGAGGAGCGTGGGCGGCACCGGGTGGCCGAGCGCGTTCTGGGGCGCCGCAGCGAGATATCGATCGGGTACGGCATCGGGCGCCCCGCCCATGAAGTCCGCGATCGCCGCTGAGCCGCCGATGAGATCGGGCATCGCGGGGACGCGATACCCGGCCGCGAGGTCAGTAGGGCCATACAGCGAGATGACGCCCCGGATCCGAGCCGGCGCTGCACATCCGGCAGGGGTCGCGTTGCGACCGGCGCCGTACGCGGCCAATAGCGCGAGGTGCGCGCCCGCCGACCGGCCGAGAATGGCGGCCCGATCCGGATCGACGCCGTCCTCCGCGGCGTGGGCGCGGATGTGACCGAGCGCGCAGAGCACGTCTTCGAGCTGCGCCGGGAAGATCGCGGCCGGCACCAGCCGGTACTGGATGTCATAGACGGTGATGCCCTGGGCCGCGAACATCTCGTTCGCGACGATCGGGTCTAGGGCGCCGGCTCCCTTGTCGCCGTTCCGCCAGCTGCCGCCGTGGACGACGACGAGCGCCGGATGCGTACCGGCCCCGACGCCGTCGTAGCGGTCGAGCCGGAGCGCCGTACCGTCGATCGTCCGGAAGGTGATGTCGTTGACGCGATGGACGGCTGGTGGGTGGATCCCGGTGAACAGCTGCGTGGCGCTGAACGCGGCCATCGGGCCGTTCGACCCGATGGCGGTCAACGCCTCGTCGGCCGCTGCGATCGCGCCCGGCAGGGCCATGAGTGGCGCGGCCGCGAGCACGATGCCGGCGAGCACGATGCCGACCGTAATGACGCGAGTCGCGTCGCGCGCCGCGATCAGCGCGGTCGCGATGGCGACGAGCTCGAACACGATCAGATACGTCGACAGCTCGGACGCCACGAGTCGCACGACCATCAAGCCGAAGGTCGGCATCGTCGCGTGGATCGTGACGGCGATCGCGGCCGCGAGGATCGCGACCACGAGCGCACTGAGGGCCATCGCTTCAGCCTAGGTGCGGGCTATCGTTCGACCTCCCGTGGTGATGGTGTGCCGGTAGGGCGCGTGAGCGCCGGGACGATCCCGGTCGATGAGCTGATCGCGTATCTCTTCGACGGCGGGCAGGCGCGACTGGCCGCGGAGGTGCGGGGGTCGGTGTCGGCATCGAAGCGGTTTCGTGTGTTCACCGCGACGTATCGCGACAAGATCCGGAAGAAGGCACGTGGCTCGCGCGACGACGAGGCGCAGCAGGATCTCGCGTTCGAGCTCGCCGTCGCCGCGCTCCTCGCCGACGACGACCGATTCACGCTCGAGTACGAGCCGTACGGCGTCGGCCGGCGAGCCGCCGACTTTCGCGTGACGTTCCGCGGCGGCGCGCGCTGCAACATCGAGGCGCGACGGCTCCGGCCGCTGCGCGTGACCTCTGACGCGGCACTCCGCGCACAGCTGACGCGATCCATCTGCGACAAGCTTGGCCAGCTGGCACCGGGGATGACGAATGTGATCGCGTTCGGCGCCACCGATCCCAGGGTGGCGGCGCAGCTCGTCGCGGCGTTGCGCCACCTCGAGGCTCGGGCGACCGCAAAGGACGACGCCCTGTTCCAGGAGCGGGGCTTCAGCGGCGCGCGGGACTTTCTGCGTTATTACCGAAGGCTGAGCGGCGTGCTCTGGATCGGCATCAACGCGCCGCGGGGGTCAACGGTCTGGCTGAGCCCGCAGGCGCGCCATCCGCTACCTCGGGCTCTTGCGAGGGCGCTGGAGCGAACGGACTAGTCGCGGCCCCGCTGGTCGCGATGTCGGCCGGCGAATGCCGGGCACACGTTGTGCGAAGTCCTGACGCCGTCGCGAAGGTCGATGACTGGATCCTGATGGTGATAGCTGCAGGCCGCCCCACGTCACTAGCCTGGGTGAACAGGTCGTCGCGAGCCATCAGGCCGGGCGATCGGCACGCTTGCTACTTGGCACGCCCAGGCTTCGGTTTCGCCGGAGTCCCCTTCTTCCCGCCCTTGCCATATCCGCCACCGGGCGGATTCGTCCCGCGACCGCTCCGCGAGGGGTTCAGCTTGAGCTTTCCAGGCATCAGACGCCTCCTTGCGACATCGCTGCGGGCCGGATCGTAATCGCCCCCGGACGTGGAGCCAACGCCCTGTCAGCGATTCCGGAGAGATCCACGCGACCTCGGTCCGCCGTGCTCATTCCGCAGCCCGCGGCGCGCCCTCGGTCTCTTTGGACGCGCGTGCTCCGGGGTCGGCTTCGGAGCCGTCAGGTTCGGGCTCGGGCGGCGGTCGATCGCCGGGGAAGCGCCGCAGGTCGAGCGTGTACGGGGCATCCGGCTGCGCCTCCGCCGGGCGCGGCGTGACAGGTGACGGCATCGGCGCTTCGACCGTGAACCGCTGCGCGCGGCGGGCTTCGGCTTCGAAGCGCGTCAGCGGCAGTGCGTCGAAGGCGCGGCCCCCGGGATGCCAGACGTGGTACGCGCATGCGCCGATCGATCGCTTGCCCCAGGTGTCGACGACATCGAGGCGCACCGGGTGGTGGATCCCGAGGTGCGCTTGCAAGCTGTGCGGAGGCGCCCACGCGCGGTAGCGGACGCCGCCGACGCGCTCGCCGTGCCGCGACGTCGGTCGCAGCGGCAGGCGTAGGCCGTTGACGAGCACCTCGTGTCGCCCGTCCGTGAAGCCGTCCACTTTGATCTCGATACGCTCCATCGACGAGTCGACCCATCGCGAGGTCCCACCGGCGCTCGCCTCTTCGCCGAGCACGTTCCAGGGCTCGATGGCGTTTCGAACCTCGAGCCGAACGTCGCCCGCTTGCAGGCTGCCGACGACAGGGCAACGCAGCTCGAGGAAGGGGCGGTAGCCGTCGGCCGGGAGATCAATGCCCCGCGCCGCCAGCCACGCGAGCACGTCTTCGAAGTCACGCCACATGAAGTGCGGGAGCAAGAAGCGATCGTGGAGCTCCGTGCCCCAGCGGACGAGCGGCCCTCGATAGGGCGCTTCGGCGAAAGCTGCAACGAGCGCACGCAGCAAGATCGCCTGCGCCGCCGCCATGCGCGGGTGGGGTGGCATCTCGAACGCGCGAAGCTCGACCAGCCCCTGCCGTCCGTACACGCCGTGCGGCGAGAACAGCTTGTCGATGCAGATCTCGGTGCGGTGGGTGTTTCCCGTGACATCGACCAGGAGGTTGCGAAACAGGCGGTCCGAAAGCCACGGCGCGGGGGCGGTCTCGCGAGTGGCGAACGCGTGATCGAGCGCGATCTCGAGCTCGGCGAGCGCGTCATGGCGCGCCTCGTCGATCCGCGGCGCCTGCGACGTCGGTCCGACGAAGAGGCCGGTGAACATGTAGGAGAGCGAGGGGTGGTGCTGCACGAACACGAGCAGGCTCGCGAGCAGATCGGGCCGTGTGATGAACGGGCTAGTGAGAGGCGTCGGACCCCCGAGCGTCTGGTGGTTGCCGCCGCCACTGCCCGCCTGACGACCATCCATCAGGTATTTTTCACTGTGCAGGCCGGCGTGCAGCGCCGCGTCGAACACCGTCTCGACGAGCTTCGCGTGATCGCGCGCGGTCTTTGTCGGGGGCAGGTTGACCTCGAGCACACCCGGATCCGGCGTGACGGCGATGCGCTCGATCCGCGGCGAGGGAGGAGGCGGGTAGCCTTCGAGGCGAACGTCGACGCCGAGCGCGATGCTCGCGGCTTCAACGACCCCGAGCAGCGCGAGGAAGTCCTCGGCATCGGCGACCGGCGGCAAGAACACACACAGCTCGTCCTCCCGCGCTTCGACCGCCAGTGCCGTCTTCACTAGAGCGTCGCGCTCGTCCTCGTCGTCGTCCTCGGCGACGCGCGGATCGGGTGGCTCGATCTTCTCCTCGCGCGGCAGCGGCGGGCGCGCGCCCTTCATGATCGAGTCGAGGGGAAGGCGCAACCCGAGAGGGCTGTCGCCGAAGAGCAAGAACAGGTGCTCGCGGCGAAGCTTCCACTCGGAGCTACGCCAGCGACCTTCGGATCGGGCGAGCGGAAGCACGTAGCCCACCTCACGAGTGAGCCCCCTGCCGAGGGCGCGCGCGAGGCGACGGCGCTCTCCGGGCGAGTCGAGATCGTGTGCGAGGGGATCGACGTCGGCGGGGAGGCTCCCCTCCGTCTGCAGCAGCCGCCACGGATCTTCGTAGGCAGGGATCACGAAATCTGCCAGATCGAGCTGTTGCGCGATGGCGTCGACCAGCGCCCGCGCGCCTTTCGTCGTCGGCGCCCCCGCCGGATCGGCTCTCGGCGACGCGTCTGCCCGATGCGTCGTCCACGCAGGCTTCCCGTCGGTGCGGCTAACGAGGTCAATGGCCCAACGGGGCAGCGGCTCGCCCGGGTAGTGCTTCCCCTGACGCACGAGCACCGCGGCGCCAGGCGCGAGGCGCGTCCGGAGCGCGTCGGCGAGCTTCTGCCCGTGCTCCCACTTGCTCGGGCCGAGCGCGTCGACGTTCCACTCCGCAGCTTCGACGTCCTGACGCGCGCTGAAGGTGGGCTCGCCGCCGACCGTCAGTGGCAGCTTCGCGTTGGCGAGACGCGCGTCGGCTCCATCGCCGGCCACGAGAAGCGCTTCCCAGACCGCGTCCTCGTAGGGGGCCGTCGGACGCGGCTCGTGGCCGAGGCGGCCGATCGTGATCTCGAACGTGAAGGCGCTCGCGCCGACGTCGCTCGTGCCCTCGATCGGTGCCGCGAGCGAGGGCGACGACGTGCAGGCGAGCGGAATGTGGCCTTCTCCACAGAACAGGCCGCTCGTGGCGTCGAGCCCGATCCAGCCGGCACCGGGCAAGTACACCTCGGCCCACGCGTGGAGATCTGCGACGTCCTTACCGACACCGCGCGGTGCGCCCGGGATCGTCCCCTCGTCCGTGAGCTGGATCAGGTAACCGCTGACGAAGCGTGCTGCGAGACCCCGGCCGCGTAGCGCCGCGATCAAGAGCAAAGCCGAATCACGGCAGCTGCCGCGGCCCTCGGCGAGCGTCTGCTCCGGCGTCCACACGCCGGGCTCCTCGCGCACAACGTACCGCGTGCTCGCAGCGACGCGTTGTGTGATCTCGACGAGCAGGGGGACGATGGATCCGGCGGAAGGGAGCTCGCCGAGAAAGGCCCGCAGGCGCTCGCCACCGGAGAGGCATGGCGCTCCCGCGTCGAGGAAGGGACGGAGCTCGCTCGCGAGATCGTCGGCGTACGTGAAGGGGACCTGTTGGTAACGATCGTCGACCATGAAGTCGAACGGGTTGACCGGGTGAATGTCGAGCGCAAGCTCGACGTCGAGCGCGAGCTCCTCGAGCCGCGTGCCCTTCGGGAACGTGATGCGCGCGACGTGGTTGCCGTACGGATCCTGCTGCCACCGCAGCTCGCCACCCTCGGAGACGCGCAGACCGTAAGCCTCGATCTTGGCCTTCACGTGGCTCGCGGGCCGGAGACGAACGACGTGCGCGCCGAGAGCGGCGGGTGTGGGAAACACGTACTTGGTCCTGTGGCGCAGGATCAGACGCACTGCGTCATGTTACGGGCGAACGGTGCGCTGTCCTACCGAGAACGAAGCTCCGAGAACGTGAGCTTCGCTGCTGCTCTACGTGCGCGTCGACACCGCCCACATCAGGACGGCATGCCATCCCTCCGCGGCAAGCCACCTGCTGCCACGCGGTCATGCCGTCGTCGGCCATTCTCCACATCATGTGCTGTTAGATCTTCTGTAGTCGTCTGGTTCTCGATGTCCGCGATGTCAGACGCTGGGCCGGGTCGCCCGAGTGTTCTTAGCGAAACGGCGGAGGGGCAGGGATTCGAACCCTGGTGAGGCTTGCGCCCCAAGCGGTTTTCAAG
>JBBQZK010000043.1:0-19850 GCA_038207785.1 Candidatus Limnocylindria bacterium | reverse complement strand
ACCAGCATCACCGAGAGCGCGCCGGAGATCTCGGCGCGTGACCAACCGAGCTCGGCGGTCGTGGGCGCGATGAGGACGCTGAAGGTGTAGTAGAGAACGCCCCACGAGACGGTCTCGGTGAACCCGAGGACGGTCGCGAGGACCCACCCGTAGTAGGGCCGCTTCACGGCCACGAGGCTAGGTGCGGGCGGCGGTCAGCGCCGAGAGCGGGATCACGGCCTGCGTGGTCCCGCAACACGTGCTCTCCGCGGAGCTGCAGTCCTCGCCGTCGCAGCAATCCTGCCCGCCGCCGGAGCACACGCCGGTCTGCGGGAGAACGAGCTCGACGGATTCCGCGCCCCGCATGTCGCCCACGAGCGCGCTCGCAATCGAACGCACCTGCTCGTACCCCGTGAGCATGAGGAACGTCGGCGCGCGGCCGTAGCTCTTCATCCCGACGATGTAGAAGTCCTTCTCCGGATGGCTCAGCTCGCGCACCCCGTGCGGCGGCACGGTGCCGCAGCTGTGGACGTTCGGGTCGATGAGCGGGGCGAGCGCCGGCGGCGCCTCGAGGACGTCGTCGACGCGGACGCGCAGCTCGCGCAATGGCAAAAGGTCCGGACGGAAGCCGGTGGTCGCGACGATCCGGTCGAATGGCCCGATCTCGCGCTCGCCGTCGGACACGAACACCCCGTCCGGGGTGTCGCGGAGCGCCGCGATCCGCATGACGACCTGGGTCACGGCGCCGCGGTCGACGAGACCGCGCATGCGCGTCCCCAATGCCCCGCGTGCTGGAAGCGCGTCGTTCTCCGCGCCGCCGTACTTCGCGTCGGCGAACGGCCGGCGCACCAGCCACGTGATGGCGGTGGTGGGAAGCTCGGCGAGATCGATGAGCACGTCGAATGCGGAGTGGCCGCTGCCCACGACGAGCACGCGCGTGCCGGCGTAGGCCGTGCGATCGCGGCCGAGGGGATCGGCGATGCCATAGTGGATCCGGTGCGCGGCGGCAGCCTCGCCACGAGCGAGCACGCCGCTCGCGCCGAGGGGATTCGGGATGCCGTAGGTGCCGGACGCGTCGATAACCGCGCGGGCGAGGATCTGCTGCTCGCCGTCCGGCGTGGAGACGGTGATCGCGAATGGCGCGTCATCGCGCCCGTCGGTCTTCATCTTGTCGAATCCGAGCCGAGCGACGCTGGTCACGCGGTGGTCGAACCGGACCCGGTCGCCCAAGGCGTGCGCGAGCGGCGCGAGGTACCCCTCGACCAGCTCGGCACCGGTCGGATAGCCATCGGGCTCGGGCTCGGTCCAGCCCGTCGCCGCGAGGAGCTCGCGGGCAGCCGGGTCGATGTCGTATTTCCACGGAGAGAAGATCCGGATATGGCCCCATTGCAGGACGCTCGCGCCCGCGGTCGCGCCGGCCTCCAGGACGAGCGGCGTGGCGCCGCGCTTCTGGAGCTGCGCTGCCGCGGCGAGCCCGACCGGGCCCGCCCCGATGACTACGACCGGCAATTCATTCATGCCGCTCATTTTGCTCGTCCATCGACGCTTGTCAATATCGAGATTTGTAGATATAGTCACCCTTGTGGACGACATCAAGATCCTGCAGGCCATCGCCGAGCCGACCCGGCTCGCCATCGTGCGGCAGCTCGCCTCTGACGGCGAGATCTGCGCCTGCGACTTCACCGATTGCTGCGGGGTCAGCCAGCCCACGGTGTCGCACCACCTCAAGGTGCTCCGTGAGGCAGGCGTGATCAGCGGGGAACGTCGCGGGACGTGGATCTACTACCGGCTCGAGCCGAAAGCCGCGTCGCGCATCGCCGCGCTCGGCCATCTCCTCTCCGCCGGCGCGCAGTTCCAGCCCAAGCGCGTCAGCGTGAAGCCGGCGCTCGCGAAGGTCTAATGCCCGCGACGGCCGTAGCGAGCGCGCGTCGGCGGTCGGGCAGAAAGTCCCATGGCGGGGGCGGCGAGAGGCGTTCGACCTCGGCAAGGAGTGCAGCCGCTTCGGCGATCCGGTTGCGGGCGACGAGAAATTCGCCTCGCTCGACGCGGAAGAACACCTTGTGCGATACGAACTCGAGCGGATCGACCGCCGTGATCGCAGTCCGGAACGCCGCGTCCGCGGCAGCGTCATCTCCATGCGCGGCCAGGAAGTGCGCGCGAGCCCACTCCGCCTCCGCGGCACCAGACACGTCCTCGGCACCGCGCACGAACGTGACGGCCTCGGCCAGGTGCGCCTCCGCTTCCGCGGAGTGACCGGTACGGAGGAGGTTGACGGCGAGGTGGCCTTCGATCTCCGAACGATTCCAGCGCTCCCCGATCCGGATGCTCTCGGCGAGCGCGGTCGTGCCGGCGGTCACGGCCTCGGCATACCGCCCGTCTCCCTCCAGGATCTCCTGCCTGCGCCGCGCCGAAGCGACGACGCGGTTCCCGTCGCCGTCGCCGACGGCCTCGGCAATGACCTCCTCGAGGATCTCGAGCGCGGCCGGGGAATCTCCCCGGAGCCACACCGCGGTCGCCTCGGAGCTGCGAGCGTCGCGCAGGAGCGCGCGCAGGCCCAGCCGTCGCCCGATCTCGCGCGCCTCGGCAAGGTAATGGTCCGCGAGATCGAGCTGTCCGCACAGCCGGGCAGCGCCGGCGACGCGGACCATGATCTTCGCCGCCTGCGGCGCATTGCCCATGGCCAGGGCTGCTTCGATCAGCGGCACGCCTCCTTCGATCAGGGCGGAAAAGCGACCGCCACCCCAATGGAATTCGAGACCGAACGCATCGACCTCGAGCACGCCGGCCGCGTCGCCGGCGGCAACGCTGAGCTCACGCGCGGTGACCAGCGCCGGCGTGATGTCGTCGAGGGCTCCGCCCCACATCTCGGCGACCGCAACGGTGCGGGCGATGCTCGCGGCACGGCCTGCATCACCTGCGTTCCGTGCGACGGCAAGTGCCGCGATCGCGGCCGGCCGAGCGTCGTCCCAGCGGCCCGCGACGATGAGCGCGCGCACTCGCAGGTAGGCCGTCCGGTCACGCAGATCGGCGTCCTGGGCCACCTCCGCAGCCCGCTCCGCGATCGCCAGGAAGCGCTCCATCAGGGCAGCCTCGCCTCGAAGCTCGGCCCGCTCGGCCATCGCGAGCGCGATGCCTGCGGCCCGCACGGCTCGAGGGACAAGCGTCTCCGGATCGAGGCGCAGGTCGGCGCTCAAGCTGAACGCCCGCTCGGTGTGATGGGCGAGGATCTCGATGAACTCGCCACGACGATCGCCCGCCTCCGCCTCGAGCGTCTGCGCGAAGCGCTCGTGCATCGCGGCGCGGTCGAGCTTCGAGAGCGATCCGTACGCCACTTCGCGAACGAGCAGGTGTTTGAACCGCATCGTGCCCGGGCCGCCCGCCAGCCGATCCTCGAGGATCAGCCCCTTCCGCTCCAGCGAATCGAGCGCGTCAGCGCTGGGCGCATCCGCGAGCGCGCCGACCTCCGTGAGATCGAAGCGCTCGCCGATGATGCTCGCGAGCTGGAGCGCGCGCTTCTCATCCGCGCCGAGCCGGTCGATGCTCGCGGCCAGCAAGGCGACGATCGATTCGGGGACGGTCACGCTCGCGGCTTGGGGGGTCGCGCGCCATCGTCCATCCTCGAACACGACGCGACCGTCCTCGATCAGCACACGCAGGAATTCCTCGCAGAACAGGGGATTGCCGTCGGAGCGCGTCGCGATCTGCGCGCGTAGCGCAGCTGGAAGATCGTCGATGTCGAGCAGCCGGGAGATCAGTGTCGTCGTCTCCGCGGTGTCCAGTCCTTCGAGCGTCATCGTGGCGGCATTCGCGCGCCCGACCGACCACTTGGGGTGCGTCTCCGACAGCTCCGGCCGCGCGATCGCGATGAGCGCCAATGGCACGCCGCGCATCCGGTCGAGGATCCCGTCGAGGACCTCGATGAGGGCGGGCTCCGCCCACTGGAGGTCGTCGATGACGACGACGGCGGGCGCCTTCGCGGTGATCGCTTCGAGGTAGCGGCGAAGGGCCCAGCCGATCTCCGCATGCACCCGCCCCGGCGCGACGTCCGGCAGGGCCGCGACGGGTGACTCAAGTCCGAGGAGGACGAGCAGCCGCGCCCGCACAGGCTGGAGATCTGCGGCGCTTGAAAGCACCGTCGCGAGGTGTCGGTCGACGCCCGCGACGGCCGTCGCTCGATCGTCGGTGCCGGCGATCGCCGCCTGCGCGCGCAGGATCTCGATGAGCGGCCAGTACGTGATGCCCGCACCGTATGGGAGGCACCGTCCACGCAGGACGACGGATCCATCTTGCACGCGCGCAAGGCACTCGCCGACGACCCTCGACTTCCCCACCCCCGGCTCGCCGAGCAGGGTCACGATGTGGACCGCGCGATCCGCCTTGGCGCGCTCGATCGTCCCAAGGAGGACTTTCAGCTCGCGGTTCCCGGCCGACCAGCGCAGCGCGCATGGCGGGGAGGCCACGGGCCTGCTCCGGCACGGCGCTCTTCGCGTGCACCGCCGTGAAGGCGCGGAGCGGCGCAGGCTTCCCCTTCGCGACGATCGGCTCGTGCGGCGCGTACTCGATCGCGACCCTCGTGAGCTGCTCGGTGAGCGCGCCGACGATGACTTCGCCCACGTCCGCGCCCTGCTGGATGCGCGCGGCGACATTCACGACGTCCCCCGTCACCAGGAACTGATTGCCCGCACCCGGGTCGGCGACGGCCTCCCCGCTGTTGATGCCAACGCGTGCCGCGAGCTTGACGGGGAGCGTCGAGTTCAGCTCGGCAAGCTCGTCACGCATCGCGAGCCCTGCGCGCACGGCCCGTTCGGCGTCATCGTCGTGCACCTTGGGCACGCCGAACACGACCATGACCGCGTCGCCGATGAATTTTTCGACCGTCCCGCCATGTCGCTCGGCGATCGCGCGCATTCGCTCGAAATAGCGCCCCATGGTGGACCGGACGAGCTCGGCGTCGTGCTCGTCGCCGAGGGCCGTCGAGCCGACTGTGTCGGCGAACAGGATCGACACGAGCTTTCGCTCTTCAGGCACAGCGCGAGTGTACGAATCTGCACCATTGGATCGAAGCGGCTCAGGCTGCGCGTCGCGCCGCGCCTGCTTGTATTGCGCTGCGGGACGCCTACGGTGACCGTGGCAGCGGGTGCCGGAAAGATGTGGATATGGCCGCTCTCGTCATGTACCTCTGCATCGCTCCGGACCATGCGACTGAGAAGCTCGAGCGAGGCAAGCAGAACCTCACGATCCACCAGAAGCACTGGGCGGTCTGTCCGGCCGGCCTCGCCGACGGTCACGTCTGGAAAGAGACTCAGGGCATTCGCTACGACGATCTCTTCGCGAAGTGGGCGGTCGAGCACAGCCCGAGCACCTAGAAGCCGTACCCTCGCCCAAGCCACCCGCCATCCGGCGGACAGATCGAGGCGACGGAGGCACACGATGACCGCGACCCACAACGTGCGCGTGGACAACGCCAGGCAGACCGCGGAGAGGGCCAAGACCGATCCCTTGGCTGCCCAGCTCAAGGTGGACCTTGGCGGTGAGTGGCGCCTCGACGAGACGAAAGCCCAGTTCGGCGGCGTTGTGAAGTACGCCAAAGGCGAGACGGTCTTCGAGGCGGACTTCCCGCAGTTCCTGAGCGGGGACGGTCGCGCGCCTTCGCCGCTCATCTACTGCTTCTGAGGCGCGCTCAGCTGCTATGCATCGACCTTCGCGGTGCAGGCCGCCATGGCCGGCGTCGGCATCACCGCTCTCCGGTCGCGGCTGCGCCTGAACGTGGACTTCCGTGGGGCGCTCGGCGTCGCGGACGCCGTGCCGCTCGACACGTTCCGATTCGAGATCGAGGTCGAGACCGACGCCTCGGATGCGGACGTCGCGCGGGTCAAACGGCTGGCGGACGAGCGCTGTCCCGCCATCTGGGCGATGGACCACCAGGTCCCGCACACGACGGAGGTGCGCAAGGTCTAGTCGGCGTCGCCGAAGCGCATCCGGCCAAGCAGGGCGAGACCGAGCGCCCCTGCGAGGAACAGCAGGGTCCCACCGATCCAGAACAGCGGCTCCACGCCGACGCGGTCGACAACGATCGCGCCGAGACCAAGCGACAGCAGTCGCATCGCGCTCCACGTGACGTCGAGCAGCGTGAATACCCGGCCACGCACCCGCTCCGGGATCGCGCCCTGGATCGTGGAGTTGAAGACGACCATGCCCGTACTCGTGTTCAGGCCGTACACGAACAGGATGACCAGCGCGATCGGTAACGGCGTGAAGACCGCGATGAGCACGTCGCCGATCCCACGGATGAGGTACGGCACGAAGAGCCATCGCGCGTTTCGGTAATCTCGCGCGAAGGTGTTCGGGATGAGTGGTCCGATCAGCGCCCCCGCGCCGATCGCCCCGATGAGCCATGCGAATCCTTCGGGCGGCTGATGCAGGTGCCGCTCGGCGAGCACGACGAGCATCGCCCCGGTCGCCCCGACCGAGAAGGACGCGAGCGCTTGCACGACGAGGAGCCGCGAGACGAAGAAGTCGCGTCGTGCATACGCGAGCCCCGCGCGCGCATCGCCGAAGAATGATCCGAGGCCCCGCTTCGCTGTCCCACCGATCTCCCCCGCGTGCGCGGGGATCGGCAGGGTCATGATGAGCCCCGCCGAGAGAGCGAAGCTCACGGCGTTGATCGCGAACGCCGGGCCGGTCCCGACCGTCGCGATGACCGCGCCGGCGATCGACGCGGCCAGGATCTGGACGAGGCGGCCCGTGGACCAGGAGACCGAGTTCGCGGCGAGGCGCTGCTCCGGCGTCGTGAGAACCGGGATGACAGCGTTCACCGCGGGGTTGAAGAACACGCCGCCCGCGGCGAGCCCGGCGGCCACCACGTACGCATGCCAGACCCCTTGCGGCCAGAGCAGCGAAAGCACGAGGACAGCGCGGAAGACATCCGAGCCGATGAGGATGGCCTTGCGGCTGAACCGGTCGATGAGCACGCCCGCGACCGGGCCGAGCAGGAGCACGGGGACGATCTCGATGGCCACCAGACCGGCCACTGCGAGTCCCTGACCCGACAGCTGGAACACGAGGACGACGAGCGCGATGTAGTGGAGCGTGTCGCCGAAGTTCGAGCCGAGCTGACCGAGCCAGAGCGGGAAGTAGCGCCGGCTGCCGATGACCTCCGCGTACGAGGCGCTGACGCCGAGCAGTCGCGCGGCCATCAGGCATCCATCATCGCGAGCATCGCGAACCCACCGGTCCGCCGGGCCCGAAGGAGCAGCATGGCGGCCAGGCCGAGGAACAGGACGTTGAGCATCGTCGTGTAGCTCCAGGAGATCGACGGCTCCGCGACGAGCGCCGCGCGCGTGGCAGGGATGAGGCCGAGCGCGCCGAACAGGAGCTCGACCAGCAATCCGGCCGCGGCCATCGCGGCATAGAACGTCACGAACAGGAACGCGGTCATCCAGCCCCCGTAGTAGCGGCGCTTGATCGACAGGATCGGCAGAATGATCAGGTCCGCGAAGATGAAGCTGATCACACCGCCGAAGCTGATGCCGTTGTTCCAGAGCACCGCAGCGAGGGGCACGTTCCCGATCGAGCAGACAAAGCTGGCCACGGACACGATCGGACCGACCAGCGGTCCCCACACGAGGGCCAGCTGGGGCTGATCAGTCAGGAAGAAACCCTTCCAGAAGGACTCGGGTACCCAGGCCGCGACCGCGCCGGCGATCAGCAGTCCGAGCACGACGTCGCGCAAGACCGCCGCCCAGTTCATGACGAAGAGATGGCTGATGGCCGTGAAGCCCCGGCCGGAGAAGAGCTTCTGCGCGAGGGTGCCCTCGCGCACCGACATGTCCATCGCGGCGTGACCCTCCATGGAGCCGCGCAGGCCCTTCGCCGCTTGTGCGCGCGCCGTCGCCACGCGCGGGGTCTTGAGGAACGCCCGGAAGAGGAGCGCGAGCATCGCGATCATGACCGCGCCACCGACGAGCTCCGCGGCCGCGAACTGCCAGCCCATCAAGATGACGAGGATGATGCCGAGCTCGATCACGAGGTTGGTCGACGCGATCTCGAACGCCATCGCGGCAGTGAAGTCCGCGCTCTTTTGGAATAGCGAGCGCGCCAGCCCGACCGCGGCGTACGAGCACGAGGAGCTGGCCGCACCGAGCAGTGCGGCGAGACCGAGCGACCGCGGCGAATCGTCAGGGAGGAGCCGGCCGATCTGCTCCTTCGAGACCACCGCCTCGACCACCGCTGACAGCAGGAATCCGAGGATCAGCGCCCAGAGGATCTCCCAGGTCATCGCGAACGAGATGGACAGCGCATGGAGGACGGCGCCGGGCAGATCCACGGGACCTACAGCGCGGTGGCGGCGTCACGCTCCGCGTCGAGCTGCGCGACGATGGCGGGATAGGCGTCCGAGAGGCAGCACCGGCAGGACGCATACCAGCGGCGCATCCCGTCGTCGATCACGGCTTCTCCACCGACGGTCCGGACGACCGACGCGGCGTCGGCCTTGGCCGCCCACTTCACCGGATCGGCGTTGAACGCTTTCACGCAGCCGTTCGAGCAGAACGCGTAGGTGCGACCCTCGTGCTCGACCGTCCGGCCCTTGGCCCGCGCATCCGCCACGACCACGACCATGTCGCAGATCGGATCGAGCATCTGCTCGGGTGCCCTCGCCTCGCTCATCGGCGTGATGTTACAGACTGCCCTTCGGCGCGACCCATTCGACCAGTTGACCGGTGATCGACGCAACGATGTCGAAATCGGCGTCGTAGTGCGCGACGACCAGCTCCGACCGTTCCGCGACGGCGGCGATCAGGAGATCCGGAAGACTGACCGCGCGATGGCGACCGCTCCGTGCCAGCTTCGCCAGTACGTCCTCCGCGCGAGCGAAGTCCGCCTCGATCACCGGAACGCGCGGGTAGGCGAGCGCACGTTCCGTACGTGTGTCGAGAAGATCCTTCTCACTGCGGGCGCTGTACAGGATCTCCAGCTCGACGATGTCGCACGTCGCGACCTCGCCAGCCATGATCAGTGGCACGAGCTTCGCGGCGACGGCGGGCTTGCCGAGCTGAACGAGCGCGCTCTTGTCCGCGAGATACGTCGGCATCAGCGCCAGGCGCTGTCCATGATCTCGGGCTTGTCCAAGTCGAGGCCGTCCATGTGCTGAAGCCGGGCGATGCTGCCGCGGCGAGCCGCACGGGCGAGGACTTCGTCGAATGACCGATCGACGGTCTCGCGCAAGGTCTGTGTGCCGAGGAGTCGTTTCACTTCGGCCAACTTCCGCTCGTCGATCTCGACCGTCGTCGTTCGCTTGCCCATATCGGACCTACTTCCCTGAATATATGAGATGAGGAGCAATCATATATGAAACCAGCCGCGCTTCTATATATGCCACCGAACGCGGCGATCGCAGAAGAAGAATTGACGGCCGGGCCTTGCCGTCAGCCGGCGGCCTCCGCGATCAGGTGGATGCGCTCTGGACGGATCGCCACCTGCACCGCCCCGTCGTGCGGTGTCGCGGCGCCGGGGTCGGGTTGATCGACGATCCACTCGCGACCATCCACGGTGACCCAGTAGCGCATCAGGTCCCCAAGGAACGCTTTGCGCGCGACCGTCCCCGGCACCATCACCAGCCCGTCGCCTGCGGCGCTCGGCGAGCGCAGCGCGAGGCTCTCCGGACGGATGCAGAGCCGCACCTGCGCGCCACTCGTGACGGACGTGCCCGGCGGCACGCGCACGGGCACATGGGTGGACCCGATCGATACGGTCGCCGTGCCGTCGCGCACATCGCGAACGGTCGACGGCACCAGGTTCACCGCACCAACGAAATCCGCGAGGAACGCGGTCTTCGGGTGGTAGTAGATGTCCCACGGCGCGCCGGCCTGCTCGACCTTGCCGGCGTTCATGACGGCGACCCAGTCCGACAGGGAGAGGGCCTCGTCCTGGTCGTGGGTCACATAGACGAACGTCATCTTCAAGCGCTGCTGCAGCGCCCGGAGCTCCCAGCGCAGCGATTCGCGGAGCTTGGCGTCGAGATTCGACAGCGGCTCGTCGAGCAGCAGGATCTCCGGCTCGACGACGAGCGCGCGCGCGACCGCGACGCGCTGCTGCTGCCCACCGGAGAGCTGGTTGGGCTGGCGGTCGCCAAGGCCGGCGAGGCCCACGAACTGCAGCGTCTCATCGACTTTCTTCGTGATCTCGGCCTTGCCCTTCTTCTGCAGCCGCAGCCCGTACCCGACGTTCGCGCGCACCGACATGTGCGGGAAGAGGGCGTAGTCCTGGAACACCATCGCCGCGCCGCGCCTGTGCGCGGGCAGGTTGTTGATGCGGCGGCCGCCCAGCTCGATGTCGCCGTGATCCGGATCGTAGAAGCCGGCGATCATGCGCAGCGTCGTCGTCTTCCCGCAGCCCGACGGCCCAAGCAGCGTCGCGAATGAGCCACGGGGCACCTCGAACGACACGTCGTCCACCGCAACGGAGTCGCCGAAGCGCTTCGTGACGTTCGTCAGACGGAGGTGCGCCGTGTCAGCCACCGCGGAATCCTGTCACAGCCAGACGGCCCCCGAGGCGGCCGATGATCAGGAGGACGATGACGGCCATTCCGACGTCGCCGACGGTGAACGCGGCTGCCCCACCCCAGTCGAAATCGTTGACCAGCTGGAAGATGGTGATCGTCGCCGTCGTCGAGCGCGGCGTGAACAGGAAGATGACCACCGAGAGGGTGGTCACCGCCCGGACGAACGTGGTGACGAAGCCGACCTGCACCGATCCGCCGAGCATCGGGACCAGCACGTCGCGGAAGCCGCGGAGGCTGGACGCCCCAAGGCTGGTCGCGGCCTCATCGATCGACTTGTCGATCTGGCGCAGCCCCACGGTGACCGCCTGGTACGCGACCGGGATGTTCCAGAACAAGAGCGCGATGACGATGAGCTGGGCGCGCAGGTCGGGCTGGCCGAAGAAGCCGGCGAGCTCGTCGGACCATGGCTGGTTGAACGCCGTGAGGTATCCGATCCCGAAGAAGATGCCGGGGATGGCCGCCGGCATGATGAGCAGGAAGTCGAAGATCTTCCGGCCGGGCCATGTTCCGCGCTGGACCATGAAGCCGGCGAAAAGCGCGAAGATCGAGCAGCCGATCGCGGCGATCATGCTGTAGACGAACGAGTTCTGGAGCGACGCGGCGTGCTCGCCGAGATATTCGAAGTGCTGCAGCGTGAAGTTCAGGTTCGTCGGGAAGTACAGCGTGAGCGCGCTCACGATGAGCGTGCCGTACACGAGCAGGATCAGCCCCGCGAGCGCCAGGCACGCGACGAAGCACGCGCGCGTGAGCATCGGCGGCACCGGCGGGCGGGGCATCGAAGAGGCCTTGCCGCCGACGGTGACGAACGACCGACCGCGATCCAGGCTCGTCTTCGCGACGTACAGGGACAGCGCGAGGAGCAGGAGGATGGTGCTCACGGCCGCGGCACCGGTGAAGTCACCGAACCCCTCGATGAGCGAGTACGCCTGCGTCGGCAGCACGTTGAACCCGCCGCCGATGAGCTGCGGGTTGCCGAAGTCCTCGAGGATGTAGATCGCGCAGGTGAGGATCGCCGCGCCGAGCCCGGGGCCCGAGAGCGGCAGCGTTACGGAGCGGAATACCTGCCACGGGCCGGCCCCGAGATTGCGCGCGGCCTGCTCCAATCGCGCGTCGCTGCGTGACAGCACGTCCGCGATGAGCTGGTACGCGAACGGGAAGAACGCGATCGTCTGCACGCCCCACACCCCGAACATCCCGAACACGCTCGGGGATTGGCCGAACACGCCGTACGACACGATGCCCCGCGGCCCGAACAGCAGGATGTACACGGCCGCGACGACGAAGGGCGGCGAGAGCAGCGGAAGGATGCCGATGATCCGGAAGAACGGCTTCCACCGCATCGGCGTATAGACCATCGCATACGCGAACACGAAGCCGAGCAGGACGGCGGTCGTGGTGGAGAGCAGCGTGATCTTGATGGAGTTCGTGAGCGGCAGCGTCCAGCTCCCGCCCTGGAGGAACGAGACGTAGCCATCCGCACCGGGGACGAGCACGACCTGGATCTGCGGATAGACGATGAACGCGAGCACGAGCGCGATGGCAGCAAGCAGCGCGAGCAGGAGGACCGGCTCGCGCTGCAAGCTGCGCATCGTTCTAGCTCGTTGCCGTGACTAGGAGCGGCCCACCGTCTGCTGCCACTTGGTCAGGATGCGGGCCTTGTTGTCGGTCGCCCACTGGCGGTCGTAGTTCACCAGCGACACGGACGCGAGGGTCGGCGCACCGGCTGCCGGTGCGACGGACGCGATCGTCGAGCCGCGGTTGCTGAGCTTGACGTTGAGCGCTCCTGCTTCCGGGGTCAGCACCCAGTCGACGAAGGCCTTCGCGAGGGGCAGGTTCTTGGCGCCCTTCACGATCGAGACGGCACCGACCTCGAAGCCGGTGTTGGCCGGGACCGCGAGCGAGACGCCGGGGTTCTTGCCCTTCTCGGTGAGGATGTCGTGGGCCCAGTTCGGGCATCCGACGTACTGGCCCTGTGAAACGGCGCCGATCGCGCCGGGGGAGGTGCCGATGTAGTCCGCGATGTTCCCGTGGAGCGTCTTCATGAACGCCATCGCCCTGTCCTCGTCCTTGTTGAACCGGAAGATCTGTGTGGCGATGAAGATGTAGCCGCCACCGGTCTTCACCGGGTCCGGCAGGATGAGCTTGCCCTTCCAGGCCGGGTCGAGCAGGTCGTCCCACGTCGCCGGGAGCTTGCCCCCGACTTCCTTGTTCAGCCGGTCGGTGCTCGCGATGAAGCCGAAGATGCCGATGTACCAGCCGGTCCAGAAGCCGGCGGCGTCTTTGAATTCCGCCTTGAGCTGACCCGCGTTCGGTGACACGTAGTTCTCGAGCAGGCCCGCTTTGCCGAGCGGATCGTGGAACTCGCTCGAGCCGCCGATGAAGATGTCCGCCTTCGGCGAGGCCTTCTCGGCGGTGATGCGGGTCTGGAGGTCGCCCGCGGCCGCGAGCGGCAGCAGGTCGATCGTCGTGCCGGGGTAGGCGGCCTTGAACGCGGCCCCGAACTGGTTGTTCGTCGTCTCGTTCAGGGCGGAGTAGACGGTGATGCTGCCCGTCGGCTTCGCGGCCGCGCTCTTCGTGGCGGCAGCCGCGCTCGTCGCGACCGCCGCGGTGCCCGCGCCGCCGCCGCACGCGGCAAGCGCCGCCGCGGAGGCACCGAGGCCCATGACTTTCAGGAATTTGCGCCGGTCGTAGCCGGTGTTAGGCGTGGAAACGTCGTCCAAGCTGATCCCTCCCCATCCTTGCGCGAACCGGCGTTGAGCATAGCCCCGCCTACCTGAGCCTCGCGACGCTGACCTTCATCGGGCAGCACGTCGACTTCCCGACGAAATACGGACCGAGCGCGCAGCGATGCGGTTCTCGCCGTCTATCGCTGGTAGGATTTCCCGGAGTGTTGGCGCGGAACGCGACAGTTGTCCTGTTCATCTGCACCATCGTCGCAAGCGCGTGCGGCGGCGGCGGCGCGGCGGTCACCTCGCCGAGCCCGAGCCCGGTCGCGCTCGCGACCCAGACCGCCACCCCGACCCCCGTCCCCACCCCGCCGCCGACACCGACACCGACCCCCAAGCCAAAGATCTGGCCGCTCACCGGCCTGGTCGGGGCGGCGGATGCGTCCATCGGACGCCGGCCGATCAACGCCCGTCTCCCGAACGACCCGAACGCGCGGCCCCAGTACGGGCTGAACAGGGCCGACCTGATCTTCGAGATGATCGTGGAGGGCGGGGTCACCCGGTTCTCGGCGATCTTCCATTCAAAGGACGCGGACGTGCTCGGCCCGATGCGCAGCTACCGGTTCAGTGACCTGCACATCACGCAGATGCTGAAGGGCGCGCTCGCGTCATCGGGCTCCACGATCGAGGAGCGGGACGCGGTCACGCAGTCCATTAAGGACGGCAACATGCTCTCGGTCGACGCGGATCGTGACGGCCGTCCCTACTACCGCGTCGCGTTCCGCCCGGCGCCGAACAATGAGTTCACCGGGACGCCCGCGCTCCGCGAAGCGGTCAACCGAGCGGGTGGATCGGGCGGCGTCGACGTCCCCGCCCTGTCCTTCGTGCCCGCGGGCAACACCGATCCGAAGGCCGGCGGCTTCACCGACGGACAGCCCGCGAAGACCGTGACCGTCCCGTTCCAGGGCATCTGGGCCTCGACGTTCAGCTGGGACGCCGCCGCGAACGGGTACCGCCGCTCCCAGAGTGGGGTGCAGACGGTCGATGGCGACGGCAGCGGCGCGATCCTGGCCAAGAACGTCATCGTGATGACCACCGACATCTGGACCACGAGCGTCGTCGAGGACTCCTTCGGCTCGCGCGGCCTCGACTACCGCATGACCGGCGGCGGTCCGGTCTCCGTCTTCCGCGATGGTCTGCGGGTGGACGGCACGTGGAAGCGCGACAGCGTCGTCGACATGTTCACGTTCTGGAACGCCGGCGGGAAGCAGCTGCTCCTCCAGCCGGGTCAATCGTGGATCCATTTCATCTATCCGACGTGGAGCGTGACGAGCACGCCCTAATCTCGTTCCAGGACATAGACGCGCTACGCGAAGCGATGGAAGGGTTGGGCCGTTGATGCGCCGCTTGTTCTCCGCATGTAACGCCGCTGCGATCGTGATCGCGATGCTCGTCACGTTGGGAGCGCCGGCAGACCGCGCCGCGGCACTGACGTGCGTCTCGAGCGTCGGACCCGGGATCCCGCCGCCCGCGACCGCGACCCTGCCGCAGGGCCTCCCCGGCTGGCACGCCACCTGGTACGGCCAGTCCGGCTATATGTCGCTCTGCCCCGGGGAGACGAGCGTCGCGACGGTCGCGTACTACAACACCGGCTCCAACGGCTGGGTCCTGAGCCGCATGGGCCAGGCGGCCTTCCTCGGGACGAACGGGCCCGAGCCGGGCATCGATCAGCCGAGCGTCCTCGGCGGTGACGGCCAGAACGGGTCGCCGGCCACCGGCTGGTCCCGGTACAACCGCCTCGCCGCGCAGCCCGCCGACTACGTCGGCCCGGGTCAGGTCGCATGGTTCCAGTTCACCGTCAAGGCGCCCGCGGCCCCCGGCGTCTACGCCGTAGGCCTCCGCCCGGTCATCGAGGGCGCGCAGTGGATGGAGGACATCGGGGTCTACTGGGTCGTGCAGGTCCTCTACCCCGACGGCACCAAGCCCGGCCCGTCGGCCCGCGCCCGGTGCGAGACCTGCTGGCCCTTGAACGGCACGCAGATCGGCGCGGGCCAACCGAACCCCGCCCGCCGCGCGCTGAATGTGCGCATCGACAACGCGCCTGCCGCGCGTCCGCACAGTGGGACGAGCAAGGCCGACATCATCTTCGAGACGCTCGTCGAAGCGGGCATCACGCGCTATGAAGCGATCTTCCATTCGCAGGACCCGGCGAAGATCGGCTCGATCCGGTCGGCGCGTCTGTCGGACCGGGAGATCACGCCGATGGTCCGTGGCGCCCTTGCGTACTCCGGCGCGACGATCGAGGAGACGAAGCTCATCGCCGAGGACGCCGCCGCGGGGATCTACATCGACCTCAACGCGAACCTCGGTTACGCCGGCGCGGCGTACTACCGCGTGAGCGGTGACGATGCCGGCAATCCCCGGAGCAGCCCGTACAACGAGTACTCGAGCTCCAACCTGCTGCGCGAGGCCACCAACCGCGCGGGCGGCGGCGGCCCGGTGAGCATCCCGACGTGGGGCTTCCTGGACTCCGTCAACCACATCGAGTGGGCCGGCGGGTTCTACGGAGCGGTCGCGACGCGCTCGATCACGATCCCGTACCAGCACCAGAACCAGTCGCGCTACGTCTACGACCCGAACACGAGGACGTACGCGCGCTTCCAGTTCGACCCGAACTTCGGCCGTGACGTCCGCGAAGTGGACGCGTACTACAACACGCCGATCGCGGCGAGGAACATCGTCGTCGTCTACACCGACGTGGTCACGACCTCGATCGTCGAGGACTCACTCGGCTCGCTCGGGGTGAACGTGCGGACGGGTGGGAGCGGCAAGGTCTCGATCTTCCGCGACGGCCTCCGCCAGGACGGCACGTGGGCCCGGAACTCGGTCTACGACGCGTGGCAGTTCGTCAGTGTCAACGGCGAGCCGATCCTCCTGTCGCCGGGCCAGACCTGGGTGCACATGATCCCAAGCACATGGAGCGTGCCGAGCAACTAGCGCGGGCTACGCGAAGGTGCGGTCCTCGTACGGCACGTCGCCGATGGCGGCCGCCTTTTCCTGGCCGGACAGGAGGAAGTCGGCCATGGCGAGGCCCATCTCCGACGCGATGTCCATGTCCACGTACTTGTACAGACCCTGCCGGCCGCCGGTCACCAGGCCGTTGAAGCGCAGGAGCTCCTCGGAGATCGTGGCGATCGCCTTCTCGTAGCCGACCATGTACACGGGATAGCCGCACGTCGAGCGCAGGGCGACGGCCTCCTGGAGCTCGTCTTCCTTCACGAAGCCTTCGGCCGCGAGCTCCGCCGCGCACCGCTTGCCGAGCTCCCACGGATCGGCCGTCCAGATCGAGTCGCCGACCGCGCACGTGATGTCGCACAGCAGCACCGTCTCGTTCGGGCCGCAGATCTCGGTGCCACCGTAGTTGCGCGTCTCCGAGAGCCGGTTGAACGTCTTGTCCTGGAAGTAGATGGACATCGCCGGAAGCGCGACCGGCCGCGCGAAGCGCAGGCCGAGGATCGTGATCGCGCGGAAGCGCAGGTAGTCAGCGGCGGCGTGCGTGTCCGCGGACACGGCCGGGCCGAGCAGCTTGATGAGCGCCGGCAAGGGCACCGTGTTCACGATGCGGTCGCACACGATGCGCTCCTCGGGACCGGTGAACTCGAACGGGCGCACGTCCGGCTCCGTGCCCGACGCCATGACGCAGGCCTCGGTGCCGTGGGCCGTCGGCGCGACCGGCCGGTAGCGCACCGCGACCACCGCGCCGTCTCTGGTCTCGATGCCCGTCACGAGCGTGCCGGTGCGCACGGCGTTGTCCGGCCCGGCCTGGCGGATCCGCTCCGCCATGCGGTCGCTGATGACCCCGGCGCCCTTCGGCGGGTAATAGAGCTCGACGACGAGCGGCGCGTACTTGTGCTCGGTGTCGGTGATCTTGTCCAAGCCCTTGCGGAACGACGAGACCGCGACCTTCCAGAGGTTGATCTGCGGGATGCGATGCTGGGCGAACGACGCCGCGAGGTTCGATGGCGGCATGCCCCACACCTTGGCCGTGTACGGACCGAAGAACATGTTGTAGAGGGTGCGGCCCATGCCCTGGACCACCCAGTCCTCAGCGGAGACGATGTCGCGCGGACGGATCCGTCGCCGGACCACCTCGATCAGGTAATCGAAGAACGCCCGCGCGGCGACGATCGGCGACATGCTCTTCGCGATGTCCAGCGCCTCGAGCGGGTACTTGTAGTACTTGCCGCGGAACTTGATGCGCACGTTCTTCTGCCGCGCGGGGAATCCGTCGTGCGCGATCGACTTGAACATGTCGAGGACGCGCTGATTGCGGGCATGATACGCGTGCGGACCGAAGTCATACCCCGCGCCGGTCGACCCGCGTAGCGTGGTGGCGAGCCCGCCGACGAAGTGCTGGGCCTCGAGCACCGTGACCTCCTCCCCACGCTCGGCGAGCGAGACCCCCGCCGCGAGCCCGCAGATGCCGCCGCCGAGGACGACCGTATGCCCCACCTCGTTCAGCGTAGGTAAAGCCGGCGCACCCCGCGTCAGGGCAGCTTGTAGAGCTTGAGGTCGTTCGCGACACGTGTCCCGGCGGCGACGTCCTTGATGACGGTCGTGCCGATGACGATGGCCGCGGCGTCCCCGATGGTGACCCCGCTCGAGATCACCGCGCCGGGACCGATCCAGACCTCGTCGCCGATGGTCACGCTGCCGGCGATCGTCACTCCCGCTGCGATGAGCGTGCTCTCCCCGATCTGGCAGTTGTGGGCGACGTGCACGAGGTTGTCGAGCTTCGTGTCGGCGCCGATGCGCGTCGGCTCGCCGAAGACGCTGCGGTCGACGGTGCAGCCGGCCTGGATCTCGACGCGATCACCGATCCAGACGGACCCCGCGTGCGGGATCGCGGTCACGCCCGCGTACTCGCGCGTCGCGCGCGACGGCCGCCCCTGCCGCATCGCCGGGCCCTTGAACTCGAAGCCCTCGGAACCGAGGACCGCGCCGGCACGCACGATGACGCCGGCGCCCAGCACGACGCGCTCGAGGATCGTGACGTTCGGCTCGATCACGCAGTCCGGCCCGATGACCACGTTCCGCGGCGCGACCCACGCCGCATCGCTCACCCGGGCCGATGCCGCGACGCGCGTCTCGGCGTCGCTCCAGTAGAAACCGGAGGCCGCGAGCGCTGCGTGGACGAGGAAGAACGCCTGCTCCGGATCATCCGCTGCCGCGACCGGCGTTGGAGCGGGCACGGCGTCGGCGGCCTTCTCGGTCGTGACGATCGCCCCCGGCTTCCGCTCCATCATGGCTGCAGCGTTCGATGCCTCGGCGGCGTAGACGAGGCTCCGTGACCCCGCGTGCGAGCCGAGGCTCAGGTCGGAGAACTCGCCGTCGCGGACGACCCGCCACCCGGCGATCTCGGCCACGTCGCTCAACCGCATGCCGTGGCGACTATAGGCATCGGTCGGACCGCGCGGTCGCGGCTAGGCTGATTTCGTGACCGACCCCTCCTTCTCGCCGATCGCGCCATATCTAACGGAGCCGCCGGCATTCTGCTTCACCACCGACATCGAGTGGGCGCCCGAGTGGGCGATCGAGGACCTGTTCGCGCTCGCGGACGAGCACGGCGTCCGGCTCACGCCATTCGTGACCCATCGGTCGAAGCATCTGGCGCAGCGGTTCGCCGACGCCGCGCCGGGTGCGGTCGGCCTCCATCCGAACTTCCTGCCCGGCAGCACGCACGGGAACACCGTGCCGGTGGTCATCGACCACGTGACCAAGCTGTGGCCCTCGGCCCACTCGTTCCGCTCGCACTGCTTCTACGACGAGACCCGGATGGACCGCCAGATGGCCGCGCGCGGGTTCACGTACGACTCGAACCTGTGCGCGTTCCTGCAGCCTGGGCTGGTCCCGCTGCGCACGGTGACGCCGATCGTCCGCTTCCCGGTGTTCTGGGAGGACGACCTGCACTCCGGGGCCGGCCTTCCGTGGACCGTGGCCGCGATCGAGGCCGAGCTCCGCTCGCCGGGGCTCAAGATCTTCAACGTGCATCCGCTGCGGGTCGCGCTGAACGTTCCGGACGAGGGCTTTCTGGAGGCGACGCGCACACGGTTCGAAGCACCGATGGTGGACCTGAAGCAGCAGGCCTTCCGCGGACCAGGCACGCGGACGCTGCTGGCGGAGCTGTTCGCCTACGCCCACGCGAACGCGCCCGCGACCAAGACGCTCGAGGAGCTCTACCTGCAGGCCGTCGAGCGGGGCGTGCCGCTTGCTGCGGCCCGATAGCGTGCGCTGCTTCGTAGGATGGAGCGACTGATGCGTGTCGCAGCCATCCAATCGATCGACCACTACCTGCCCGAGACGCGTGTGACCAACCACGAGCTCGCCGCGCTGTACCCCAACTGGAGCGCCGAGAAGATCTTCGAGAAGACCGGCATCACCGAGCGCCGCGTCGTGGCCGACGGGCAGACCGCCTCGGATCTGGGCTTCTGTGCCGCGGACGCGCTGTTGCGGCGCAGCGGCTTCGACCGTCAGACAGTCGACCTGCTCCTCTATTGCACGCAGAGCCCGGACTACTTCCTGCCCACGACCGCCTGCGTCCTGCAGGATCGGCTCGGGCTCCCGACGAGCGCGGCGGCCTTCGA
>JBBQZK010000042.1:0-19903 GCA_038207785.1 Candidatus Limnocylindria bacterium | reverse complement strand
GGTGCCCACGCGCTCCCCGAGCACGGCGCGCACCATGGCGTCCTTCTCGCTGATGTCGAACACGATGGTGGGCATCTTCCGATCCTCCGCCAGCGCCGCGGCGGTCGCGTCCATCACCCCGAGGCGCTTCTCGAGGAGCTCGCGGTAGCCGAGGTCGTCGTACTTCTTCGCGGACTTGTCGACGCGCGGATCGCTCGAATACACGCCGTCCACCTTGTTCTTCCCCATCAGGATGACCTCCGCGTCGATCTCGGCGGAGCGCAGGGCCGCAGCGGTGTCGCTCGTGAAGAACGGGTTGCCCGTGCCGGCGGCGAAGATGACGACGCGGCCTTTCTCGAGGTGGCTGATGGCCCGGAGGCGAATGTACGGCTCGGCGACCTCGTTGATCGTCAACGCCGTCTGGACGCGGGCCTCGAGGCCGGCCGCCTCGAGCTGCGAGCGCAGCGCGAGGGCGTTGATGACCATCGCGAGCATCCCCATGTAGTCCGCGGTCGCGCGGTCGATGCCATGTTCCGCGGCGTCCGCGCCGCGAAGCCAGTTGCCGCCACCCAGGACGATGCCGATCTGCACGCCGACCGCGTGGACCTTGCGGATCTCCTCGGCGAGATACGCGGTGTACTGGGGTGAGATCCCGAACTGCCGTTCGCCAAGGAGCGCCTCCCCGGAGAGCTTCAGCAGGACGCGGTGGTATTTGGGCTCGGCGGTCACGCGCCTTCGCCGAGCTGGAAGCGGGCGATACGGCGGACCTTGATGTTCTCGCCGGTAGCGGCGGCCAGCTGCGTCACGAGGTCACCGATCGTCTTGGACTGGTCCCTGATGTACGGCTGGTGCAGGAGCACCGCTGCGGCCTTGGCCGTCTTCTCGTCGCCGTGCTCCTCCAGGAGCGCCTTGATCTCGTCATCCTTCAGGAGCTCCCAGCTCACGTGCTTTGGTGACATCGCAGCGACCTGCATCGCGATCGCCCGCGCGAGCTCGCGAAATTCCGGGTTGCGCGCGACGAAGTCCGTCTCGCTCGAGACCTCGACGAGCGCGCCGATGCGGCCACCGCTGTGGATGTACGCCTCGACGACACCCTCTTTCGTCTCGCGGTCGCCGCGCTTCTGCGCCGACGCGAGGCCCTTCTCCTTGAGGATCGACTTTGCTTTCTCGAAATCGCCGTTCGCGGCCTCGAGGGCCTTCTTGCTGTCCATCACGCCGGCACCGGTCTCGGTGCGAAGACGCTGGACGTCGGTTGCGGATGCCATGGCTACTTTTCCTCCGTGGTCCCTGCTGCATCGGCCGCGGGAGCGGCGATCGCCTCATCTCCCGCGGGTGCGGCCTCGCCGGCCTCAGGGGCCGGCTCCTCTTCATAGCCGCCGATGGGGTACTCGTCCTCTTCGGGCTCGTACACGCGCGGCGTGCGCTTGGCGCGCGGCAGGCCGGCCTCGGCGTACGCACCATCGGGTGCCGCCGCGGGGGCGTACCCCATGTCTTCCGGGCTCGCCTCTTTCGACGACGCGTCGAGCTGGGTGCGGCCCTCGATCACCGCGTCGGCCATCTTCTGACAGATGAGCTTGACGGCGCGGATGGCGTCGTCGTTGGCCGGGATGATCACATCGATCAGATCCGGGTCGCAGTTGGTGTCGACCATCGCGACGATCGGGATCTCGAGGCGGCGCGCCTCTTCGACCGCGATGTGCTCCCGGTGCGGGTCCACGACGAAGAGCGCGCTCGGCGGACGCTTCAGCTCGCGCACGCCCTGGAAGTAGCGGTCCAGGTGCTGGAGGTCATCCTCGAGCCGCTGGGCATCCTTCTTGGGCATGGTGAGGAAATCACCACGCTCTTTCCGCTCGATGAGCTCGTTGAGACGCTGGATCCGCTTCTGGATCGTGATGAAGTTCGTAAGGAACCCGCCCAGCCAGCGCTGGTTGACGTAGTGCATGTTCGCGCGTTTGGCTTCTTCGGCGATGGACTCCTGGGCCTGCTTCTTCGTGCCGACGAAGAGGATCTGCCCGCCATCCGACGCGAGATCGCGGACAAAGGCGTAGGCCTCCTCGACGCGGACGAGGGTCTGCTGGAGATCGATGATGTGGATCCCATTGCGCTCCATGAAGATGAATTTCTTCATCTTCGGGTTCCACCGGCGGGCCTGATGTCCGAAATGGACACCCGACTCCAAGAGCTGCTTCATGGTGACGACTGCCAACGCGTTCTCCCTTGATGCCTCCGCTTCACGGCCACGACGCACCCTGGCGGGCACCGTCGCAGGGATCTCGTGAAGCGTGCGAAGTATCGGGATCCGAAGTGACCCGACCTCAGCCAAGTGTATCAAGAACGAACAGTGCGGATACGAAAAGGCCCGGGCGTTGCGGCCCGGGCCTCGTTCGTTACGGCGAAGACCTACTAGGTGAGGTTGTTGCCGATGTTGCTGAAAATGTTCTGGAGCTGACCACGGAGGAAGATCATGGCGACGATGACGGCGATGGCGATAACGGCAATGATGAGGGCGTACTCGACCAGTCCCTGGCCTTCGTCGTCACGGAAGAATGCAAGCATTTTGTAGCCTCCTTTCTTCCATAGCTCGGCGGGGCGCATCCCTACCACCACGGCGAAGTTTACGAACCAGTTATGGGCGGAAACATCCCCCGCTAGTGCCAGGACCCCTGCCGAAACCGTCCGGTTACCGCCCAGGTCGGGCTAACGAAAGTCCGGGTGGCCGTGGGATCCGACGTCCGCCCGCAGTTCCTCGAGCGGGCTCGGCGGCCGCACGCGGCGGAGCGCATCGAGGTCGCCCAGGGTCAGGCCGATGGCGTCGCGCAGCTCGGCGATCGAGCAGCCGAAGAGCTCGCCGGAGGTCTCGAACTCGGCGCGCAGCCGCAGGAAGCCGAACTGGTTGTGCCGCGACACGTCCATGCCGGCGCACAGCTCGTCGAGCAGCAGGAACAGGCGCTCGCGCGTGCCGACGGGCAGCGAGTCGAGCCACACCCGGATGCGGGACGCGGAGTGCGGCTCCACGCCCGCATTATCCCCGGGCGCAGTGCTCCGCGACGATGACGGCGATGCCGTCGCTCGGGATGCGCTGCACGCGCACCGCCGGAAGCGACTGCAGGAACGTCGGGCCATAGTCCTGGAGGATCACCCGGCGGTCCAGCAGGACCACTGCGCCTCGATCGGTCTTCGAGCGGATGAGCCGTCCGTAACCCTGACGCAGCCGTAGCGCGGCGAGGGGGAGCTGGTACTCGCGGAAGGGGTCGTCGTAGCGTTCCGAGCGGCCCTGGACCAGCGGATCGTCTGGCACCGGGAACGGGAGCTTCGCGATCACGACGCAGCGCAGCTGATCCCCCGGGAGGTCCACGCCTTCCCAGAAGGACTGCGTGCCAAGCAACACGGAGCCGCCGGCCGCGAAGCGCTCGAGTATCGAACGGCGAGATCCGTCGATCCCCTGGGTGAGGACGGCGATGCCGGTGTCCTCGAGGCCCTGCAGCTGTGCGGCGACCTCTCGCATCGCCGCATGCGAGGTGAACAGCACGAGGGTCCGGCCGGTCAGGGCGCGGGCGATGTCGCCGACGATCACGGCGGCCTCCTCGGCGAAATGCTCGTCGTGCGGGAGCGCGATGTCCGACGGCACGATGAGGACCGCCTGGTTCGCATGATCGAATGGCGAGCCGACCCGCAGCGTTCCGGCCACGTCGGCGACGCCGAGCCGATCCATCGTGAAGGTCATCGTGCCCGCAACACCGAGGGTGGCCGAGGTCATGATCACGGATCGGTGGCGATCGATGAGCGTGCGCCGGATCGCTCCGCCGACGTGGGCCGGCGCGACGTACAGGCCGATGCCGTCGTTCGCGCGCTCGAGCCACGCGATCTCGCCGGGCCGCGGCTGATGGATGCCGTGGTGGATGGCACCCAGCTCGCCGATAAGCTCCTTCATCGCGCTCTCGTGTTCGACGAGTTCATCGTCATCACCGCCGCGCGCGGCAAGCCGCTCACCCGCGAGACGCACGCCGGCCAGCGCGTCCGCCAGGCGCTCCGCCGCGAGCTCGATCGGCAGCCAGCGGTCGTCGCTGGCTCGGAACCCACCGGTGAGGCGCAGCCGGTCGATGCCCTCGGGCAGCAGCGTGCCGAGGGCCTCGAATGTCTCACCGGACATCCCGATCGCGCGCTCGATCTCCTGACGCAGCGCCTGTGCGAGCTCCGCCTGGGCGGGGTCGTCCGAGCGCAGCGCGCTCATCGTCAGCGGTGCGTGCGCGATGCGATCGAGGTCCCGCCGGGTCCGCCACGTCTCGAGCTTGAAGCCGAAGGCGTCCGAGGCGACGTCCTCGAGGCGGTGGGCCTCATCGACGACGATGTGGTCGGCCTCGGGTAGCAGCGCCCCGCCGCCGCGAGCGTCGTGCATGAGCAGCGCGTGGTTGACCACGACGATGCCCGCCTCCGCCGCGGCGCTGCGCGCGCGCTCGAGGTAGCAGCCGCCTCGCGTCGCCGCGCACCGGCGGCTCGTGCACGTCTCATCGTCCGCGGAGACCCGAGACCAGAGGGAGCTCTCGCCACCGAGGAGGTTGAGCTCGGCCCGATCCCCGCTCGTCGTGCTCGTGCGCCAGATGAGGGTCTTGAGGGCGAGGCGGGCCTCTTCGCGCGTGGCGACCTGCGTGCGGAACAGCTGCCAGCGCCGGGGGCAGAGGTAGTTCGAGCGGCCCTTTAGGACCGCGACGGACACATCGGTCCCGAGCGCTCCCTGCAGTGCGGGCAGATCCTTGCGCACGAGCTGGTCCTGCAGCGGCAGCGTGTGCGTGCTCACGACGACCCGCTCGCCCTGGAGCGCGCGGCCGATCGCCGGGACGAGGTACGCGATCGACTTCCCCACTCCGGTGCCGGCTTCGGCCACGAGCACGCCGCCCGTCGCCATCGTGCGTTCGATCTCGATCGCGAGCTGGCGCTGCTCCGGACGGTCCTCGAACGTCTCGATGGCGTTCGCGAGCGCGCCGTCGGCAGCGAGCACGCTGGCCGCATCGAGCGTCGCGTGTGGGGCCGCCGCCTGGTGCCGAACGCTCGGCAGAGCGGGCATGAGCGGGCCAGCCCACGCATGCCTGAGCGAGTCCCCGAGCGCATCGGCGAAGAAGCGCTCCGCCGCCGGCCCGATCACGGCGGCGTACGAGCGGGCCTCCTCGAGCAGCGGAGCCGGCAGCGACCGGGCACGGTCGGCCAGGGTGGCGAGGACGGCCGCGCACGTGAGCGCGTCGTCGAGCGCCCGGTGCGCCGCGGCCGGCACGATGCCGCTGTCCGCGGCGAGGCGCTGCAGGGCATAGGACGGCGCTGACGGCAGGAGCATCGATGCGAGATCGGCCGTATCGAGCCGGCCGGCTCCGGGAGCGAAGCCGTTCGCCTCGAGGAAGGCGAGGTCGAAGTCGACGTTGTGGCCGACGAATACCGCGTCACCGGCGAACGCCGCGAACCGCGCCACTGCATCCGCGGCCGAGGGCGCGCCCTGCAGGGCCGCATCGCTGATGCCGGTCAGGCGCCGGATGGTCGAGCCGATATCCCGCTCGGGGTCGACGAACGTGCTGAAGCGCTCGCCCGCCGCCGCGCCATCCGGCGTGAGCCGGATGCGCACGGCGCCGATCTCGATGATCCGATCCGTCTCCGGATCGAATCCCGTCGTCTCCAGGTCGACCGCGATGAGGTCCTGCAGGGTGTCGCCGATCTAGGACGCCGCGCAGGCGGCGCGGGAGGAGCCTACCCGATGCGATACTCGCGCCCAGACATGCCACATCCGAATCGGCGCAACGCGGATAGCCGCGAGATGCGCTGGCGCGATCAGGTGTTGGACGATCATCGCGCGCTGACATCCCTTCGGCCGGGCGTCGAGGGACAGCGCGAGCTCGATCGGATCGGACCGCGACTGGTGGACACGACGCTTCGCGAGGAGCTCGCCGCGGCTATGGCCGGCCGGCCCGCCACATTGGCGCGTGGCCCTGGGCTCAGGTATACAACCGGCGTGCTCGCCGCGGCGGCCGGTGACGAGCCACGTGCGATCGAGGCATTCATGATTGCCCGGTCGGAGCTGGGCGCGCACGGCGACGAGCTGGCGAGCCGGATTGCCTTGGAGCTCGGTCGCCTCTATCTCCTCCGAGGCGAACAGGCCGCCGCGGACGCAGTGCTCGCGTGGGCCGAAGGGGCCGTGGCCGCGCCGGAATCCTGCGCTGACCTGTACCTGCTGCGCGCGCTCCTGGCGAAGAGCATCGGAGACCACGCTGCGGCGGTGCCGTTGGAGCGGTCCTCGATCGCGGCGCGTCGCCGGCTCACCCCGATGAGCAGCGTGCAGGCTCTGATGAACATCGCGGTCGCGCTTCACCACCAGGCCCCCAACGAGGGACTCGCCGTCTGCCGCCTGGCGTTGGCGATGATCGACGCGGAGACGCTTCACGCCAGCATCCGCCCGGCCGCCCGGAACATCGCCGGGTACGCGACGATGTGCAGCGGCGACCTGCGAAGCGCAAAGGAGGCCTTCGCGGCCGCGGCCGAGGAGGCCGGCTCGCTCAACGACCAGCGCGTGCGGCTGTTCGCCGAATTCAACCGCGCGATCACCGAAGAGCTCGAGGGCGACCTGGATGCCTCGCGGCACCGGCTCGACGAGATCCGGCTCGACGCGGATCGTGTCGGACTGCTCGACGTCGCGCGGTGGAGCGCGATCCGCCACTGCTGGATCGGCTTCCGGAACGCCGACCAGCCGAGGGCACTGCTGGCGGAGCTTCCCAAGACCGTGCCCGATCACTTCGCCGAGGCCGTGGCCACATTGCGCGCGCTCATCGGCGCGCGTCTCGGCATGGTGTTGGAGGCGCGCCAGGCCCTGGACCGGCTCGTCCGCGTGTACCGGGAGAAGAACGACGCTCTCACCGCCTTCGTCCTCCAACTCTGGTCGGCGCACCTCGATCATGAGCTCGGCCGGGACCGCGCGGCGCGACGGAGCGTGGCCGAAGCGTGCGAGATCGGGATACGTCGCGGGTTCTCGCTGTCGCCGAATTGGTGGGCGCCCGAGATCGTCGTCACGGCGCGAGCGCTCGCACCCGCGACGGGGGCTGAATACGCAGCGAGCCTCCACCTCGCGACTGGTGGCTCGGCTCCGTCAGCATCGTTTCCATCCATCATCCTCGCTCCGACCGAGATCGCGGTGGATCGCACGCTGTTCCCGGATGATCAGTGGCGTGAGGGCAAGTCCGGTCGGAACGTCCTGCAGCGATTCTTCCGATTGGTGTTGGAGGCCGGGCCTCGCGGCGCAGAGCGCGACGCATTGGCATTCGGCCTCTGGCCCGAAAGCGACGGCGATGTCGCCGTCCGGAACCTGTATTGGGCGACGCGCGATCTTCGCGTCGTCCTCTCGCGCCTGCCGGGCGTTGCGCTGATCGTCCAGGGCGGACGCTACCGTCTGAAGTTGGCCTCAAACGTCACGGTGGTCGATCGGACGACGCAGAAGGCTTGGATCGTTACCTGATCGTCATCCCGTCGTGATGTGATGGTGCGGTTCCCCCAACTTCGCCCCTAATTTGTTTTCCTAGCGTGACCGCCATCCCCTGCCCGAACAGGGAGTCAGGCGCCAAGGTGCCGGATGTAAAGAGGTGACTGGTGAGAACGTGGTCGCGGCGCTCCGTGGTCAAGGCGGGTCTTATCGGGACCGGCGGGGTTCTTCTGGCACCACTCGCGAACATGACCGGGCCCGCGGTCGCTCAGGCATCGCTGCCGAGCCGCCTCGTCCGGCGGTTCGGGATCGGCGGTGGCGCGGGTCAGGTGGGAACGATCCTTGGCGCGGGACTGAAGCCCCTCGGCCCCGAATCGCTCCGTGTCGATGACTCTGGCGGGTTCGTGTTGACCGACACCATCAATCGCCGGGTCCATCGCTGGAGCGAGGGTGGCGCGCTGATGACAATCGCAACACCGGCGGGGGCACGCCCCGTCGATGTGCTCGATGTCGGGGACCGTTCCTGGATCCTCGATTCGTTCCGTGATCGCGCGGTCCTAGCGCGCGGTAAGGCGGTGCTCAACGAATTCCCGGTGTCGACGATCGTCGTCGGCAAGACGACGCGGCTCTCCTCCGCGACGGCGACCAGCGTGGAAGCGCAGATCGCGGAATTCGGCACGATCCCGCTGGTGTCCGACCTCACGGCGGTGGCGGCGAAGCACGACGGCGCGGACCGCTCGATCCCCGCGACCATGCGGACGAGCGCCGAGGAACAGCCGGTCCGGATGGAGTTCTCCGCCCGTCCCGGGGATCGATCCCGTCAGGCGACCCTTGTGACACCGGGACAACCGAGTCTTGCCATCAAAGCGACCGGCCGGCTGCTCAATGCGCGCTACCTCGGGACCGACCGGCACGGCCGACGCTACATCCTCGTTCAGGAGGAGCTCGCGCCGCTCACTGCCACTGCGACGGTCTGGCGCGCAAGCGGCGCGCACTGGGACGCCACGGCCGAAATGCCGCTCGAAGGACTCGTGTTCGTTCCCAGCAACGCGCTCGCGCTCGCGCCGGATGGCAGGGTCTTCGCCCTGAACGTCGGCCGTTCGGCCATAGACGTCCTCGAGCTGGCGTTTGTGCCGCGGCCGGTCGCCATCGCCAGGATCGAAGCCCGCGCCGCTCTGCTCCAGAGCGGCTTCGCGTTCGCCGCGGTGCCGCCGCCGGCTCCAGGAACATTCTCAGCTTCGCGCGCGGAGGCTATCAACCACGGCGACGCGTACTACAGCACGAGTTGGTGGTGCAACCAGTCGAATTACGCGACTTGCAGCGGCACGTGCCGTCCGGGATTCATGACCGCCGCGGACCAGTGGTACTACCAGGTCCCCTATCAGTGGGGCGGGTGGGTCACCATCAACCAATTCATCACGGACATGAACAACAACAAGACGGCGGGCGACGTCTGCGTGGGCCCGATCGCGGGGTGCGCCAGCGGCGTGGACTGCTCCGGCTACCTTCAGCAGTGCTGGGGCCTGAGCAGCACGCGCTACATCGACACCGGACTCGTCGACAACTTCTGCACGCAGATAACCGACTGGTATGCGCTCCAGCCGGGTGACGCGATCGACCTCTACAACCAACACATCGCGATGAACCACTACAACGTCTCAGGTGGCTGCTACGTGTACGAGGCCGTGGGGGACGACGGCCGTGTCCTGTATCACTACTACGACTTCGCCGCGAAGGCCGCTCAGGGATTCAAACCCTACCGCTGCAACATCTTGTCGTGACGCGCATGAAATGGAGGAACGACGTGAGTGTCTATGAACGGCCTCTCGGCGACCAGACAGCAGTGAGCCGGGCGCGCGGGCTGGCTGCAGTGATTGCGGGCGCGCTCGTCGTAACGACGGTCGCGGTCGTCGCCGCGTTCTGGCCGGTCGCCGGGACCGCCTCGCTCACCGCACCCGCCGCTCCTGCCGCGGACGTCCGCACCCAGCCACAGCCAACGATCGCGTTCCCCGAACTACCGCTGTACGCGGGGCGGGCGGACGGCACGGTCGTGCGCATCGGGGCGAGCGGCATCGGCGGGAAAGCGATCGCTGTGTGCCCGGGCAAAATCGTGTCGCTTCTCGCGGGCTCGCCGCGCGGTGCCCTCCTCGTCGCGGTCTGCGGGCCGACGGCTGCCGGGGCCGGCCCGGCTTACGTGATCGACCCGGCCACCGGATCGGTCAGCGACGCCGGCGTCACCGCCTTCCCGCGCAACGATGCCGCGGCCTGGTCGCCCGACGGGACACGTCTAGCGCTCCTTTCGCCCGGTACGTGCGACGCCGCCGGATGCGGAACGCGGGTCACGGTGCGCGATGGCGGTATCCGCGAAATCCTTCCGAGCACTCTGTCGGTCTCGGATCTCCGCTGGACGGACGCCGGACCGACGATCTACCGGACCGCGGCCAAGGACGTCCCGGCTGGCACCTATCGCTGGACCGGCGCGGCATGGGAGTGGCTCAGTGCCGATCGCCTAGTGGATGCCAAGGGCAGTGTGCTCCTGCTGCGGCGGACCTTTCAGGGATCGGTCCAGGAGCGCTACGCGGTGGTCCAGCACTCCGCGAGCGGCGAGACCGTGCTGACGCCACCCAACGCGAGCGAATGGCCGCTGGCGATCCTCGACGACGGCTCGATCGCGGCGTGGCGCTTCGCCAGCCCGGGGCCGGCCGGTGCGATCGTCCGGTACGACCAGAGCGGCCGCGGCCGCGTGACGTCGGGCGAGTTCACCCCGACGGCAGTACCCAGCGGCGGCTGGCTCGTCGGGAACGACTTCCAGGGTCAGATTCGCGCCTACTCGCTGGAACGAGACGCCTTCGCGGCCTGGCCCGGACAGTCCGACGCCTCGATCCAGGCGACCGCTGTTCTCAGACAATGAACGAAGCGAGTGCCGAGCCCTGTGGCCCGGCCCTCGCTATGGATATATCCCGCGGGTCAGGGTCGCGTCGGCCACGCGCGCGACGGCCACCATGTACGCGGCCGTCCGCATGTGGACCCTGTGCTTCAGCGACATCTGCAGGACGTCGTTGAACGACTTCACCATCACTTCCTTGAGCCGGGCGTTGATGGTGGCCTCCCGCCAGAACAGGTTCTGGAGATCCTGGACCCACTCGAAATACGACACCGTCACGCCGCCGGCGTTGCACAGGATGTCGGGGATCATGAAGACCCCCTTGTCGTAGAGGATCCGGTCGGCCTCGGGGCTCGTCGGTCCGTTCGCCGCCTCCGCCACGACCTTCGCCTTGATCTTGGGCGCGTTGTGCTCGCCGATCTGGTTCTCGATCGCCGCCGGAATGAGGACGTCGCAGTCGAGCTCGAGCAGCTCGCTGTTGCTCACCGTCAGGGACCCCGGGAATCCGATGACACTGCCCGTCTCGCGCTTGTACGCGTCGACCTTGTTCGGATCGATGCCCTTCGGATTGTGGATGCCGCCCTGCGTGTCCGACAGGCCCACGACGACCGCCCCGAGCTCCGCCATCAGCTTCGCCGAGAACGATCCGGCGTTCCCGAAGCCCTGCACGACGACGCGCGCGCCCTCGAGGTCGATGCCGAGGTGTTTCGAGGCTTCGATGATCGTGTACACGGCGCCGCGGGCGGTCGCCTCGTTGCGGCCCTCGCTGCCGCCGATCGAGAGCGGCTTCCCGGTCACGACCGCGGGCACGGTGTGGCCGGCGTGCATCGAGTACGTGTCCATGATCCAGGCCATCGTCTGGGCGTTCGTGTTCACGTCGGGCGCCGGGATATCCCGGTCGGGACCGATGAGGAGGGCGATCTCCGTCGTGTACCGCCGCGTGAGCGTCTCGAGCTGCTGCAGGGTCATGCCCTTGGGGTCGCAGATGACAGCGCCTTTGGCGCCACCGTAGGGGATGCCGACGACGGCGCATTTCCACGTCATCCACATCGCGAGGGCCTTGACCTCGCCGAGCGACGCGCTCGGGTGGTACCGGATGCCGCCTTTGCCGGGCCCGCGTGAGGTGTTGTGCTGCACGCGGTATCCGGTGAAGACCTTCACCGCGCCGTCGTGCATGCGCACCGGGAAATGCACCGTGAGCTCACGCTGGCACTCGCGGAGGATGCCGCGCATGTTCGGATCGAGGTGGAGCTTGTCGGCCGCCGTATCGAACTGTTCGATCGCGACCTCCCACGGGTCGCGCTGAGTGTGGTCGATGGTCGCAGCGGACGTCATGCGCCGGGTCTCCTTATTTCATCTTCGGGGGATTGAGCTTGTCCACGACGAGCCACGAAGTCGCCGTCTGGCCTGGCGAGTATGGGCTGTTCCATTCCTTGAGGACCACGCGCTTGAAGCCGAGCCCGGTCAGCGTGTCGCGCCACGCCCGCAGCCCGCGGGACACGTACGGCGTCAGCCGCACGTTCTGGCTCGGCGTGACCAGCCCTTCGAGATGGCGCTTGCGCTCGAGCAACGGCACACCCACGAGCGTCTCGCCATCGACCTCGAGCAGGTCGAACGCGCTGAAGATCTGCCGGCGCGGCATCTCACGCGTGAACGCATTGCCCTGCGGGTCGACCTCCAGGTCGCGATCGTCCTCCCAGTTGGTCACGAGGACACCGTCGAGGATCGCGCTCGCGCAGTGCGCCTCGGCTTGGATCGCCTCGAAGAGCTCGCGCGGACCCTCGACCGGGCCGTCGTAGCCGACGAATCGCGGACCGGGATGGCCGATGCGGACGAGCACCCTGGTCCCCTCCCAGGCCGGCTCGAGGATGTGGCTCGACAGCTCCGCCTGCTCGCGCACCGGCTTGGGGCGCTGCGGCGCCAGGTCGACCGCCAGGACCATCGAGCCCATCGGAATCGAGTATTTCATCTGCGCTGGCCGCCTCTTGACAGTTCGAACACCCGTTCTATGATGCCCGAACACCTGTTCCGAGAGCTCCAGAGGAGCGACCGCCATCTGGTCGAGGAGGCCTCGGAGCAGGGAAACCGCAGCTACTGAGGTGAACCGTGGCCATCGCCATCGCCTTTCCTGTCCCGTCGTCAGTGGGCGGCGCGCGAGCAGCCCTCCGCGCGCCGCTCGGCGACGTCCCGCCTCGGGTGTACTCGCCGTTCGGTCAGCGCCGGTTGGCCCGGCCGATGGCGGTACGGCTCGCGGAAGCGGATCCAGCGGATGTGGGGGGCAGTGCGCCTCCTGGCCGGTCGCGCCGCCCCTTCATCCGCTTCCGAAGGAGCTAGCTGTACTGCCCATGGACGTTGTGAACGTCGTGGGCCAGACGCTGCATCGGAGTGAGCCCGCCGAGCTCGCCGTGGGGTCGGCGGTGAGTGTACGAATGGACGAACGCCGGGAGCGCAATCGCCCGAGCGCGGTTGTCGCGATACGGCCGGGCGTACGCCCATTCGCGGAGCAGGATCCCGATGAACGCCTCGGCCTTGCCGTTCCAGCGCGGGGTGTACGCCGGGGTCCGGACGTGCTCAAGGCCCAACTCCGCAACCGCGGCGTCCCAGCGCGGGCTCTTGATGTACGCGTACGCGTTGTCGGTCATCACCTGGCGGACCCGGACCTGGTGATCGAGGAAGAAGGCCACCGCTCGGGCGAGGAACGCCGCGCAGTCCGCGGCCCGCTCGGTCGGGAGCCGCTCGACGTACGGCACCCGGGTCCGGTCGTCGACGGCGACGTGGATGTACTCCCAGCCTTGCTCCTGGGAGTGCCGGACCGGACCGAAACGCTTGCCGCCGTCGATCCCGAGCCGGCCGAGCTTCTTGGTATCGACATGGATGAGGTCCCCGGGCACTGGGCGCTCGTACCGCCGGACCGGCGGGAGCGGCAGCTTGAACACCCGACGATGGCCAAGGCCGATCCGCCGCAGGACCGCGTACACCGTCGAGCGAGCGATCCCCAAGAGCCAGCTCAACCGCAGCGGACCCCAGCGTCGGCGCCGCCGCTCGCGGGCGATCCGTCGCTCGATCCGCGCGCTGAGTCGTCGCGGCGAGCGATGCGGTCGGCTCGAGCGCAGCGCGAACGCGGCATCGCCCTCGACCAGGAAGCGATGCCAGAGCACCCAGGCCCAGGTCACCGAGACCCCCTGGGCCGCCGCGGCGCGGCGCAACGACCACCCCGATTGGATCCGCGCGATCAAGATCGATCGACCGAATGCGCTGAGTCGCGGCCTAGAGTTGGACACGAGAGCCCTCCTTTGTCGCTGGGAGCTGAATCACCCCAAGCAGGCGCGGAGGGCTCTCACCTTGTCAATAACGTCTCTGGGCAGCGGAGCTAGCCCCTAGCCCTTCGCCGGTGGCTCGGTCGCACTTCTCGCCATCGCGGCGAGCGGTGCGGCGAGCGCGCTGAATTCGGTCGGGATGATGAACTTCGTCGCCGGCGACGCGCCGAGCGCCTTCAACGCCTCGAAGTACTGCAGCGTGATCGTGCGCGCGTCGGCGGACATCGCGGTCTCGTTGATCTTTCCGAGCGCGAGCGCGAAGCCCTCGGCGCGCAGGATCGCCGACTGCCGGGCACCTTCGGCCTGCAGGATGTTCGACTGCTTGTCGCCCTCGGCCACGAGGATCGCGGACGCCCGCTTCCCCTCCGCCTCGGTGACGGACGCACGCCGGATCCGCTCGGCCGTCATCTGCCGGGTCATGGCCTCTTGGATCTCGCGCGGCGGCACGATCTCGCGGATCTCGACGCGATTCACCTTCACGCCCCAGCGGTGGGTCTCGTCGTCGAGCTTGATGCGGAGGACCTCGTTCATCTGCTCGCGCTTGGCGAACGCATCGTCGAGCACGAGATCGCCGATGACGGCGCGGAGCGTCGTCGATGCGATCTGCTGGACCTGCTGACGGAAGTTCTGGACTTTGATCACCGAGTCGGACGCCTCGACGACCTGCTGGAAGATCAGGAAGTCGATGGAGATCGTCGCGTTGTCCTTGGTGATGCAGGTCTGCTGCGGGATCTCGACGCTGAACTCCCGCAGGTCGACCGTGACGGAGCTCTGGATCGGCGGCGGGAGCAAGAGCACGAGCCCTGGGCCCGCGGTCTTCTGGTATCGCCCGAGGGCGAAGACGACCAGCCGCTGGTACTCGGGGACGATGTGGACGACCGTCCGCAGGACAAGAAGCGCGATGACCAGTACGAACGCGATCGCGACGAGCTCGGTAGACATCAGATTTCCCTTCTTCCGGAGGACGAGTCCTCCGGGCCGACGATAAGACGCACGCCATCGATCCGCCGTACCCGGACGGCGGCTCCCTGGGGGATCGGTCCGCCCTCGCTCACCGCCGTCCACTCATCCCCGCCGGCCCGAACGATGCCGGCCGGGGCCAGCTCCGTCTTCGCGACGCCGAGCGCGCCGATGAGCATCCCCGGCCCGCTCGCGACGGGCAGCCGCTGGAACCCGACCGCCATCCGCACGACGACCGCGAAGAAGAGCGCGGCCGTGCCCACGACGAGGAGGAGCGTCACCGGATCCGCGCTGTATCGCAGCCCCGGGAACGTCGGTCTCCATGGCGGGAACACGATGATCGCGCCGAGGATGAGCGACGCGATCCCTCCGGCCAGCAGCAGGCCGTGACTGACGATCTTCACCTCGGCGATGAAGAGAACGAGCGAGAAGATCATGAGCGCGATCCCGGCGGCATTCGCGTCGAGCGTGCCGAACGAGAACAGCGCGATCACGATGGAGATGACGCCGATGATGCCGGGGAATATGAGCCCCGGGTTCGACAGCTCGAAGATCAGGCCGTACGTGCCGATCGTGAAGAGCAGCAGCGAGATCTGCGGATCGACGACGAAGTGCAGGAAGGTCTCGAACGGATTCATGCCGTCGTCGTCGATAGCCGCCGCCTTCGTGGCGAGCTGGACGGACTGGATCCCGACCTGCACGGTGCGGCCATCGATCTGGGCCAGCAGGTCGGGCAGGTCGCGCGCGACAAGGTCGATGACCTTGAGCGTCAGCGCCTCGTCGTCGCGGATGCTCACGCTCTTGCGCACCGCGTCCGCGGCCCATTGCTCGTTGCGGCCGCGGGCCTTGGCGATCTTCGTGATCTGAGCGACCGCGTCGTTCTCCGCCTTGAGGCGCAGGTCGCCCTGGATGTCCCCGCCCGAGCTGTCGACGGGATGGGCCGCCCCGATGTTCGTCGCCGGGGCCATCGCCGCGATCGTGCCGGCCATCGTGATGAACGTGCCGGCGGACGCGGCGCGCGCTCCGGACGGTGCCACATAGGTGATCACCGGCAGCGGCGCGTTCAGGAACGCGGTCGTGATCCGATACGTCGAGTCGATGAGCCCGCCGGGCGTATTCACGATGAAGACGACCGCCGGCGCGCCGGCGGCCTGGGCATCCGCGATCACGCGCTCGACGTAACGCGCGGTGATCGGGTTGATCGCGTCCTCGATCCGTCCCACGACGACCGGTGCTCCGGGCGCTGCCGCGGTGACCGGCCTGAGCCCGGGGATGCCCCCGGCGGATGCGACCATCGTGAGGTCCGCCTGCCCGAGCAACGCGCCGCCGAGGCCGAGCGTGATGAGGACGACCGCCAGGGCGAGCTGAAGGGTGAACGGCCGCCCGGGCGCCGCCAGTGCGGCGGCGGCACGGCGGGGCGACCGTTCGCGGTCGTACAGGCTCTTCCAGGCGGCGACGTCGGCGTCCACGGTCCTCATCTCTAGCGAGCGCCTGCGGCGCTTTCTCTCGTCGGTGTACCACGGCCGCGGCGCCCGGCATCCATGCTGCAGCGGGCTGGGTCGGAGGTGCCGACATGACCGAAGAACATCAGGAGACCGAGCGGGAAGCGGCGCGGCGCGCCGGCCGCGGGATCATGAGCCACATCGACGAACACGCGATCGAACGCTCAGAGGACAGCCGCAACCCGCCGAGCGAGGATCCCCGCGCGCTCCGCCAGGATGGTGAAGCGAAGGGCGGCTAGACCGGAAAAGCGGGTAGCCTCTCGGCGCCATGACCTGGCTCGAGGCGCCGGACTACTGGCTCGCGCGCCTCGTCATCGAGCGCGGTCTGGGCGCGATCTACACGATCGCGTTCCTCGTCGCGCTGCGGCAATTCACCCCGCTGCTGGGTGAGCGGGGACTGTTGCCGGTGCCCGAATTCGTCCGGTACGTGCCCTTCCGCGCGTCGCCGAGCCTGTTCCATCTCCGGTACTCCGACCGGCTGCTGCGCCTCGTGTCATGGATCGGGCTCGCGCTGGGCGCACTCGTCGTCCTCGGAGTCCCCGACGGCTGGCCCGTGGGCGTCGAGATGCTCGTGTGGGTGGCCCTCTGGGCGCTGTACCTGTCGATCGTGAACGTCGGGCAGACCTTCTACAGCTTCGGCTGGGAGACCCTGCTCCTCGAAGCCGGGTTCCTCGCGATCTTCCTTGGGCCGGCCTCGACGTTCACGCCGCTGCCGCTCGTCTACCTCGCGAGATGGCTGGTGTTCCGGGTCGAGTTCGGCGCGGGACTCATCAAGATGCGCGGCGATGCGTGCTGGCGCGATCTCACCTGCCTCCACTACCACCACGAGACTCAGCCCATGCCGAATCCGCTGAGCTGGTGGTTCCATCGCCTGCCGAAGGTGTTGCACCGCGCCGAGGTCCTCGGCAACCACATCGCGCAGCTCGTCGTCCCGTGGCTCCTCTTCGCGCCGCAGCCCGTGGCCACGCTCGCGGGAGGGATCATCGTCGCGACGCAGTCGTGGCTCCTCCTCAGTGGCAACTTCTCGTGGCTGAATCTCGTCACGATCGTGCTCGCGTTCTCGGCGTTCGACGACGCGGCGCTCGCCCGGTTCCTTCCCCTCGGTCGGCCGGTCATCGAGTCGTCGCTCCCGCACGAGGTCACCGTGGTTCTCTTGACGCTGCTCGTCGTCGCGCTGAGCTACCGGCCGGCGAGGAACCTCGTGTCGTCCGGGCAGCTCATGAACTCGAGCTTCGACCCGCTCCACCTCGTGAACGCGTACGGCGCGTTCGGCAGCGTCACGAAGCAGCGCTATGAAGTGATCATCGAAGGCACGACCGACTCGGAGCCCACCGACGCGAGCGAGTGGCGCGAGTACGCGTTCATGGCCAAGCCCGGCGACGTCCGCCGGCGCCCGCCGCAATACGCGCCATATCACCTGCGGCTCGACTGGCTGATGTGGTTCGCCGCGTTCTCATCGCCCCGGTACCACGAGTGGTTCATGCCGCTCCTCGCCAAGCTGCTCGAAGGCGATCGTCCGATCCTCCGGCTGTTGGCCGCTGATCCGTTCGACGGCACGCCGCCGAAGGTCATCCGGGCGCAGCTGTGGCTCTATCGCTTCACCACCCCGGCCGAGCGTCGCGATACCGGCGCGTGGTGGCACCGGAGCTACGTCCAGCCGTACGTCCCACCGGTGGCGCTGCCGCCGTCCTGAGGTGAGCGCAACGCGGCCTTTCTTCGCCGCGTTAGCTCTGGTGATGCTCCCCCGGTCCGCATCCGCCCGCCTGCTCGCCGCGCTCGTCGTGGCCGGCACGCTGCTCTTCGGCCCGGGCCCGCAGCGCGAAGTGACGGCCGCGACCTGCGCCGGCAGCACCGGCCCGGGCATCCCCGCACCCGCGGTCACCGGAGGCGTCCCCGGCTTCCATGCGCGGTGGTACGGGCAGAGCGGCTATCCGAACCTCTGCCCGGGCGAGCGGTCGACGGCCACGGTCGCGTACTACAACTCCGGGTCGTTCGGCTGGGTCAGCGGGAAGCTCGGTGAGGTCGCGTACCTCGGCACGTGGGGGCCGGAGCCCGGACAGGACCGGGCGAGCCCGCTCGGCGGCGATGGCACGCAGGGCTCGCCGGCCACCGGATGGCCGCGCTACAACCGGATCGCGATGCAGCCTGCGGCCTACGTCGGCCCCGGCCAGGTCGCGTGGTTCCAGTTCACGATCCAGGCGCCGCTCGTCCCCGGGTATTACCGCCTCTACCTCCGTCCGCTCGTCGAAGGCGCGACGTGGATGGAGGACTACGGCGTCTTCTGGCTCGTCACGGTCCTCAATCCGGACGGCACCAAGCCGCCGGAGCCGCTGGGCGTGTACACCCCGACCGGCTCGAGCACGGTCGCGGTCGCGACCGCGCGCGGCACGTTCACGACACATCTGGTCAAAGAGCGGCTCGCCGACGTGACCGTGAAGACGGTGACGGCCAATGCGACCTATTGCGCGAACGCGTGTCCGGTGAAGCCCCTCGACCAGTACGCGACCGCGGACCACGCGTACGCGGCGATCCACGGCACCTACCTGTGCCCGCCTGATTACGCGGAGTGCGCGAACAAGGTGAACTCGTACGACTACGCGATGTACAACAGCGACCTCGGCACGTGGATCAACAAGCCCGCGCTCATCGGCCAGAACGGGCTCGTGATCTTCAACGGGAAGACGCCCACGTATTACCGCCGCGCGTATGTGTATGGCCAGGGACCGACGGCGAACGCGCCGATCACCGCGGGGATCTCCATGTTCATGCTGCTGCTCCAGGGCGGCTCCGTGCTGGACATCAGCGCCGAACAGACGGTGAAGCAGACGGAGAAGGGCCTGAAGGGCTCGATGGGTACCGACGGCACGTACATCTACCTTGCCGTCGTCGAGAACGCGTCGCTCCAGGAATCACAGCTCGTCCTGCAGGCACTGGGCGAGCGCGATGCGATCAACCTCGACGGCGGCGGAACGTCCGCGATGTGGATCGATGGCCAGTACACCGTCGGTCCCGGCCGGCTCCTCCCGAACGCGATCCTGCTGACGAAGCCCTAGGACTTCGCCTTCTTCGACGGTTTCGCCGCGTTGCGCGCGACCGCTTGGCGAACGAGCGCCTTCAACGCGGCCTCGTCAACGGCTTCGTCTTCGTGGATGTCGATCGCGCGGCGGGTATTCCCGCCGAGACTCGAGTTGAAGAGCCGGGCTGGATCCTTCAGCGACGCGCCCTTGGCGAAGGTGAGCTTCACGACGCTCTTGTAGGTCTCGCCGGTGCAGATGATGCCGTCATGCGACCACGTCGGCGTGCCCCGCCACTTCCACTCCTCGACGACGTCCGGGTCCGCCTTCTTGATGAGGGTGCGCATTCTGCCGAGGGTGTCCCCGCGCCAGTCGCCGAGCTCGGTGATCCGTTCCGAGATGAGCTCCGCCGCCGACCGGCCCTGGGGCGGGCCTGACTTCTTCATGCGCGCGACCGGCTTCGGGCGGATCAGGCGGCCGCGGCGAGGAGGCCGGCGATGCGGCCGAGGAGCGCGTCGTTCTCGAACGGCTTCTCGATCGTGCCCTGCGTGCCGAGCACCGGCCCGGTGCGGGCAGCGGTCATGACGAGCACGGGAGTGAGCTGGTACTGCGGGACGCGGCGGAGCCGGGCCACGAATTCGCGGCCATCCATGAGCGGCATGCCCAGGTCGAGAAGGATGAGGTCCGGAGCGCACCCGAGCTGATCGAGCGCGTCTTGTCCATTGACCGCGGTCTGGACCCGGTACCCGTCATCGTCGCGGAGGACGATCGCGCACATCTCCCGGATGTTCCGATCG
>JBBQZK010000041.1:0-20556 GCA_038207785.1 Candidatus Limnocylindria bacterium | reverse complement strand
GCGAACGGGACCCGCTGACCGAACGCGAAGCACGCGATCGCGCCCGCGGTGTATGCGCCGATGCCCGGCAGCGCATCGAGGGCTGCCACCGTTCGGGGCAGCCCGCCACGCGACGCGCGGGCGATGCGATGGAGGTCGCGCGCGCGCCTGTTGTAGCCGAGGCCGGACCATTCGCGCAGAACCGCGCCCAACGGCGCCGCCGCAAGCGCGGCGAGTGTCGGGAATCGCAGCACGAACCGGTCGAACGCGGGCGTCACCCGCGAGGCCTGCGTCTGCTGGAGCATGACCTCCGACACGAGGACCTCGTACGGATCGTGGGTCCGGCGCCACGCCAGATCCCGCGCCGTGCGCCGGTAATGGGCCAAGACCCGGGTGCTGACCGTGTATGATTTCGGCACAGAACCACCGTACGCGGCGGAGCGCTGAGGGCCAAGGCGGCCTTCAGTGTTCTTTTTTTCGGAGCCGCGACGCATGTTCGGAGGCATCGATGAGCCCTGACAAGCCGGTCCCGATCTCGGCGGACGGACTGAAGAAGCTCGAGGCCGAGCTCGAGGAGCTGCGCACCTCCAAGCGACACGAGGTCGCCGAGCGCATCCACGCGGCGATGCAGTTCGGCGACTACTCGGAGAACTCCGAGCTCGAGCAGGCCAAGAACGACCAGGCCTTCCTCGAGGGCCGCATCCAGACGCTCGAGTCCATGATCAAGAACGCGGCGATCATTGACGAGAACGAGCACCACGACATCGTCGAGATCGGCAGCCACGTCACCATCGAGCAGGATGGCGAGAAAGATCAGTACGTCATCGTGGGCTCGGCCGAGGCCGCGCCCGCCGAGGGCCGGATCAGCAACGAGTCGCCCGTCGGCAAGGCCCTCATCGGCCACAAGAAGGGTGACCTCGTTCGCGCGTCCGTCCCGCGCGGCGAGGTGGAGCTCAAGATCCTCGCCGTCCGCTAGATGACCCGGACGCCGACCGACCGCGAGCTCTTCTGGGCCGACGCGGTCGCGGCGTCCCTGCCTCACGATATCAAGCACGTCATCCGGGACTCGAAGACGCCCTCGGGCGCGGTACCCATCTCTGGCCTCCGGGGACCGGTCATCACCGACGCGCTGTACCGCACCTTCCGCGAGCGGGGTCTCGACGTGCGCTACGTGTTCACCATCGACGACTTCGATCCGATGGACTCGGCGTCGATGAAGCAGCAGGCCGGCATGGCCGAGCACATGGGCAAGCCGCTGTTCGCGATCCCCTCGCCGGAGCCCGGTACCGGCGACTTCGCGCGCTACCACGCCGAGCGATTCCTCTCGACGTTCGCGCAGGTCGGCATCCATCCGGAGGAGGTCCACTGGATGCGCGACCTGTACGGCTCCGGGAAGCTCGATCGAGAGATCGAGCTCGTGCTCCGCAATGCCGACGCCGTCCGCCGGGTGTACGCGGAGGTCTCGAACGTCCAGAAGGACGCGAGCTGGCTGCCGGTGTGGGTGATCTGCGAGCGTTGCGGGAAGATCGGAACGACGCACGCGGTGGACTTCGACGGCATGACCGTTGCGTATGAATGCCGGCCCGACTACGTCAGCTGGGCCACCGGCTGCGGCAACCGCGGCCGGCTCTCGCCGTTCAAGGGGAACGCGAAGCTGCCATGGAACCTCCAATGGTGCGCGATGTGGGACTACTTCGACGTCACGTATGAGGAAGGTGGCAAGGATCTGCTCACCGCGGGCGGCTCCCGTGACCGCGCGAACGAGCTGTACCGCGAGATCTGGAAGCGCGAGCCACCGGCCGGGCTCGTGCACGAGTTCTTCACCCTCGGAGGCAAGAAGATGGCGACCTCCAAGGGCATCGGCGCCTCGGCGTTCGAGCTCGTCGAGCTCTATCCCGGCGAGATCGTGCGGTTCCTGCTGCTGCGCACGCACCCGAAGCGCGCGGTCGAGTTCGATCCCGCGGGCAACACGTTGCCGCGTCTGTATGACGAGTACGACCGCTGCGCCGACGCGTACCTCGAGGATCCGCGTAGCGATTTCGGCAAGAGCTGGAAGCTCTCGCAGCTGACGGAGGACGCGGATCCGGTGGTTTTCCGCGTGCGGTTCGGCACCGTCGCCGACTGGCTGCAGATCCCGAGCATCGAGCCGCATGCCGAGGCGGCCACGCGCAAGAAGGGGCCACTCACCGATAGCGAGACGCGCGATCTCGACACGCGCATCGCTCTTGGCAGGGTCTGGCTCGAGCGGTGGGCGCCCGATGAGGCGCGCTTCGCGATCGCGCCGGCACTTCCCGCGACGACTGCCACGCTCACGGATCCCCAGCGACGGTTCCTGGCGGCGGCCGGCCACGAGGTCGGGCGGATCACCGACCCTGAGACCATGCAGGAGCGCCTGTACGAGATCGCGAAAGAGGTCGGACTCACTACGCCCGAGGGCAAGGTGAGCCGGGCCGCGTTCGAAGCGCTGTACTACGCGTTCATCGGCAAAGCGGTGGGGCCGCGCGCGGCCTGGATGCTCGTCGCGCTCGACCCCGGGTTCGTGAAGACGAGGCTCGACGAGGCGGCGCGCGCGAAGTGAACGGCAAGCTGGCCGTCGCGATCATCTGGCACATGCACCAGCCCTACTACAAGCACCCGCAGACGAGCGAGTTCGTGCTCCCATGGGTCCGGCTGCACGCCTCGAAGGACTACCTGCACATGGCCCGGCTGCTCAATGAGTTCCCGAGGGTCAAGGTCAACTTCACGATGGTCCCGTCACTGCGCGACCAGCTCGAGGACTACGCACGGGGCGCCGATGACGAGGACACCCGCGTCACGATGCGCACCGTCGAAGGGACGCTCACCCCGGAGGAGCGCGACCACATGCTCGCGCGGTTCTTCTCGATCCATCACGGCAACGTGATCGCGCAGCACGAGGAGTACCGCCGGCTGCTTCAGCTCGCGCTCGCGGCACACGGCCGGCCCGAGCTCCTCTCCGACGATTACTTCGTCGATCTGGCGCTGTGGTTCAACCTCGCCTGGATCGACCCCGACGACATCGCCGGCGACGAACGGCTGCGGGACCTGCGCGACCGGCAGCGCCGGTTCACCCGCGAGGACGTCCACTACGTCATTGGCCGTCAGCGCTTCATGGCCTCCGGAGCGCCGCATCTGTACCGCAGCCTCGAGCGTGATGGGCGCATCGAGATCCTGACGACGCCGTACTACCACCCGATCCTGCCGTTGATCATCGACAACGAATCCGCCCGCCGCAGCGATCCCGGGGCGCTCGTCCCGGACCCGCCGTTCGCGTACCCGGACGACGCGCTCTATCAGCTGGAGGAAGCGGTGGTCTCGCACGTGCGGGGGTTCGGGGTCAAGCCGCGGGGGGTGTGGCCGTCGGAGGGCGCCATCTCACCGGAAGCGGCCGACGCCATCAAGAAGGCCCGCATCGAGTGGTTCGCCTCGGACGAAGGGGTCCTCGCGCGCTCGGCGAACTTCACGTTCGAGCGCGACGACATTGGGGCGCTCGTCCAGCCGCAGCTGCTCTACCAGCCGTTCCGTCTGGCCAACGGGGTCACCGCCCTCTTCCGGGACCGGGAGATCTCCGATCGCATCGGCTTCACCTACGGGTCCATGAGTCCGAACGACGCCGTCGGCGATCTCATCTGGAAGCTGGAGGCCGCGCGCGACCGGCTGCCCGACGACGGTGGTCCGTACATCGCGTCGATCATCCTCGACGGGGAGAACGCGTGGGAGGCATATCCGAACAACGGCAACGACTTCCTCCGTACCCTCTACGGGACGCTGGAGGCCGATGAGCGGTTCGAGACGGTCCGCGTGTCCGACTTCCTCGATGCGCACCCCGCGGTGGTGAAGCTCCCGCAGCTCCACACCGGCTCGTGGATCGACGCGGATCTCAAGGTATGGTCCGGCGAGCCGGCCCACGTGCGCGCGTGGCACATGCTCGAACGCACCCGCCGGTTCGCGCAGGAGCAATGGGGCTCGCTGCGCGAGATGCCGGCGAGCGTGCGGCAGCCACTCATGGTCGCGGAGGGCAGCGATTGGTTCTGGTGGTACTCGAGCCGCAACTCGAGCCCCGAGGACCGCGTCTTCGACGAGCTCTTCCGCGCGAACTGCGAAGTGATCTGGTGGTACGCCGGCGCGGAGCCGCCGGACGAGCTGAAGCAGCCCCTGCTCGATCCATCGCGCCTCGCCGCGGTGGCCGGACAGGGTGGCGCGATGCTGCCCGGAAAGCGCGAGGGCTATGGCTGAGCCGGGCGACGTCGGGCGTGTGGGCTGCCCGAGCAGCGTGCGTCCGGCCGACGACATCGAGCTGCGGCGCCTGCGGGCCGATCGCTATTTCCGCGACAAGGACGTGCTCGACATCGGCACCGGCAACGGACGGCTGGCCTGGCTGATCGCGCCGCTGGCCCGCTCGGTGGTGGGCGTGGATCCCGATCCTGAAGGCATCCGCGAGGCTCGGCGCGAAGCGCGGCGGCGTGGCGTGTCGAACGTGCGGTTCGCGGTCGCGACCGGACAGACGCTGCGCCTGGGGTACGAGCTGTTCGACACCGTGCTGTTCTCGTGGTCTCTCTGATGCATCAGCCGATCGGGCATGGTCGATGCCCTCACAGAAGCGCACCGGGCGCTTCGGCCCGGCGGGACGCTCATCGATCTGCGACCCGACTCGGACCATCAGCCGCGCGTGTTCCGCGGCGGGCGTGCTATCGGCGGCCTCTACGAGCAGCCGACCGCCGTCGCCGACAGCCATTTCAGCGATCGCGCGGTGGCCCGTCTGGTGCGCGACGGGCAGCTGCGGACCATCCGCAGCGGGCACTTCTGGTATGCGCTACCCCCGATGGATCTGCCGACGCTGGACGGGTGGCTCGCCGAGTCGCAGCGGCTCGGTGGCTACACCCGCGGCACGCACCGCTTGCTGGCTCGGGATCCCGGACGACCGATCGTCGTGAAGCGCGCGCTCGCCTATGGGATCTACGGCCGCGTCTAGCGCACTAGGCGAGCCTGGCGGCCGCATCCCATGACGCTTCCATCGCGTCGATGAGGCGTGGCCACACGTAGCGCTTCGCGGTCGCCTGCCCGTCGGCCCGGATGCGCTTGGCGAGGTCGGGCCGCGTCGCGAGCGTCGCGAGGTGGGTCATCAGCTCGCGCGGATCGTCGGATTGCACGACGACGGAGTTCCCATACGGGACGGCGTAGTCCTCCCCGGTGCGGCCCACGAACGCCACGCCGCCCGCGCCCATCACCTCGAGGCCGACGAGGCCGAACGGCTCCTTCTCCGAGTTGGCGAGCACGCCATCCGCCGCGCCGTACAGCGCGCGCAGCGCGGGCTCGCTCACGAAGAAGTCGAGGAACGCGATGTCCGCGTCGACGCTCTTCAGCGTCGCGGCGACCTCCTTGGGTGCGGCATTCGCGCCGAGCGCGATGCGTTCGACCGTGAGTCCGCGCTCGCGGATGCGCGCGCCGACGACATCGGCGTAGTCGCTCCGGCTCCCCCGCATGATGAAGCGCGGTCTCGTCCCCGCATCGCGCAGGTCTGCGATCGCATCGATCGCCCATAGCCACCGTTTGTCCGCGTCGAAGCGCGCGACCTTCACCAGGCTCGGCCGTCCGGCGAGGCCGGTGCGCATCGCGCGCAGGTCCGCGACGGGAACGGGCTTCGCGAACCGCTCGGCGATCCCGTTCGGGAGGATCTCGGGTTCGACCGCTGACTTCACCAGCTCCGCCCGCATGAAACGGGAGATCGTGGTGATCGTTGCGGCGCGCTGTAGCAACGCGAAATCGATCGAGCCGAAGCCGTAGGTGTTGTTCGCGTTCCAGAACGGGGTCATTGCGTGCCGCAAGCCGGCGCGCTCCGCCAGCGCGGTCGTGTTGATCGCGGCGCTCGCCGTCTGCCAGTCCTCGAATAGGAGGACGGCGCGCTTGCCCTGCCGTGCCGCCGGCACGACGACCGCATCGAGGAGGTGCGGAGGCACGGTACGGCCGAAGTCGCGCCACTTGCCATCCTCTCCGTCGTACGCGTCCTTCGGATGGTGGCGCGAGATCCACTGCCCCCACCGCTCCAGTCTGAGCATCCCGTCGGACCGTTCTTCCACCGCCGCCAGCGCCGGATCGCCGATGAACAGGTGCCGGACGCGATACCCGCGCTCATTCAGCGCTTCGGCGAGGTCGTTCATCCGCGTGGCGAGGCCTCCGACGAAGGAGTAGCGGTCCGGTCCCTCGAACGCGATGAGGACGACCTCGCTGATGTCCGCTGCCATGGCGGGCATCGTACGGCGGCCCGATACTTGGCAGCCGTGCGTCCACTTGATCTCATCCGTGAGGATCCCGAGCGCGTGCGAGCTACGCTCAGCGCGCGCGGGTTCGACGCGCCGCTGGATCGCATCATCGAGCTCGACAAGAAGGCGCGCCGTCTCCGGGGCGAGGTCGAAGCGCTCCGGGCCGAGCGCAACAAGGCGAGCAAGGGCGGGCCACCGACGGACGAGGTGAAGGCTCGCATGCGCGAGGTCGGCGAACGTATCGCGGCCATCGAGAAAGAGCTCACCGCGACCGAGGAGCAGCTCGGTGCCGACGTGCTCTGGATCCCGAACGTGCTCGACGCGGACGTCCCGGTGGGCACGGGCGAGACCGACAACCCCATCGTGCGTGAAGACTCGCCGGCGCCGCTCGCCTTTCCGGGTCTGCCGCACTGGGAGCTCGGCGAGCGCCTCGGGATACTCGACATCCCGCGCGGAACGAAGCTCTCCGGCTCGCGCTTCTACCTGTTCCGCGGTGCCGGGGCCGCGCTCCAGCGGGCCCTCATCACCTGGATGCTGGACGTGCACGTCGGCGACGGCTTCACGGAGATCTACCCACCCCCCGTGACGCGCCGCGAGACGCTGCTCGCGAGCGCGCACCTGCCGCACTTCGACGAGAACCTCTACCGGGACGAGGACGATGACATCTGGATGATCCCCACCGCCGAACCGCAGCTCGTGTCGCTCCACCGCGACGAGACCATCCCGTTCGAGGAGCTGCCGCTGCGCTACGTCGCGTACACGCCGTGCTTCCGCCGCGAGCACATGAGCGCGGGCCGCGACGTACGCGGCATCAAGCGGGTCCACTGGTTCGACAAGGTCGAGATGGTCGTGCTCACGGCGCCCGAGGATTCGCGCCGCATGCTCGACGAGCTCACTGGCCGCGCGGTCATGCTGCTGGAGCGCCTGGAGCTCCCGGTCCAGGTGACGGAGCGCTGCACCGGCGACCTCGGGTTCGTCGCGAAGAAGGGGTTCGACGTGCAAGCCTGGGGTCCGGTCATGGGGGAATGGCTCGAAGTGTCGTCCTGCAGTGACGGTGGCTCCCTGCAGGCCGAGCGCGCGAACATCCGGTTCAGGCGCGATCCCAAGGGGAAGCCGGAGCGGCCGCACATCCTCAATGCCTCCGGCGTCGCGCTCTCACGGCTGATGATCGCGATCATGGAGAACTACCAGCAGGCCGACGGATCGCTCGCGATCCCGACGGTCCTGCGCCCGTACCTGCACGGACGTGAACGGATCGCGATGGGGGAGTTCGGGGGCTAGGCGGACTCCGGACGCACGGCGCTCTCCGCGCCGACCATCGCGGCGCGCGTCTCGGCGACGAGGTGGCGTGGACCGAGGCGCTCGAAGGTCTCGAGGGCCGCGCGGAAGTCGAGGGCCGCGCCCGCCAGATCTCCGCGCGCGACGAGCAGCTTTCCACCGGCCAGGCGCATCGTCGCGATCGCGATCGGCAGGTTCAACCGGTAGGCCGCTTCGAGCGACACCGCGCGCGCGGCGTCTGCCGCCGCGAGGTCGTCGCCGGCGAGGGCCGCTTCGACGAGCGCGGGTCCGATCTCGGCGGCGCAGCGGCGGCAGCGATGGCCGCGCTGCGCCGCGGTCGAGGCGCTCGCGTGCTGGCGGGCTTCGTCGATCGCGCCGCGGGCCACCGCGACGCGCGCGAGCTCTGCGGAGATGAGTGCAGCGAGATGGATCTCATCGCCGGAGCGGGGTGCGACGGCACGCGCTTCCTCGAGCGTCGTCGCGGCGAGCGCCAGATCGGGCTGGCGGAGCGCGAGCCGGCCCAGCGCCAGGAGCGTCCTCGCGGCGTCCGCCTCTGCGGGCGCGTCGGGCAAGTGCGGGTCCGCCAGCGCGAGGGCGCGCTGCAGCGCGCGATGGGATTCGTCCTCACGGCCCATGAGCTCCTGCGCTTTGGCGAGTGCTCGCAGGGCTCGCGCCTGACCGCCGATGTCGCCCACTCGCGCGGAGGTCGCGAGCAACTCGAGGGCCAGCGGCTCCGCCTCGTTGGCTTCGCCCCGGTCGAGGGCCGCCACGGCCTGCGCCGCGAGGGTGCGCGACAGCGCCGACAGATCACCGAGACGCGTCGCGAGCTCGGCGCATCGCACCAGCGAGCGGCGGGCCTCCTCCGGCAGACCGCAATCCGTGGCGCACGCGACCACGGCCGCCTCGGCTTCGAGCTCACGCACGCCATCGCCCGCACCCTGGGCCTCACGGACCGCGATGCGCGCGATCGTCAGGGCCTCCGATGGCCGGTCGTCCGCGCGTGCGAGCGCCGCCTTCGCCAGCGTGAGCTCGGCGCGCTCGCTGCCGAAGGACGGGGTGAGACGCTCCGCGTCCGCGAGGTGCTCGGCGGCGCGCTCGATCATGCCGGCGCGAGCGGCGAGCCGGCCGGCCCGCCGGCGCAGGGCCGCGCGAAGGTCGCTCTCCGGTAGTCCGGCCGAGAGGGCCTCCTCCGCCGCGAGGAGCGCATCTTCGCGCGCGCCGAGGCCCGCGGCGGCATCGGACGCCGCGAGCAGGGCCCGCGCGCGTTCCTGGATGCCGTCGGGCAGCCGCAGCGACAGTGATGCCGCCAAGCGGTAGTGATGGAGCGCGCTATCCAGATCGTGCAATGACGACGCGCGCTCGGCGGCCCGGAACGCGTAGTCGATCGCCCGCATCGTGTGCGTGGATGCGGCGAAGTGGATCGCGAGCAGTGCGGGCTGCTGCACCGCGACCTCGGGCCGTCCAGATTCGATCGCGAGGCCGACGCGGCCGTGGAGCTCCTCGCGATGGCGCGCGAGCATCGCGCCATAGACGACCTCGCGCAGCCCGGTCTGGGTGAAGCGGTGGAGGCCCCCCTCGGGCTCGATGATCGAGGCCGCCGTGAGGCGTTCGAGCGCCCCGTCGACATCGACCTCGGCGCCATAGATGGAGCGAAGCAGCGCCGCGTCGAAGGTGCGCCCGACCACGGAGGCGGCGTGGAGCACGCGCCGGTCGGCCTGGGCGATCGCGTCGACCCGGCGCAGCAGCAGCTCCGGAAGCGAATCGGGAAGCGCCGGCCGGTCGGAGAGGTCGACGAGCGGGCTCGTCCCCGCGCGCTCGACGATGACGCCGCTCTCGGCGAGGAGCCGGACGGCTTCCTCCGAATACGCCGGATTCCCCTGCGCGCGCTCGGCGATCTCGCGGTCGACGCCACCGGTCGGCACGAGCGTCCGAACGAGGGCTTCGGTCGTGGTCGCATCCAGAGGCCGCAGCCGGACCCGCACGTGCTCGCGCGTGGCCGCCCACGGTGCCGTGAACTCGGGTCGGTAGGCGACGAGTGCGAGCGCGCGCTCGGAGCCGAGCCCCGACGCGAATCCGATGAGCGTGGACAGCGATTGCTGATCGATCCACTGCAGGTCGTCGGCCGCGATGATCAGGCCCTGCGACGCGGCGACGCGTCCGAGCAACGCGGCAAACCCCCGGCCGAGGATCCGGCGCTTGGTCTCGCCTGACATCGCGGGCAGCTCCACGCCGTACCCCAGCGCGGCGAGGATGAGGGCCCTCGTGTCCGGCTCGATATCGGGCTGCGTCTCGGTGATCAGGTGGAGCGCGTGATCGGCGGACCCCGTGCGCGAGATACCGATGACCCGGCGGAGCAGATCCCCGATCGCGCCGTACGGACGATGCTGGTCATACGGCGTGCAGCGGACGCGTCCTACGCGCGTGCCGCGGACGCGCGGATCCGCGATGAGCTCGTCGATCAGCCGCGACTTTCCCAGGCCGGACTCGCCGACGATCGAGACGAGGCGCCCGTGACCCCCGAGCGCGTCGCCCAGCGCTCCGAGCAGCAAGGCCATCTCCTGGTCGCGACCCGCGAGCGCCGTGCGCTGCTGCGGCGCGACGTCCTCGGTCGCAGCGCCCACGAGCCGCCACGCCACGACCGGCGCGGTCTTACCCCGGGCGATCACCGGCGGGTGCGGCTCATAGGTGAACAGCCCGGGCGTACGGCGGTAGGTCGCGTCGCCGACGAGGATCTCGCCGGGCTCCGCGGCCGTCTCGAGCCGCGCGGCGATATTCACGGCGTCGCCGAGCACGCCGAACTCGCTCTCGCGGTCGCCGATCGCACCGGTCACGGCGATCCCGGTGTTCACACCGATCCGCAGCGCGAGGCGCCTCTCGGTCTGCTCAAGGATGCGTTCGTTGGCCCGTTCGAGCGCGGCGAGGACCGCGAGTGCCGCGCGCTGCGCCTGCTCGGGGTGGTCGCTCGTCGCGTCCCCGACAGCGCCGAAGGCCGCGACCACGGCGTCGCCGATGTACTTCTCGATCAGCCCGCCGTTCGCACGGATGTCCGCGGCGATGAGATCCCAGACCGTCCTCATGCTCTCGTGCAGCTCCTCCGGGCCGAGCCGCTCGGCGAGCGCGGTGAACCCCGAGATGTCGGCGAACAGGACCGTGACCTGGCGTGTGTCACCGGCGCGCTCTTCGGTCGGTGCGCCAAGACGGGAGCCACAGCGACCGCAGAACACGAAGCTGGACGGCATGTCTGCGCCGCAGCGGGGACACCCTGACGCAAGCTCGATCCCGCATTGACCGCAGAAGCGCATGCCGATCGGATTGCCATACCCACAGGAAGCACACAGCACGGCTCCGTGAGGGTAGTACGGGCAGACAGCCTGACGGGTGTCGCGCCGGACGCAGGGCTAGATGCGGAGCAGAACGAAGCCCCCGAGCAGCGAAAGCAGTGCGAGCACCCCGAGCCAGAGAGTCAGGCCGTATGCGAGGATCCCGAGCTCCGGTCCGATGCGCCGGCCGTCGGGCGACGCCTGCGCGTCGTTCGCGAGCCGCTGTACCCGATCGCGAAGGACACGCACGGAATCGCGGACGGCAGTGACATCACGCGAGTTGTGCCCGATCGCCTCGCTCAGTGTCGACACATCCGCGGCCACGCCACGGAGCTCGTCGGTATTGCGGCGGAAGCTCTGCGAGATCGGCAGGAACGGCTGCGCGCCGAGGAAGTTGATGCTCATGGCGTCGGCCAGCTGCCCACTGGTCGTGGAGGCGTCGTTCAGGAGCTGTGATGCATGCGCGGATGAGGTTTTCGCGTCGTTGAGGCTCTTGGAGAAACCATCGAAGGAGGTAGCGGTCTGGTCGAGGGCCTGTGCGGCCGCGGCGAGCGAGTCCCCGGCCGAGTCCGCGGCCACCGACGCGCGCGTCACGAGCGGCCCGAGGGCGCTCAGGGCAACCCCCACCAGCGCCAGCCCGAGGAATCCGTTCGCGACGAACCCGAGTCCCAGGAGGCGGAATGGGCGACGTCGCACCAGGCGGGAAGTGGCCATGTCCCCAAGCCAAATGCAACAACCGCGCCGTGTGCTGCACGTAGGCCCGGCCGGTCTGGCACGGCAACTGCGTCAGACAAGCAGGCGCCTCGGGCCACACCGGCGCACAACGGGAAAGGAGTGAATTACATGGATCTCACCGCAATCATCACCTGGATCATTTTCGGCGCGATCGTTGGGATCATCGCCCGCTTCGTCATGCCGGGCCGCGACCCCATGGGTTGGGTCGGGACCATCGTTCTTGGCATCGTCGGTTCGTTCGTCGGCGGCTTCTTGGCTCAGCTCTTGTTCGCCGGCAACGCGTCCCTTCCACCGCCCACCGCGGGGTGGATCGGCTCGATCATCGGCGCCCTGATCGTTCTCGCGATCTATCGCTACAGCCAGGGCCGGCGCGTAACGGTCTAAGCGGGTGCCCCGGCGGAGGCCTCCGAGCCTTCGCCGGGGCACCATCCGAGTTGCCGCGACCAGGTGCTAGACTGAACCCACAACAGGTCACGGCACGACGATCGATCCAACAGGTTTCGAGGGACTTCTCCTTCTGGCCCGAGGTGGTGCGATTCGGGACCGGACCAACAAAAGGAGAAGCCAAATGAGCTTCAGCGACATCACCCTCACCTGCAAGGACTGTGGGAACCCATTCGTGTTCACCGCAGGGGAGCAGGAGTTCTACCAGCAGCGCGGCCTCATGAATCAGCCCGGCCGGTGCAGCGACTGCCGCGCGGCGCGTAAGGCGACCGGCGGCGGCGGCGGCGCCAGCTACGGCGGCGGTTCGCGTGGCGGCGGCGGCGGCTACGGCGGAGAGCGTGAGTTCTTCACCGCGACCTGCTCGTCGTGCGGCAAGGAAGCGCGCGTGCCATTCCAGCCGCGCGGTGACAAGCCCGTCTACTGCAGCAGCTGCTTCGAGACGCGTCGACCGGCTAGCCGGTACTAAACGCGGTAGCAATTGCGAAAGGGCCGGGCTCTCACAAGAGCCCGGCCCTTAGCATTACCTTCTGATGCCGATCGAGACCGTCATTCGACTCACCGGTGGTCCACTCTCCAACAAGATCGTCAACGCCGGTCCGGTCAAGCTCGGCTCCCTCATCCGCCTGACCCGTCAATCGGGATCGCCGGTCTTCTATCGGATCACCAAGGTGGATGAGGTCCCCAATCGCACGTCCTACACCGCGAGCGCGAAGTTCGAGCCGAAGGGCGACCTCAAGACCGCGTAGTCCCTAGCGCTTTCTCGCGGTCGCCTTCTTCACGGCCTTCTTCGCCGGCTTCTTCTCTTTCGCAGGCAACGTGACGGCATACGCGCGCGCGTGCTCGATCCACTTCGCGAGCGCCGCGGGCTTCGCCACATCGGCCGCCGGCACCACGATGTATTCCTTCATCGGTCGGCCGGGCATCGGCTCGAACTGTGTGGTTCCGGCCTTGATCGCTCTCTCGCGCGCGTTCTCCGGCAGTCGCGCCACGACCTTGTCCTGGAACGTGCCCGCGAACATGTTGCCGTTCAGAAAGAGGGCCGGGTAGCCGAACATGGGCTTGCGCACGACCCGTGGATCGTCCGGGGCAGCCTCGTCGAATCTCGCCGCCAGCTCGGGGGGCGTCTTCTTCCATTGCATCGGTGCGATTATCGCCGCGTCTAGCCGGCTTTGGGTCCCGCACCGAAGTGCGTCGCCGGGATGGAGCCCATGCGGCCGGCTTGATAGTCGGCGACGGCCTGCAGGATCTCCTCGCGCGTGTTCATCACGAACGGGCCGTACTGCACGACGGGCTCGCCGATGGGACGGCCGCCAAGAAGCAGGACGTCGAATGCGTTGGTGCGGCTGTCCTGGCGAAGGCTGCCGTCGACGCGGATCGCGTCGCCCGGGGCAAGGACGGCGAGCTGGCCCGACTCCAGCGGCACGCGTTCCGTTCCGACGGATCCGAAGCCGCCGAGCGCGTAGACGAGGGCATTGAAGTCCCGACGCCACGGGATCTCGAGTCGCGAGCCGGGGATCAGGGTGACGTGCGCGTACGTGATCGGTGTCTGCGTGGCACCTGGCCCGGTGTGACCTGCCAGGTCGCCCGCGATCACGCGAACGAGCGCGCCGCCGTCGTGCGAGCGCACGAGCGTCACCGACGTCGCGGCGATGTCCTGATAGCGCGGCGGGGACCACTTTTGCGCGGCGGGCAGGTTCACCCAGAGCTGCACGCCGTGGAACAGGCCACCGGAGCGGACGAGCGTCTCCGGGGGCATCTCGGAGTGGACGATCCCGGCGCCGGCGGTCATCCACTGTGTATCGCCATTGGCGATGATGCCGCCGCCGCCGGTCGAGTCACGATGCACGAACTCCCCGTCGATCATGTAGGTGACCGTCTCGAATCCCCGGTGCGGATGATCCGGCGCGCCCTTCGCCTCGCCGACGCCGTATTGCACCTCACCCATCTGGTCGAGCAAGATGAACGGATCGGCGACGGTCCGCTCGAGGCCGGGGAACGGCCGCCGGACCGGGAACCCCTCACCCTCATAGGTCTGGATCGCGGTGACGACCCGCTGCACCCGACGGAACTGCGCGTCCAGAGGGGCCTCGACAGCGGGCAGGGTGAGCGGATCGGTGACGGTGACGGCGGGCACGATGGTGTCCTCCAGATAGTTGCTTCAGCAACTATCTTACCACGCTGCCCAGACCGCCGGCCGACGCCAGGGCAGAATGACAGCGATGGCCGGCCCCGTCGACCGCGCGTACTTCGCGAAGGAGCCGCCCGACAAGCGGGCGAACCTTGAGGCCCTGCGCGCCATCATCGCGACGGTCGTTCCCGATGCGACCGTGTCGATCAAGTGGGGCGTGCCCTTCTACGCGAAAGACGGCAAGAGCATCTGCGCTGGCGTCGTTCAAGGACGAGGTGGCCATCAACTTCTTTGCGCCGCCCGACACGCGCGTGGATCCCGGGAAGAAGCTCGAGGGAGCGGGGAAGCGCAACCGGATGTACAAGGTGCGGACGGCAAAGGATCTGGACAAGGCGAGCGTGACCCGGTGGCTCACGGCGGCGGTCGCCGCGAACCGCTGAGCCCGGCTAGAAGCTCGACAGGATCAGCGATCCAGCTCGGCCAGACGGGCCTTGACGACGCCTGCGGCGAACCGGATGGTTCCCTTGTCGACGTCGTAGGGCTTGAGGTCAGCGGCGTGGAGTTTGATCACGTGCGCGCCGAGGCCGTAGAGGGCGAGGTGATCCTTCCAGTATCCGAAGTACACGAGCGGCTTCCGGCGGTACTTGAACCCGGCGATCCCGTAGCTGACGCTCTCGGTCGCCGCGGGCGCTGCGGCCCTGATCGTCTTGCGCAGCTGCGTAAGACCACGCCGGCGGTCCCCGGGCGCCGCCGCGATGTAGTCGTCCACGGTCCTCGGCGAGCAGTTGGCTGGCCTCGCGTTCTTCGGCTGCCGCATCGCGGCGATTGGTGCGCCCCTGGTCACGGTCTGCGTAGCCGGTCGAGCTCGCGGCGCTCGCGTTTCGTCGGCCGTCCCGTTCCGGGCTCGCGCACGAACACACGGGGCTCGCGCTTGATCACCGGGGCGGGCGGACTGTGATCGATCAGGCAGGTCGCCGCGAGCGGCGCCCCGACTCGCTTGCCGATGACGATGACGACGTCGAGGATCCGCTCACGCTCGATGAACGCATCAATACGATCGCCGACCTTCACCGGGGTCGAGGCCTTGGCCGGCACACGGTTCACCTGAACATGCCCGCCCCGGCACGCGGCCGTCGCTGCCGAACGGGTCTTGTAGAGCCGAACGGCCCAGAGCCAAATGTCGACGCGAGTGCTCTCGATGTGGCCATCGTGCCACCACCGGTCGCCCGTCGCGAGCGGCGGACTATTCGGGTGGCGTCCGGACCGGCCCGGCGAGCAACGTCCACCAGACCCACGCGATGAGCAGGGCTTGGACCGGCAGCCGAAGCCACAGCAGCCCATCCACCAGCGGGCGCTCCAACGACTGGGTGTGGTTGACCGCCGTGTTGACGTTCGCGGGGAACACGGCCACCAGCAGGGCGATCAGCCCCCAGCCGGCGGCCCGGCGGGTGCGTGGCACGAGCGCGGCGACCCCGCCGATGATCTCGGCTCCACCGCTCAGGGCGACGAGCTCCTGGTGCCACGGCAACCATGACGGGATCGTGGGCACGTAGAACGCCGGATCGCGGAAGTGGTTCGCGCCCGCCGCGATGAAGAACGTGACCAGGAGCCCGCGGGAAAGCGCCCGACTGTTCTGCCGGATGCGGCGCACGACGGAAACCTACCCTTTTCAGTATCCCGCTGCCCCTGAACAGCGGAACCACCAAACATCCCGTCACCCGGACGCGCAGCTTGCCCACGACACCGGCGTCTGCCCGCGAGCTCGCCCTCGAAGCTCCTCGGTTGTGCCGTCTGCGGACCGCACCAGATCGGTGCACGAACAGCACTCCATAGCACCCTCGCGCGCTCATGACGCATCCATACTCATTGCGTCGGAGGGGTGGCAGAGCGGTCGAATGCGGCGGTCTTGAAAACCGCTGGAGCCGCAAGGCTCCCGAGGGTTCGAATCCCTCCCCCTCCGCACGAAATGGGCACTTTCCGCGCGCGACGGTAGGATCCCGATCGTCGTCTGACCGCAGTTCTTGACCGCAACCAGCGCGCCCAGCCGCACCGCCCCGCATTAACCGATCTCGTAAAGAGCGCTCGCGCGCGTGGTGCCGCGACCGGCGCGAGTCCGTGCGCGTGGCCCGGTGTGGTGGCGCTTGGCCGCGATGCGCGCAGCACCCGCCCCGGCATCGCGCGGCGCCCGCCGGCCACCGTGTCGACGCGTGTGGCACGACGGGGGTGGCTGGAGTGGGTCGAACGTTTCGCGGATAACGGCGAAAGAGCACGCTCTCGGCTCGCGCACACGCCCGCGAAAGTCCCGAAATGGCATCGCCCGAACCGACGCGCCGCCGCGCGGCCTCTGTCGGTCGCTCTCGGCCCCGCCCAGGCGCGGCTCCAGGGCCGACCCGAACGCCGATGCTCGTGAGGCGATCGCCGAAGTCCTACCCGCGGCAGCTCACCGCCCGTGAGTGCGCGACGCTCGATTGCATCGGCCGCGACATGACGCACAAGACCGTGCTTGCCGTCGCGACGCGCACCCTGGTGCGGCTCGCGAATCGAATTCGGGCCGATTCTCGAGCGCATCAAAGCCTCGCGGACGGCCTAGAACATACGGTGGCCGCCGCCGACAAACAGGAGCTGTCCAGTAAGCCAGCGGGCCTGTTCGGACGCGAGGAACACGATCACATCTGCGATGTCATCAGGCTGGCCCACGCGACCAAGCGGGGTGCTGCGCTGCATCACGGGCACCATCTCGGGCGTAATCCAGCCCGTGTCAGTGGGACCGGGCGACACGACATTGACCGTGATGCCCAACCGCCCGAGTTCCCAAGCCGCAGCCCGCGAATAGGACTCCATCGCGTACTTGCTCGCACCGTACGAGACTTCACCGGGAAAGGAAGCTGAGCCACCGGTGCTGACATTGACGATTCGCCCCCAGGTCGCTCCTCGGGCGAGATGTCGGCGGCCGTGCTCGGCCATCAGAAGAGCCACCGCCCGCGAGTTCACGGCGAAGTGGCGGTCATGGCTCTCGGCGCTGATCTGGCGCGTGAGGCGGCCGGCCCAATCGTGGGCATCCGCCCGCGGGTCAAAGGTGTCGTGCTCGGAAACTGCCGCATTGTTCACGAGAATTTCGACCGGTCCAAACGCAGTCTCTGCGCGCTCGAAGAGCACCGTGGCGTTGGCCGGGAGCGCGAGGTCTACTTCCCAGCAGTCAGCGCGGCCGCCCGCGAGACGTATCTCATTCACGACCTGTTGGGCGTCCTGCTCGCGTTGCTCGGCGCCGGGCGCATCGATCGGCCGGTAGCGCAGGGACTGAATGAAGACGGCGCAGCCCTCCCGGGCCAAGGCGCGCGCCGTGGCCGCACCGATACCGTGATTCGCGCCCGTGACGAGAGCCGCCCGTCCCCGAAGGCCCGAATTACTCACGAGCGCTTTTCGCCCATCTAGTTAGATCCTCGTATCGTCGCGTCGTGCTCGAGGACGTGAGTCCGAGCGACGTCCACGAGCCGCGCGATTGTGCTTGTGACCGGGCCGATAGTGATCTCGGTGTCGAGCTGGTCGTCGCGGAGTGATCGGATCGCCTGCTCAAGGGCAGCTGCGCCCGTCCGTAGGAGCCGAAGCGTGATATCGCGGTCTGGGGCTGGAGTGCCACCAGCGTGCGCGGCGTTGCGCTCGACCGCGGTTCCCTGCTGCGAGGGCTGCGGATAGCCGCTTGCTGCGGCGATTACCCGCCAGTGCCCGATCGCGTGGCCCAGCGCAACGTGATGCGCGATCGTGCCGATCGGCCGACCGTCTTCGAGGGAGGGTGCCTGCCATTGAGAGGCGTCGAGTCTTTCGACCAGCTCGAGAAACGCAGTCGCCGCCTCCGCGAAGCTCTGGGCCCGCCGATCGACCTCGGGGGATGCCACCGAGACAACCCTAGTCCGTCTGGGCGTGCATCAACGCTCGGGCGAGGGTGGCTGACATCAGTGGGGCCAGACTCGAAGCAATTGACGAACGCCTACTGGACCTAACCTTTTCCGCGATGGCGGAAGAACGGTCGCTCGGCGGGAATCTCAACGACGCGGTCCGCGTCGGCGACACCGTGCGTCGCCGAGCCGGACCGTGGACCCCGGCGGTCCATGCGTTGCTCCGCTTCCTCGAGCGAGAGGGTTTCGAGGCGCCGCGCGTCCTTGGTCTGGACGAGCAGGGCCGCGAGATCCTCGGATACATCGAGGGGAAGGCGCACGCCGGGAACCCCATGCCCCTCCCGGACGCGGTGTTCCGGGACGACCACATGGCCGGAGCGGCGCGCGTGCTCCGTCGGTATCACGACATCGTCGTGCGCTTCGCCGCGCCGCCGGACGCGAGGTGGCGTCTCGTGGGACCGGCGCCACATGAGATCATCTGTCACAACGACTGGTCGCCATGGAATGCCCTGTTCCGGGAGGGTCGATTCGCGCTGACGCTCGACTGGGATCTCGCCGGGCCGGGGCCGCGCCTGTGGGACGTCGCCAACGCGGCCTATTCCTGGGTACCGCTCATCTCCGGTGCGACGGCGGTCCCGGATATCGACGAGCGCGCACGACGCCTGCGGCTCTTCTGCGAGGCATACGGCCTACCGGACCGGACCGGTCTCATCGCCGCGATGTGCGCGCGGCTGATCTACGTGGGCGAGTTCATCGAGGAGCAAGCTCGACTCGGGGATCCGGGAATGATGAAGCTCGTCGGGTGGGACACACCGCGCCTGATGTTCGTCAACGACGTCGGTTACCTGGACGAGAACCGAGCGCTTTTGGAAAGCGCGCTCGCCTAGCCTCTCATCTGTCCGGGGGATCGATTCAGGGTAGCCGATCGTTTCTCTCCAGAGTAGAGATAGACACGATCCGCGAGGGAGCGCCAACGCCTCGCTGACGACGCCGAGGCAACACGCTTGCACGGTGATGGCTCGGGGAACGCGACAAGAGTGAATGCCACGCCGACCGCGGCGTCCCTGCCCGTACCCGGGCTGTCCGCGCGTCCAGCCGTGCGCGCTGCACCCCACGACCACGCCATACCGGGGCAGCTCGACCTCCGTGGGCTACGGCGCGAGCTGGTGCAAGGTCAGCGCGCGCATCCTCACGACCTACCGCGACGACGACCCTGGCGAGGACCTCCCAGTGCCCGAGCGAGCCACCGGCGGACCCGGTGACGCGCCCCGGCGACCCCTACGAGCTCGGGCCGCACCGCCTGCTGTGCGGCGACGCGCGTCACGGCCATGCGTGGGATCAGTCCGCATTGGCGGCCCCGAACCGCATGTTCATGGTCGTAGGATGGCGAAATAGGTGACCACCATTAGCCCGCGCGCAGTGGTGTCAACAATTCGTTTTGACGCCACGCTGTGCGCGATCGACAAATCGACCATCGTGCGCATGCCCAAGAAGGCGAGCGGGAAACTACCGTCGCGCGGGCAGGTGGCAGCACATGGAACGGTCAATGGCCGCCGGTTCCAGACGGTGTTGGAACCAGACGGCAATTTCGGCCACTGGATCAGGCTCGATCGAAAGTTGCAAGAGGGCGCTGGCTTACGCGCGGGTGACACCGCAACGATCGAGATCGAGCCGCAGAAAGACTGGCCGGAGCCGACCGTGCCACAGGATCTCAAGACAGCTCTGGCAGCTGCGCCTCAGAGGATCCAAGACCTATGGAAAGAAATTACGCCAATGGCGCGCTGGGAATGGGTTCGCTGGGTCAACGCGACGCAAAACCCTGATACCCGCAAACGACGGGTGGACGTGAGCATCTCGAAAATGAAAAGCGGGAAGCGGCGGCCGTGCTGTTTCAACCTCGCCGCTTGCACCGACCCGGACCTGTCCAAGAACGGCAGACTCATTGAGCGAGGTTGAAAGTCATGTTCGGCGTAGTCAGTCACGTCGCAATACTTTGCGAGGGCGCCCTTGAACGGCTCTTGTAAGTTCTAGAAGCGGCCGACGCCGCCCGCCCGGAACGCTTCATTCGCGCCAGCCCGGGACTTCCAGCAGTTGCCACCGAGACGACGAACCTTGTACTCGTTACCGGCGTCCGCCCCCGGCAAGTGTGGCCACGTACGCCGCGAGAGAGTCGAGGGATCGCTGGGCGCCCTGAGCGGCGTAGTACTTCGCGACCTTCTCGTCGCGCTCTTCCTTGCTGCCGAAGACCAATCGCAGCGTCGCCTCGGTCGCGGCGCCGCGCTCCGCGAGTGTGAGGATGGTCTCCACCGGGTGCGGGTCGTCCTTGCCCATCCCGTATAGCCACACGATGCGCTCCGGTGGCGCGATCTCCTTCCATGTGAAGTGGTTCGGATACTCGCTGCCGTCGGGGCCCTGGATCGTGGCGTCCCACACTCCGCCCGGCTTGAAGTCGAACGCCTGCGTGGTGATCTTGCCGCCCGTCGGGGCACACCACTGGGCGA
>JBBQZK010000040.1:0-20674 GCA_038207785.1 Candidatus Limnocylindria bacterium | reverse complement strand
CAGTACTGGTCGTACGTCGCGACGTTGAGCAGGAACACCGCGTCAAGGCTCGTCGCAGGCTCATAGACCTTGGTCTGCAGCGATCCGAGGCGAGCGGACGCTTTCCAATGGATCTCTTTGCGGGGATCCCCGCTCCGGTGCGCGCGCACGCCCCTGAAGCGCAGCGGGTCCGGCAGCAGCCCGCGCTTCGTCGCGGTCTCGGCCAGCGGGCGCAGCGAGGCGCGATGATGGTCGACGACGCTGAGCGGCTTCGGGTACACGACGATCGCTGACCGAGGCTCGACGGCGCCGTCGACGCTCGTGAACCCGAGCCAGTCTCCGCTGCGCAGGCGGATGGGGCCGAGCTGATACGCGCCCCGCAGCGTCGCGCGCAATGGGAATGAGAGGGTGACCCGCTCATGGGCCCGCGGCGCGAAGCCGGCGCCGACGGAGCCGCGCGGCATCCCCGGCGGCGCCGGGTCCGGGTCGATCCCTTCCGGCAGCGCCAGGCGCACTTCGAGCCATGGCATAGGGAACGGCTTTCGATTTGCGATGCGGATGCGGGCGATGAACGCGTCGCCCGCGACCATCCGCGCCGGCTCGACGTCGATCTGCACGTCGAGGCCGTGCAGCGCGATGCGTGCGGTGAAGAAGGAGACCGCCCAGCCGGCGAGCGCCGCGGCGGCGGCCAGGAGCACCACGGGCTCGCGGGTGACCGCGGCGGCGAGGAACAGGACGACCGCGATCGGCCACGGGAAGAGGCCGGTCCGCTGCACGATCATGCGATCGGCCGTGGCTCCTCGGCCGGCACGGGCACGCGCCCGAGGACCTCGGTCACGATCGCCGCGGGCGTGCGGCCCCGCATCTGCGCGTCGGCGTCGAGGAACAGGCGGTGCCGGAGGACTGCCGGCGCCTGACGCTTCACGTCGTCGGGTAGCACGTACTCCCGCCCGTGGATCGCCGCGCGCGCCTGAGCGGCCCGGTAGAGCGCGATCGACGCACGCGGGCTCGCGCCGAGCTCCACCCCGGGGATCCCGCGCGTCGCGCGCACAACGGACGCGATGTAGGCGCGGACCGCGTCGCCGATCCTGACGGTCCGGACCGCGTCGCGGAACCGCGCGAGCGCGGCCCGGTCGAAGAGCGGCTCGAGGGTGCCCGTATCGAGCGTCGCCGACCCGTGCACGCGAAGCATCTCGTCCTCCTGGGCGTCGGTCGGGTAGCTCAGGTTGAGCAGGAACAGGAACCGGTCGAGCTGCGCCTCGGGAAGCGGGAACGTGCCTTCGAGCTCGATCGGGTTCTGCGTCGCGATGACGAAGAACGGATCGGGCAGCTGGTGCGTCGCTTCGTCAACGGTCACCTGACGCTCCTGCATCGCCTCGAGCAGGCTCGACTGCGCCCGTGGCGTCGCTCGATTGATCTCGTCGACGAGCACCACGTTGGCCATCAACGGCCCGGGGCGATACTCAAACTTCCCGGCCCTCTGGTCGTAGATGGAGACCCCCGTGATATCGGATGGGACCAGGTCAGGAGTGCACTGCACCCTGCGGAAGTCGAGATCGAAGGACCGCGCGACGGCACGGGCGAGCGTGGTCTTCCCCACTCCCGGCACGTCGTCCAGGAGCACGTGGCCTTCGACCAGCAGCGCCGCGAAGAGCTGCTCGACCGACTCACCCTTGCCGACGACGACCCGTCCGACCTGCGCCACGAGCTGGGCGGCCGCGTCCTTGACCTCGCTGGACAAGATCAGGTCGCCGCGGAGGCGCGCGGAGACGCAGCGGTGGGACGAGCAGCGTCACCGCGGAGCGCGTTCGCGGTCGCGAGGGCCAGCGCGAGAGCGATGAAGGCCGCGACCCCGTGCAGTCCGAGCTGCACCGGATCGGTCACCGTGAGGACGAACGGACTGAAGGCGCGCTCGATGAAGAAGATGAGCGCGAGGACGAGCAGCAGTCGGAGCGCGACGGTGTTGCCGTGGACCGCCCGCGTCGCGACCGTCAGCGCGACGACCGCGAAGAGATACACCAGCCACCCTGCGGACTCGCCGGTCACGCCCCACTCCCGGCCACCTGGCAGGAACCCGGCGACCGCACCGTCGGCGACGAGGACCGCTGCGAGGAGCAGCGTCAGTATCCCGATCAGCCAGGCCGAGCCGCCGGTGTCCCGTTCAGCGACGACGGCCGTGGGCAGCGCGACGTCCTCCGCGGGAAACGTGGCGTCCGGGCGCGGCGACGCAGCGTCGAGCGCGAACATCGCGTCCATGTCTGCCGGAACGAGGCTGTGGCCGAGTCGCCAGACGCGCACCGCGCCGACCAGGATGACGAGCTCGACGATCGCCGTCGCGAAGTGGATCGCGATCGACGTGACCGGCTTGTCACCCAGCACGAACGCGGTGATCGGCCGCTCGAGGATGAAGAACCCTGAGAGCGCGATGCGCCCGATCAGCGTCCGCTCGCTTCCGCGAGCGACGGCGAGGGCCATCAACAGGTTCGCGAACGCGAATACGAACGAGGTCCAGCCGACACCCTTGTATTCCTCGAGGATCGGCTGATTCGCGTACGCGTGGTCGAGGAGGCCGTCGACGACGAAGAGGACGGTCGCCAGGAGCATGAGGATGAACACCGGACGCATGGCCCGAGCCATCTACCTGTCCCCTCCCACCGCGGAGGCCATGGTAATCGGGCCTTTCGGGCCCCGGCGGGCTTCCAGGGCCGCTATCGACTCCGGTGGCACGAAGACGGCGCCGAGCGGTGAGCCGTGGTCCCCGCGGCCGTGGAAGTCGCTGCCGCCGGTCGGGACGAGGTCATACCGCCGGGCGAGCGCGAGGCAGGAGGCGGTCATCTCCGGCGGATGCGAGCCGTAGTACGCCTCGATCCCGGCAAGGCCCGCCGCGACGATGAGCGGCATGAGCTCCTCGATTCCGACGACGGTGAACGGATGCGCGAGCGACGGCACGCCGCCATGCGCGACGACGAGCTGCACCGCCTCGAGCGGCGACAGCCCGACGCGTGCGACGTACGCCGGGGCATCTTTCGCGATGAGCGTGGCGAACGCGCTGTCGTACGTGGGCACGTGGCCTGCCTCATGGAGCGCCTGCGCGAGATGCGGCCGTCCGAGCGATCCACCCTGCGCGATCTCCATGACGCGGCTGAGTGCGACCGGGTAGCCCTGCGCGTTCAGGTTCTCCACCATGAGCTCGATACGCCGCCCGCGGTTCTCACGCAGCCAGCGCAACCGGTCTTCCAGTGCGGCGTCCGCTGGATCGAGGAAGTAGCCGAGGACGTGCACGTCGCCCCACTCGGATTCCGTGTTGAGCTCCGTCGAGGGAATGACGCGCACGCCCACCCGGTCGCCCACCGCGATCGCCTCGGCCGCGCCGGCGAGCGTGTCGTGGTCGGCCAGGGCCTGGATACGGACGCCGCGCGCCGCAGCGCGCTCGACGAGCGCGGCGGGTTCGAGTGCGCCGTCCGATCGCAGCGAGTGCGTGTGGAGGTCGATCGGATACCCGGCGCTCACCCGTGCAGCCGATCGGCACGCTCGATGGACCGGGCCGTACCCGTCACCTCATCCGCGTCGATCACCACGCTGCCGAACGAGACCACCCCGTCGGCCACCTCGAACCGCTTCGGCATCCCGGTCCGGAAACGCTCGACGATCACATCGGTGCGCATCCCAAGGATCGAGTCACGCGGACCGACCATGCCGGTGTCGCACACCAGGGCCGTGCCCTTCGGCAGCACCCGCGCGTCCGCGGTCGGGACGTGCGTGTGGCTTCCAACGACGGCCGTGACGCGGCCATCGAGGTGCCACCCCATCGCGAGCTTCTCGCTCGTCGCTTCCGCGTGCCAATCGAGCACCCGCACCGTCGGCGCGGCCGTCGCGAGGAGCTCGTCCATCGCGTGGAACGGATCGTCGGCTGGATTCATGAACGTGCGCCCGATCGCGTTGACCACGAGCACGCCCTTCGCGACGAGCGACCCGCGGCCGGGATTGTTCGCGGGCAGATTGATCGGCCGAAGGACAAAGTCGAGACCCTCGATCTCGTGCATGAACTGCCGCTGATCCCAGACGTGGTTTCCGGTGGTGATCACGTCCGCGCCGGCCGACTGCAGCTCGCGGGCGATCTCCGCCGTGAGGCCCGCTCCGCCCGCGGCGTTCTCGCCATTCACGATCGCGAAGTCGATCCGCAGCTCGTCCCGCAGCTTCGGGAGGATGGCGGCGACGGCGTCTCGGCCCGGACGGCCGACGACGTCACCGACGAACAGGATGCGCACGAGGCTCTACTGATCGTTCAGCGAAAGCTGAACGAGAAAGCCCGGAGCGCAGCGGAGGGTCACTTCGCGTAGTCGACGGCGCGCGTCTCCCGGATGACCGTGATCTTCACCTGACCCGGGTACTGCAGGGTGTCCTGGATCTTCTGGGCCATGTCCCGCGCGAGCCGCGCGGCGTGCAGGTCATCGATCTCGCCGGGCCGGACCATCACCCGCACTTCGCGGCCGGCCTGGATGGCGAACGACTTTTCGACGCCCGGGAAGCTGTTGGCCACGGCTTCGAGCTCGGTGAGCCGCTGGATGTAGTTGGACACGATCTCGCTGCGTGCCCCCGGCCGCGCCGCGCTGATCGCGTCGGCCGCCGAGATGAGCGTCCCGACCATCGTCACGGGCTCGACGTCCCCATGGTGGCCGACGACGCCGTCGATGACCGTCTGGGAGAAGCCATAGCGCTTGAGGAGCTCGCCGCCGATGACGGTGTGCGCGCCCTCGACCTCGTGGTCGATGGCTTTGCCGATGTCATGGAGCAGCCCCGCGCGCTTCATCGTCTGCTGGTCGTAGCCGGTCTCGGCTGCAAGCATCCCGGCGACGTGCGCGACCTCGATGGAGTGACGGAGCACGTTCTGCCCGAACGACGTCCGGAAGTGCAGGCGGCCCAGGTACTTCACGAGATCCGGATGGAGCGCGCCGATGCCGACCTCGTACACGGCTGCCTCGCCCGCCTCTTTGATCGACTGGTCGATCTCGGTACGGGCGCGGCCAACGGCCTCCTCGATGCGCGCCGGATGGATCCGGCCGTCGACCAGGAGCCGCTCGAGCGCGCGCTTCGCGACCTCGCGCCGGATCGGATCGAAGCCGGAGACCACGACCGTTTCGGGCGTGTCGTCGATGATCACGTCGACGCCGGTGAGGGTCTCGAGGGCCCGGATGTTGCGGCCTTCGCGGCCGATGATGCGGCCCTTCATATCGTCGCTCGGGAGCGAGACGGCGGTCACGGAGTGCTCGGTGGTGTGCTCCGCGGCGTAGCGCTGCAGGGCCATCGTGATGATGGAGCGAGCCTTGTCGTCCGCGCGCTCGCGGGCCTCGATCTCGTACTCACGGACCTTCCGGTTCGTGATGTCGCGCATCTCCTCCTCGACGCTTTCGAGGAGCAGGGCGCGGGCCTCGTCCTGGCTGAGCCCGGCGACGCGCGCGAGCTCGACGCGCTGCTCCTCCTGGAGCTGTTCGATCTTCGCCCGCTCCGCCTCGAGGGAGGCCTCTTTCTCGGTGAGCTTGCGATCGCGCCCGACGAGCTCGGTGGTCTGAGCGTCGAGCTGTTCATCCTTCTTGTCCAGTCGGCTCTCGTAGCGCTGGAGCTCGGCCCGCCGTTCGCGGTTCTCGAGCTCGGCGGTCTTGGCGATCGTCAGGGCCTCGTCTTTGGCCTCGAGGATGATGTCCTTCTGCTTGGTCCGGGCCTCAGCGAGCAGCCGGTCGGCGTTCGTGCGAGCGGCCGTTTCGCTGTTGAGGGCGATGCTGCGGCGGACCACGAGGGCGATCCCGAAGCCGACGAGCAACCCGGCGGCGAGGGCAATGACGCCCACGACGAGGTTCTCGGGCATGGCCAGATTCCTTTCCGTGTGCCACGTACGCGAAGCCGGCGCCGTTGTGAGGGCGCAGGCCCCCGGACGCGGAATCGGCGTTCGGGACGGCGTGCCCCGGGCGCCGGGAGTTCACAAGTGTTAAGTGCGGTGACAATAACAGGATGACCGTGCCGGAAAGCGAACAGCTCCTGCCGGAGGACGAGCTGCGGCGCTCGCTCGAGCAACTGCCCGGCTGGCAGCGGGACGGCGGCGCGATCACCCGGACATTCACCCTGAAAGGCTGGAAAAGCGCCATCAGATTCGTCGACCAGGTCGCGGAGGCGGCTGCCCTGGCGGACCACCACCCGGACATCCACGTCGAACGCTACAAGACGGTCCGCATCGTCCTCACCACCCATGTCACGAGGGGCCTCTCACGCGCCGACATCGAACTCGCCACTGCGATCGACGCGCTGGCAGCCGCCGGCTAGGTCCGCTTGCGCGCGGCCCAGAGCTCTTCCGCCGGCCACTGTCGGGCCCACTCGGGGCTGACGTAGCCGTAGTAGTCGTGCCGCTTCGAGTCAGCGTTCGCGTACACGTCGACGAGCCGATCGATCTCGAAGCCGGCTGCATGCAACCGGTCGATCCACTCACCGTGCGCGAGGTGGTACTCCACACCGACCTCGTCCGGCCATTCGGTGCGGTACATCCCCTTCAACGGACGCATGAGCTGCTCCCCCACGTTGCCGACGTCAGGCGTGCACAGCATCGCGACCGTGGAGTTGGTCAGAAAGACCAGGCGACCACCGGGGCGCAGCAGGCGAGCCGCTTCGGGTAGCCACATCGTGGGATCGGCCCACAGCGACGCGCCGTACTCGGAGAACGCCAGGTCGAATGATGCATCGGCCAACGGAACGTCCTCGGCGGCCGCCTCCACCAGGGTGAATCGGATGCCGGTCTCCTCCTGCATGCGGCGCGCGGTCGCGAGCTGCGCCGGGGTCGGATCCACGCCGACAGGGCGTGCGCCGAGCTTGGCGAGGATGGCGGAGAAGTACGCCGTGCCGCACCCCAGCTCGACGAGATCGAGCCCGCGCACGTCGCCGAGCGGCGAGCCGAGGTCGGCTTCGCGGATGCCGAATACGCCCCACGTCGGCTCCGAACGGGACCATGCGTCCGCGGCGCGCGCGTCGAGCGCGTCCCGGTTGTTCTTCGTCCACTGCTCGACGTTCCGCGCGATCGAGTCACGCATCTGCTTCCTCCTCCGCCTCCGGGTGCGCGATGACGTCCTCGATCACCTCGTAGCTGAAGCCACGGCTCATCAGGTACTGGTGGATCTTGCGCTTCCGCTCGTTGTCGTCCATCGACAGCCACCGGGTCATCGGCCGGCGGATCGCCTGCCTGGCGCGCTTCGTCTCCGAATCGGGATCGGCCTCCCCAAGGACGACGTCGATGGTCTCCCGGGCCACACCTTTCTGCATGAGCTCGCTGATGATGGCCCGCTCGCCCTTGGGCCGGAACCTCGCTCGCTGCTCGACCCAGTACCGCGCGAACGCCTCGTCGTCGATGTAGCGCTGCGCTCGCAGCTGGTCGATGGCCTTGTCCTGCGCCGCCTCGTCGAATCGCTTCGTGCGAAGGTGTCGCTTGATCTCCGACACGCTGCGCGGACGCGGGCCGAGGTAGCGCACGGCCGCGTCGTAGGCGTCGCCGAGCGGCGCGTCGCGTGCGGGCCGGCTAGCTTTCCTCATCCGGGCCGCCGACCGGCACGGCACCGCTCTTCTCACGGACCTTGCCCTCGACCTCTGCTGCGACGTCGGGGTTGTCGCGGAAGAACTGCTTCGCGTTCTCGCGCCCCTGACCCAGACGGGTCTCGCCGTAGTTGAACCACGCGCCGTATTTCGTCACGACGCCGGTGAGCAGGCCCATGTCGACGAGCCCGCCTTCGCGCGAGATGCCCTCGACGGCGAGGATCTCGAGCTCGGCGATGCGGAACGGCGGCGCGACCTTGTTCTTCACGACCTTGACCTTGACGCGCCGGCCGATGACATCGGTCCCGTTCTTGATCTGCTCAATCGGCCGCACGTCGAGGCGCACGGACGCATAGAACTTGAGCGCCTTGCCACCAGTAGTTGTTTCGGGGTTCCCGAACATAATTCCTATCTTCTCGCGCAGCTGGTTGATGAAGATGACGGTGGTCTTGGTCTTCGAGACCGTGCCGGTGATCTTGCGGAGGGCCTGGCTCATCAGACGGGCCTGGAGGCCCATGTGCGAGTCCCCCATCTCACCCTCGATCTCGGCCTTCGGCACGAGCGCCGCGACGGAGTCGATGACGACGAGGTCCACCGCGCCGCTGCGCACGAGGGTGTCCGCGATCTCGAGGGCCTGCTCGCCGTTGTCCGGCTGCGAGATGAGGAGCTCGTCGGTGTTCACGCCGCAAATGCGCGCCCAGGCCGCATCGAGCGCGTGCTCGGCGTCGATGAACGCCGCCGTGCCCCCCGCCCGCTGGACGCCGGCGACGGCATGGAGCGCCAGGGTCGTTTTCCCGCCCGCCTCGGGGCCGTAGATCTCGACGACGCGGCCGCGCGGGTAGCCACCGACGCCGAGGGCGAGATCGAGCGCGAGCGAGCCGCTCGGGATGCTCTCGATCTGCTCGGTGCTCGCGCCGAGCTTCATGATCGAGCCCTTGCCGAACTGCTTTTCGATCTGAAGGATGGCGGCATCGATCGCCTTGGTCTTCTCGGTCACTTTCTTCGACCCCTCGGACGACAACGGCACGGACTTGCTTGGCGCCGCCACCGCTAGAACTTCTCTTTGCGCTTGGGCTTGATGACCTCGAAGGCCATCGGGTTCACGGGGGCGACGCTCCCGTGCTTCTTCAGCTCCTTCTCGAGCTGTTCTTTGGACTTCTTCTTGGCCTTTTTGCCGCCTGCGTCTCCACCACCGGTGGGCATGGGCGTTCCCTCCACGGAGCGTTCGGAAGCAGATCGAGCATATAGCAGCGGACGTCCATCCCTAGACTCGCGCCGATGCCCGATGCGAAGCCGCAAGCACGTGTGACGACCAAGACCGGCGATTTCGGCGACACATCGCTCTTCGGTCCCGGACGCATCCGCAAGTCCGACCCGCGGATCGAAGCCCTGGGCGATCTCGACGAGACGCAGTCCGCGATCGGGCTCGCTCGAGCCATCGCAACGGGCTCCATCGCGGAGAGCCTTCTCGAGCTCCAGCGGGCGCTCTACGTCGCGATGTCCGAGGTCGGCACGCCGTCCTCCGACGTCGCCCGCCTTCCGCAGCGGATCGATGCGACCGCCGTCGCCGAGCTCGAGGAGCACGCCGCGGCGATCCGCGCGACCGTCGACATCGCCGCGCGCTTCGTCATTCCCGGTGAGGACGAGCTGTCGGCGCGGCTGGACGTCGCGCGCGCGGTGTCCCGGCGGGCCGAGCGGCGCGTCGTGGCTCTGGCCGACGCCGGGCAGATCGACGGCGAACACCTGCTGCCCTGGCTCAACCGGCTGTCGGACGTGCTGTTCGTGCTCTCGCGCGCGGTGGAGCCGGGCGCGCGCCCGGCTCGCGAGACCTAGCTCAGCGCAGCCAGGGCGGTGCTTCCCACTTGTCGGGGAGCACGGTGACCTTCACGGGCATCTCCGCGGCCTGCTCCGACACCGACTGGATCTGGTTGATCAGCATCGGCCCGTACGGGCAGAACGGCGTCGTCAGGACCATCTTCACTTCGGCCTCTTCGGGCGACGGGAAGACGACCTCGCGGATGAGGTCGAGGTCGATCACCGAGAGCCCGATCTCGGGGTCGAGGACCGCCTGAAGCGCGTTGAGGATCTTCTCTTGCTTCTCGGCATCGGAAAGGATGGGGGTCGTCTCTTCTGTCATGACCCCATTGTCTCACCCCGCCGGCGGTGTGTCGTCCCACAGCGAGGATCGCTGCGGGGCCGCAATACCGAGGTGCCGGTAGGCCCGTTCCGTCGCGATCCGGCCGCGCGGGGTCCGCTGCAGGTAGCCCTCCTGCAGCAGGTACGGCTCGTACACGTCCTCGATCGTCTCGGTGTCCTCGCTCACCGCCGCGGCGAGCGTCTCGAGCCCGACGGGACCGCCCGAGAACTTCTCGACGATCGCCGAGAGCAGCATCCGGTCCACCGCGTCGAGCCCGACGTCGTCGACCTCGAGCGCGAGGAGTGCGGCCTTCGCCACGGCCAGCGTGATGACGCCGTCGTGCTTCACCTGGGCGTAGTCACGCACGCGCTTCAGCCATCGGTTCGCGATCCGCGGCGTGCCACGCGACCGTCGGGCGATCTCCTTCGCGGCGGCCGGCTCGATCGAGACGCCGAGGATCCGGGCGGACCGCGTGACCACGAGCTCGAGGGCGTCGGGCACGAGGAGGTCCAGCCGGTACGTCGCACCGAAGCGATCGCGAAGCGGCGAGGACAGGCGGCCGATCCGCGTGGTCGCGCCGACGAGGGTGAACCGCGGCACCGGAAGCCGGAGGGTGCGCGCGCCCGGACCCTTCCCCAGCACGATGTCGAGGTGGAAGTCCTCCATGGCCGGGTACAGCACCTCCTCGACGATGCGGGGTAGCCGATGGATCTCGTCGACGAACAGGATGCTGCCGGGCTCGAGGTTCGTGAGGATCGCGGCGAGGTCGCCGGCGCGCTCCATGGCCGGCCCGCTGGTCACCCGGATCTGCACGCCGAGCTCGTTCGCGATCACGGTGGCCAGGGAGGTCTTCCCCACTCCGGGCGGCCCGTAGAGCGCGACGTGCTCGAGCGGCTCGTTCCGGCCCTTCGCCGCATCGATGAGGATGCGGAGGTTCGACTTCACCTTCTCCTGGTTGATGTATTCGTCGTCGCTGAGACGGCGCGGGCGGAGCGTCGTCTCGAGGCTGTGCTCCTCCTCGCGCGCGACCGGCGCCACCGGCCGCTGGGTCACCGTGCCGCGGCCTCTCGCGCGCGCCGCACGATCTCGATGATCCGGTCGGCCGCGACGTCCTTCGGAATGAGCTCCGCCTCCGTGGATGCGCGCGCCTTGAGCTCGAAGCTCTCCGCCTTCAGGGACCGCTTGCTCACCGTCACCCGGAATGGGATCCCGATGAGGTCGGCGTCCGCGAACTTCACACCCGCCGATTCGTCGCGGTCGTCGAACAGGACCTCGATCCCCTTCTCCTCGAGTGTGCTGACCAGTGCGTCCGCGGTCGTCCGCACCGTGTCGTCGTTCATCGGCAGACCGACGACGTGCACCTGGTATGGCGCGACGGCGAACGGCCAGATGATGCCCTTGTCATCGTGGCTCGTCTCGATGATCGTCTGCACCGCGCGGCCGACGCCGATGCCGTACGAGCCGCCGACGAAGAGCTTGCGCGTCCCATCCTCCGCGAGATACGTGGCGTTCATCTTCTCGGCGTAGTAGGTGCCGTAGGCGAAGATGTTGCCCACCTCGACCCCTCGCGCGAGCCGCAACGGTCCGCCGCAGCTCGGGCAGGCGTCACCCGCTGCGATGTCGTGCAGGTCCATGCGCTCGCCGGTGAAATCCCGGCCGAGGACGACGTTCTCGAGGTGCAGGTCCTTCTTATTGGCGCCCGCGACATAGCCGTGCCCCGTGGCGACGCTCGTGTCCACAAGGACCGGCGCGCCGAGCCCGACCGGGCCGATGAACCCGGCGACCGCGTTCACCGTGGCGAAGTCCGCCTCGCCGGCGAACTGGACGGCCGCGATGTGCAGTCGCTTGCGGAGCTTGGCCTCATTCAGGTTGCGGTCGCCCGGAAGCACGACGGCGATCGCCTTCCCCTCGCGGTCCTTCACCAGCAGGGTCTTGAGGAACGCGCCGGCCGGGAGCTTCAACGATGCAGCGAGCGCCTCGATGGTGGTCGTCCCGGGCGTCGAGACCTCGGTCGGGGCGGGGACCGATGCTGACTCGGGCGCATCCTCGGTGCGGCGAACGCCCCGTTCGAGGTTCGCGCTGTAGTCGCCGTTCTCACAGATCGCGATGGTGTCCTCGCCCACGTCCGTCAGGACCTGGAACTCGTGCGCGATATCGCCGCCCATCGCGCCGGTATCGGATTCGACGCTGAGCGCCTTCAGGCCCATGCGCGCGAACGTCCGGACGTAGGCGCCGTGCTGGGCGGCGTACGACTTCTCGAGGCCGGCCTGGTCCATGTCGAAGGAGTACGCGTCCTTCATCACGAACTCGCGGACCCGGAGGAGGCCGGCGCGCGGCCGTGCTTCGTCGCGACCTTTCGATTGGAAGTGGTAGACCATCTCCGGCAGCTGGCGGTATGACAGGATCTCGTTCATCGCGTGCAGGTGGATGAACTCCTCGTGGGTGTAGCTCATCATGAATTCACGGCCGTTGTGGTCCTTGGTGCGGAACGTGATCGGCTCGAGGAGATCCCACCGCCCGGTCGTCTTCCAGCCCTCTGCGGGTGTCAGGACCGGCATCTCCATCTCCTGGGCGCCGATGCGGTCCTGCTCCTCGCGGATGATCTGCTCGACCTTCTGGGCGACGCGGAATCCGAGCGGCAGCCACGTGTAGAAGCCGGCGGCCACCGGGCGCGCGATCGCGGCCCGCATCATGAGCTGGTGGCCCGGGGTTTGGGCCTCTGCGGGAGCCTCCCTGAGCGTGCGGCCGAACATCCGCGACATGCGCATCAGCGAATTGTCGCTGGAAGGCAAGCTGGCACGTTTTGCGCATGTCGCAGCCGTAGTAGGAGGCGACCATGCAGGCCGATCAGCTCACTGCGCAGCTATTGGCGGAGCTACTGGGGATCGCCGCGTTCGCCCTCGTGATCTTGTGGCAGCCCAAGCACACCTGCCGGTGGCAGCACTGCCCGCACCACAGCAAGACCGCGCGCGAGGAGATGCGCCTGGAGCGCGAGCTCCGCGAACGGGAAACGAGCCGGACCGAGTCCGAGCGTTAGCTCGGCTGGGAGCCTTCGCGGCGGTTCAGGGTCACCAGGTTCGAGCCGGCGGCACTGTCCATCTTGGAGTTGCCGTCGAACTGGACGCCCTTCTCGACCATGAGCGAGGGGCTCGCGATGTCGCCCTTGACCTTGGCCGGCTTGTGCAGCTCGACCATTTCGGTCGCCTTGATGTTCCCGGTGACCTCGCCGTTGATGACCACGGAGCCGCAGCTGATGTCGGCGGTGACCTTGGCGCCCTCGCCGATGATGAGCATGTCGTTCGTGCTGATCTCACCGGTGAAGGTGCCGTCAATGCGGACGGTGCCTTCGAAGTTGAGCTTGCCGTCGAACTCGGAGCCCCGGCCAAGGAGGGCATTCAGGGCACTGTCCGCTGGTGTGTGTGCTCGATCCTGCATGGTGGTTGCTCCCTTTTCCTCGTAGGTCGTCGGCGCGGCTGGTCCAGAAGGAACGATGAATGTCGGCGAATGGTACGCGTGGCCGGCTAGAGAACGGTCGCGAATTCGTCCCAGACTCGGGTTTGGGTCTCCGTCGAGAACTTGAGCCGGGGGTCGTGGCGCCGGTAGACCAGCTCGGTCTGCTCGCCGTACATGGTCTGCAGGTGGACGAGCATGTCGAGGGCTTCCTGGCGCTTCTCCGGGTCCCGCCACTTCAGCACGATGGCCCGGACCCGCTGGGAACGCTGGTGGAACCGGTCGACGCGGACCCAATCCGTGCCCTCCGGCCAGCGCTGCTCGTCAAAGCGGATCCCCTGGATGAACACGGTGTCGATGAGATCGGCCTTACGGAAGTCGTTGCCGTGGAATTCGTTCGTTGCCCGCCGGGGATCAAGGTGCTGCGCGGCGAGGCCCCACGGCCGGCCATAGAAGCGACACTTCGTGATCGGCCCGGTGAATCTGCAGTCCACGAACTCGGCGCAGGTGGCCTGCCACTTGTCGAGGTGCGAGTCGGCGAAGGTGCAGCCCTCGAACCGGGTCTGACCGGGGTCGGCCTTCGAAAGGTCGGCGCCGTCGAACCGGCAGTCCTTGAAGATGCTCTGGATCGGGCTCGAGAAGAGCGGCTGCCACTTGCGGTCGAAGCTGAGCCCTCGGAAATCACAGTTGACGAAGGTGCAGGCGTCCGGTGTGAACCGCGAGAAGGCCGACCTGCGGAAATCGACGTCCGCGATCGTCGCGCGCCGGATGTGGACGACGCCACTGGAGGCGTCGACGTTCAGGGCTATGTCCGGGTCCCCGCGGGCACCGATCGCCCTGGCGTGAGCTGGCCTTCGTGCGAGAGCTTCGGGGCCTTCTGTGAATACGGCTCCTTGCCGTTCTCGATCAGGATCTTGTCGATCTCCGCCAGCAACGCGTCCATGAGCTCGGCCTCGGGATACACGCCGACGACCTTCCCCTTGCGGAAGATCGCGCCCTTGCCTACGCCGCCGGCGATGCCGACGTCGGCATCCTTCGCCTCGCCCGGCCCATTCACTTCGCAGCCCATGACCGCGATCTTCATCGGCACCGGGAGCGCGCGGAGCCGCTCCTCGGCCACCTTCGCCAGCGGGATGAGGTCGATGTCCGCGCGGCCGCACGACGGGCAGGCCACGAGCGTGAGGCCCTGGTCGCGCAGCTCGAGCGACTTGAGGATGTCGAAGGCCGCGCGCACTTCCATGACCGGGTCCTCCGAGAGCGAGACCCGGATCGTGTCGCCGATGCCCTCGTAGAGCAGCACGCTCATGCCTGCGGTCGATCGCACCGACCCCGAGAGGAGCGTGCCCGACTCCGTCACCCCAAGGTGCAGCGGATACGGGATGGCCTTCGCCAGGCGGCGGTACGCGGCGATCATCTTCGGTACCTCGAACGCTTTGACGCTCACGATGATGTCGGTGAAATCGAGCTCTTCGAGGATCCGGATCTCAGAGAGGGCAAGATCGACCATCCGCTGCGCGTCATCACGCAGGTCGCCGGGCAGCTTGTCCGGGATCGAGCCGAAGTTCACGCCGATGCGGATCGGCGTGCTCTGCTCCTTGGCCCGCTTCACGACCTCGCGGACGCCGTCCTTGTTGTGGATGTTGCCGGGGTTGAGGCGGAGCTTGTGGACCTTCGCATCGAGGGCCATGAGGGCGAGCTTGTAGTCGAAATGGATGTCCGCCACGACCGGGAGGATGCTCCGGCGGACGAGCTCCTTGAGGGCCTCACCCGCGCGGCGGTCCGGCACGGCGACGCGCACGATCTCGCAGCCCGCCTCCTGGAGCCGCTCGATCTGCGCGATCGTGGCGGGGATGTCGTGCGTGAGGGTGGTGCACATCGACTGGACGGCGATCGGAGCGCCGTCCCCGATCGGCACGCCGCCGACCCACATGCGCTTGCTTGCTCGACGCACACGCGGCCCGACGCGATCCTCCGGAAGGTTCAGATCCACGGTCATCGGAGACTGCATACGTACTAAGGGTACCCGCCTACCGTTAGTTGAAACGTGCCAAGACGGTCACTCCTGCGCGGTTGCCTCGTCGCCCTGTGCGTCCTCACCCGCCTCGCGTTCGTGGCCACCCCGGCGCAGGCGGCGTACGGCGGGCTGCGGCTCCCGTATCCCCCGGGCCGGGCCTACGTCGTGACGCAGACCCCCGGCGCGTACCAGACCTGCGCGCGCGCCGGCGGTAGCCACTGCATCGGGAACGACGTGTGGGCCTACGACTTCGGGCTCCACATCGGCGACCAGGTCGTGGCCGCGCACTCGGGCACGGTCATCCGCTACGTGGCGGGGTTCGGCACCGGCTCGTGCGATCCGGCGTTCCGGAATGACGCGAACTACATCGTCCTCGATCACGGTGACGGCTACTCCTCCATCTACTGGCACATCAGCTACGCCTCGGCGTCCGTCGCGCCGGGCCAGACCGTGGCGCAGGGACATCCGATCGCCGACGCGGGCGCAGCAGGCATCGTCTGCGGCAACCCCGGCGACCACCTGCATTTCGCCGTCGAGCCGACGCCACCGGATGGCGTCTCGGTCCAGCGCTCGGTACAGATCCGCTTCGACGACGCCGGCGAGCCGGCCGCGGGCACCGCGCCCGTGTCGGCGAACCGCTCGCGCTATTCCGCGCAGTACGCCGGCGGGAGCGAGTGGGTCGTGCTCGGCAACGGCGAGCGACACTCGACGACGGGGCTCTGGCGGAACACCGGATGGGACGCCTGGTCGCAGGCGAACTCGCGCATCGGCACGTTCGGTCCGGAGCCGGCCCGCGATCAGGTGAGCGTGCTCACCGGGACGAGCCGCGTCGGGCAGAGCGCGGCCACCGTCGCGCCGGACCAGGTAGCGCAGTATCCGTTCGAGCTCATCGGTCCGCCGAGCCCGGGCATCTACCGGGTGTTCCTGCGGCCGGTCATCGACGGCGTCACCTGGATGCAGGACGAGGGCGTGTTCTGGCTCGTGGACCGGCGATGAGGCGCTTCACGCCGTTCGCGGCCTTCGTCGCGACGGTCATCACGGTGTCTCTGCTCGGCGCGACTGCGCTCGCGGCCACGCGCGGCCCGGTCGGCCCCGCGACCGCGTATGTCAGCCAGACCCTCGGGTACTCGGTCCAGCTGCCCGGTACCTGGCGCCAGTCGACCGTGCTCTCCGCGATGCTAACGAACGGCGGCCGCAAGGTCGGCCACGAGGTCTTCACCATCCGCTCGGCCGCGGACGAGGCCGGCGTGCTCGGCGATCCGGGTCCCGGCGCGGCGTGGTCGTATGTCGCCGTCGTCGAGCTGTGGCGTGACCCGGCGGCGTGGTCGCCGATGGCCTGGGCCACGGACCCGTTGCTCGCGGGCTGGGCGCAGGGCCAGATCGTCGAGAGCACATCGATCGACGGCCGCGTCGCGGCGAAGGTCACGAACGGGCCGCGGTTCTCGGTCGCGTACTACGTGTACGACGCCGGCCGGATGTTCGTCGTCGGCTACAAGGTCGACGCGCCGGACTGGAAGCCGGGAGCCGCGATCGACGCGGACCTCCGCGCGATCGTCGCCTCGTTCCACATCACGCCCTAGAGGAAGGCGCGACGCGCTCGAGCACGACCACGGGGATCACGCGCTTCGTCTTCCGGACGTAGGCCCGGAAGCCCGGCATCAGCGCCGCATGCGCCGCATAGAGGCGATCACGCTCCGGTCCATGCGCGATCGGCGTCGCGGTGACCTCAAAGTGCTCGTCGCCGACCTCCAGGGTGGCGCGCCCCTGCGTCACGAGGTTGCGGTACCAGTCCGGATCCCGCGGCCCACCGCTGTGCGATGCCGCGATGACGTATCGGTCACCGTCGCGGTGGTACGCGAGCGGCACGAGCTGCGCGCGGCCGCTCTTCGCGCCCTTGGTCGCAAGCAGCAGGATGCGATCGCCGAAGCGACCGATGTTCTCGCCATGCTTGAGATGGAACTCGGCGATGAGGTGCCTGTTCCGATCTCCGTCCGTCGACGCCGCTCGTCCGCTGGCCAGCGTGCCTGCCCTCAGGCGCTCGCGCCGGTGTACGACGTGAGGCCCCGGCGCCAGAACCATGACGCGAAGCCGACCGCGAAGATCGTGCCGGCGAGCATGCCGACGAACGTCTCGAGCGACATCCGCCCCGAGATCGCCTCCGCCGGAACGGTGACGGCGATGCCGATCGGCACGATCGTCGCGAGCGTGAGGCGGAGCCAGCCGGGGTACAGATCGATCGGGAACCGGCCCGCGTCGGTGAAGGCCCAGAAGATCGCGAGGATGTTGTCGACCCGCACGAACCAGAACGCGAGCGTCACGAGCGTCAGCAGCAGCGCATACACGCACGCGATCCCGCAGGCCAGCGTCACCAGGAAGCCGAGGGCGGACCAGACCGTGACGGCGTCGCCGAGCATCACGAGGCCCACGATGACGACGCTCGTGCCGAATAGGAAGTCGGCGAGCCGGACGATGCGGAAGTGCCGGGTGCTCACGAGGAACTGCGTGTTCGCCGGCTTCAGCAGCGTGAAGTCGAGGGTCCCCTGCCGCACGTGCTCCATGAGCTTCTCGAACGACGGCGCGAACACGAGGTTCACGCCGCCCTGCACCAGGTAGTACACGCCGGTGAGCGCGATCATCTGCGGGAGGCTCCAGCCGTTCAACGACGTGGTCTGGGTGAACAGGACGAGCACCGCGCCGATGCTCGTGCCGATCACGAGCACCATCTCGAAGATCCCCAGGATGAAGTTGAGCCGGTACGCGAGCTCGTTCTGCATCTCGGCGCCGACGAAGGTCCGCACGATGCGGACGTAACGCATCACGCCCCCACCGCCGAGTAGGCGCGCACGCCGCGCTTCCAGATGAGCCGAAAGCCGAAGTAGCAGGCCACGAGCCACGCGGCCTGCCCGGCGAGGATGAGCGCCGCGCGCTCTGGCGTCACGGAGCCGCGAAGGATCTCCGTCGGCGCGCCCTGCATGTACCAGAACGGCAGGGCGTACGAGATGGCCTGCAGCCAGACGGGCATGAGCCCGATCGGCGCGATCTGTCCGGCGAACACGAAGGCCGCGCGCTGCCACAGCGTGTTCGCGGTGTTCATGCGGGTGGCCCAGAACGCGAGCGACGCGATGATCCACCCGAAGAGGAACAACAGCGCGGACGCGAGCACGATGCTCGGGATGAACACGAGCACGTGCCATGGCTGCGTCTGGAAGTGCGCGCCGAACGAGATCGACACCGCGACGAGGATGAGTCCGAGCACCGGCAGCGTCGTCAGCTTGAACACGATGTTGTCGACGACGGCGTAGTGCAGCGGGTGCAGCGGCCGGAGGAGCTTCGCCGAGAGGCGGCCCTGGTTCACCTCCCACTCGAACTCGTGGGAGTTCCAGGCCATCGAGAGCTGGCTCACGAACGTGAGGATCACGTAGTACGCCGCGAAGTCGCCGACCGTGTAGCCGGAGATGGAGCCGCCCTGCGCGGTCGCCACCGCGACCCATGCCGCGAGGAAGATGACCGGTCGGATGATGGCGAACAGCATCCAGAGCAGCGACTGGATCCGGTACTGGGCCATCTGCTGAAAGCCCGCGAGCAGGAGCGCCTTATAGATCGCGACGAGGGTCATCGAGCGCCCAGCGGCTCGGCTGGGGCGGCGCCGAGGTCCTCACCCGAGAAGACCCGGTCGATGACGTCTTCGATCGGCGGGTCTTCGAGGGACAGGTCGGCGAGCGCGTCGCCGAGGTCCGCGACGAGGCGCGCCGTGCGGACCGGCGCCTCAGCACGCGGCACCCGGAGCTTCACGCGGCCCGCTCCGTCGTTCGAGATGACCTCGCCGTAGCGCGACAGGTCGGCGTGCGCGGCGGCCTCCCGGAGCGTCGCTCCGACGACCTTGTAGGGAGCCATGCGCTCCGCGAGATCCGCGAGGGCGCCGTCATAGAGGAGCTTGCCGTGGTGGATGACGATCACGCGCTTGCAGAGGGCGACGATGTCGTCCATGTAGTGGCTGGTGAGGAGGATCGTCGCACCGCTGCGCTTGTTCAGCTCGCTCACGAATGTCCGGATGCGAGCCTGCATCGACACGTCGAGCCCGAGCGTCGGCTCGTCCAGGAACACGACCTCGGGCCCGTGCAGCAGGCCTGCCGCGAACTCGACCTTCATCCGTTCCCCCAGGGAGAGCTGCCGGACGGGCTTGTGGATGAGCGGCTGCAGCTCGAGGAGCTCGACGAGACCATCGACGCGGGTCTTGAAGTCCGCGTCCGAGACCCCGTAGATCTGCTTCAGCACAAGGAACGAATCGGCCGCCGGGATATCCCACACGAGCTGCGTGCGGTTCCCCATGAGCAGCGCGATCCGCCGGAGGAACGCGTAGTCGCGTTTCCACGGCGTGTAGCCGAGGACCGCGGCGTCGCCGCCGGTCGGGTACAGGAGGCCGGACAGCATCTTCAGCGTGGTGGTCTTCCCCGCCCCGTTCGGGCCAAGGAAGCCAACGACCTCGCCGCGCGCGATCTGGAAATCGATGCCCCCCACGGCGGGCACATCCTTGAACGTGCGATTGAAGAACGACCGCACCGTCGCGCCGACGCCCGTCTGGCGCTCGTGCACCTTGTACGTCTTCTCGAGCCCGCGCACGGATACGACGGCGTCGTTCATCGGGCGGCGAATGTACTCCAGCCCGCGCGCCGGCCCACCGTCAAATCGGCGACGGTGCTAGCCGCCGATGGCGCGACGGATGTCGGAGATGCTCACGATGACGAGCAGACCGAGCAGCAGGACGAACCCGACGGCGTGGATCGCGGCCTCGACCTGCGGCGAGAGCCGGCGGCGGAGGATCGCGCCCAGGAGGACGAAGAACAGCCGGCCGCCGTCGAGTCCCGGGAACGGGATGATGTTGATGACGCCAAGGTTCACCGACAGCACGCCGACGAGCTTCAGGAACGTCGGGATACCGAACTGGGCGACCTGACCGGTCACGCGGAAGATCTCGATCGGTCCGCCGACGACCGGCGCACCGCCGGCCGGCGCGGCACGCTGCGCGAGGAGCTGGCCGGGGAGCGCCACGATCTGGCCGACGACGTCACCGGTGAGGCTCACGGCCGACCCGACGGCTTGGCCGAGCGGCACCGATACGGCGGCTTGCACCTCTTCCAGCTGCACCCCGAGCGGGCCTTCGCCGGCCGGCGGGTCGGCGCGAGGCGTCGCCTGGATCGGCGGCGGCTGCTGGCCATTGCGGAGGACGTCGATGGAGATCTGCTGCTGCTTGTCGGCCGCCTTGGCGGTGATGTTCACCATGGAGCGCGCGGTGTGGACCGGTGTGCCGTCGACATCGATGACGATGTCGCCGACCTGCAGCCCCGCGGCCTGGGCCGGTGAGCCGGGCCGCACATCGAACACGCGGACGTCGCCGGTCGGCGCGGTCGTGCCGGTCATGAAGGCGACTGTGAGGATCAGGATCGCGAGGACGAAGTTCATGAACACGCCGGCCGCGAGCACGATGGCCTGGGCCCACCACGGCTTCGACGTGAACGACCGCGGGT